>NZ_JBHJUO010000011.1:0-345624 GCF_042268445.1 Streptomyces sp. NPDC056169 | reverse complement strand
GGTGCCCCGGTGGGGGCCCCGCCCCCCCCGCGCCGGGGGGCGGTGGTTCCGGCGGCTGTAAACCCCCGGCCCCCCCCCCCCCCCCGGGGGGCCCCCCCCCCCCCGCGCCCCGTAGCGGGCCCCCGCCAGCTCGGTCGCCGAGTCCACGAGGTGCTGGAGGGTGGCGTGGAGTTCGAGATCCGTGCCGACGCTGAGGACCGCTTCGAGCAGCAAGGGCAGGCGGGTGCCGTCCTCATCGATGCCGTCCACGTCCTCGCCCATGATCGTCATGGTCTCATTGTCGTACGAACAGGGTGATTTCGAAGGGTCGGCGAGATCAGTCGTCGTCGGCGAGCGGGTCGCGCACCGCCAGCGGGTCGAGGACCATCGGCTGCACCTTGCCCTCCAGCATCGCTCCGAGGCCCAGGACCGCGCACACGTCGGGCCGTTCGGCGATGTGCACCGGCATGCCGGTCGCCTCGCGCAGCATCTGGTCGAGGCCCGGCAGCAGGGCGCTGCCGCCGACCATCATGATCCCGCGGTCCGCGAGGTCGGCCACCAGGTCCGGCGGGCAGTCGCGCAGCACCTTCCCGATGCCGTCGAGGACCGCCGTCAGCGGGGTGTGGATCGCCTCCCGTACGGCGGCGGTGTCGACGGTCACCGAGCGGGCCAGGCCCGTGGCGACGTCCCGGCCGTGGATCTCCGTGGAGGCCGGACCGTGCGGCGTCAGGCCGTTGCCGCTGAGGGCGAGCTGGAGCGGGCGCACCGACTGGCTCGGCAGCATCAGCTCGTGGTGGTGGCGCAGGTGCTGGATGACGGCGTGGTCGATGGCGTCGCCGCCGATCGGCATCCGCTCGGCCGTGACGATCGAGCCGAGCGAGAGGACCGCGACCTGCGTGGTCGCCGCCCCGCACACCAGGATCATGGTCGCGGTCGGCTGCTCGACCGGGAGCCCGCAGCCCACGGCCGCGGCGATCAGGGTGTCGACCAGCTCGACCCGGCGCGCGCCGAGCCCGACGAGGGTCTCCACGGCGGCGCGCTGCGCGAGGGGGTCGCTGTCGTGGGGCGTGCAGGCCGCCGCGCGCAGCCGCGGCTTGCGGCGGAGCTGACGGCGCAGCTTCTCGCCGAGGAGGTGACGGAGCATCCGCTGCGCCATCTCGATGTCGACGACCGTGCCGCCGGAGACGGGGCGGACGACCCGGATGTAGTCGGGGGTGCGGCCCGTCATCTTCTCCGCCAGCGCGCCGACGGCGATCAGCGCTCCTGTACGGGTGTTGACGGCGGCGACGCTGGGCTCGTCGACGACGAGTCCGGCGCCCTTGACGTAGACCCGGGTGCGAGCGGCCCCCAGGTCGACGGCGACATGGCAACGGCGCAGTTGCTCAAGGCTGACGGTCACGGCGGATCCTCCGGAATGCGGTGCTGGCACGGGCGAGGTGTTTCGCGTTGCGCGGTCCCAGGACCTCCCCGACCCTGATCGACCGGACAGGTCCTAGTTCGCATCGTGCGACCGCCCCGGGCCCGGCGCGCGCTGGGCTGCGCCGCCCGGGGCCACCCGCGGGACGGCGGGGGTCGCGGCGCCGGGCCCGGAGACGTTCCTGACCGAAGCGGGAGAATCGCGACGCACCGCCGACGACCTGCGGTTTCCTCACAGGATCCTCACTTCCGCGCCTACCTGCCGCCGCGTCGCGCCGCATAGCCTGCGGGCCCCATGGACTACTGCCACGCGTGCCGGCGGCATCTCAACGGGGCCCTCGCCTGTGCAGGGTGCGGGACCCCCGTCGAGGAACTGCGGTACGAGACCCCCCACATACCCGTTCCGCCCGCCGAGCCCGAGTACGTCTACGAACTGGACGTCGTGGAGCCGCCGCGGCCCGCGACGGGCGGCCGTCGCGCCGCCCGCACCGCCGCGCGGGGCCGGTCCGCGTCGCGCGGGAGCAGAAGGGCGCGGCCGCGCCGGGGGCGTACGGCGCTCCTCGGGACGCTGGGCGTGGTGCTCGCGGCCGGGACCCTGGGTGTGGTCCAGCTGGCTCTGCAGGAGCCGGAGGCGAGCGGCGCGGCCACGGCCGTGCGGGAGCAGGAGGTCGTCGAGACCCCGCTGTCGCCGACCCCGAACGAGACCACGGAGAGCGCCGCGCCGCCGGACGGCTCCGGCCCGTCCCCGGTCACGGACGCCCCGAGCACGCACGCGCCCACCCGCGAGCACCAGGTGGGCACGGGATCGGGTACGGGTTCGGGATCCGGTTCCGGTACGGGCTCGGGTACGGGTTCCGGTACGGGCTCGGGCTCGGGATCCGGCTCGGGTACGGGCTCCGGTTCCGGTACGGGGGAGGGTTCCGGCGACGGCCCGGCGGAATCGCCGACGCCCACCCGCTCGGCGTCCCCGTCCGCCACACCGGACGTCACACAGCCCGGCACGCCGACCGCCTCGGGCACGGCGACGCCGAAGCCCACGCGCACGGGGCCCACCCCGAGCGGCTCGCCGTCCGGGACGCCCACGGCGACGACGACCCCGAGCTCCACGCCGACCCCGACCGAGACGCCCTGCACCCGCTTCCTCTGGTGGTGCGTCTGAGCGCGTGGTCCAGCGCCTGACCGGCCCTGGAGCCTGTCCGGCGGGCAGGATCTAGATCGCGTCCGTGCCGAGCATCCGCTTCAGCAGGTCCCGCAGGAGGGTCCGCTCGACCTCGGTCAGCTCGCCGAGGGGCTCGCGGGCGAAGTCCAGGGACTCGCGCAGCCGCCGGGCGGTGTCCTGGCCCTCGTCCGTGGGGACAGCCAGCTTGACCCGGCGGTCGTCCGGGTCGGGACGGCGCTCGACGAGGCCGCGGGCCTCCAGACGGTCGACTATCCCCGTGATGTTGGACGGCTCGCACTTCAGCTTCTGGGCGATCCTGCGCATCGGCAGCGGGTCGAGCGAGAGCAGCCCGAGGACCCGGGCCTGCGCGCCGGTCAGCGAGTGCTGAGCGGCCGCCTGCTCGTACTCCTCGTAGTAGCGCGCCACGACCGTGCCGATCAGCTCGACGACTTCGAGGGTCAGGGGGTCCGTGCGTGAGGTGGCCATGGGCGTCATCCTACCCAGATACTTGACAACATGAAATATCAAGGCGCATGGTTGTTTCAGTCAGTGAATCTTTTTCGTTCTGAAGCTTTGCCTGGAGGCCGTGCTCATGTCCGTTCTTCCCGCGTCCAGCCGTGAGTGGCACCTCGTCGCCCGTCCGCACGGCTGGCCGACCGCCGCCGACTTCGCCCTGCGCGAGGTCCCGGTCACCGAGCCCGCCGAGGGCCGCATCCTCGTGCGCAACCTGCACTTCTCCGTCGACCCGTACATGCGGGGCCGGATGAACGACGTGAAGTCGTACATCCCGCCGTTCCAGCTGGACCGCCCCATGGACGGCGGCGCGGTCGGCGAGGTCGTCGCGTCCAACGCGGAGGGCTTCGCCGTCGGCGACCACGTCCTGCACGGCCTCGGCTGGCGCGAGTACGCCGACGTCCCGGCGCAGCAGGCGACCAAGGTCGACCCGGCGCTCGCCCCCCTCTCCGCCTACCTCGGCGTGCTCGGCATGACCGGCCTCACGGCCTACGCGGGCCTCTTCGAGGTCGCCTCCTTCAAGGAGGGCGACGCCGTCTTCGTCTCCGGCGCGGCCGGGGCCGTCGGCAGCCAGGTCGGCCAGATGGCGCGGCTCAAGGGCGCCTCCCGGGTCATCGGCTCCGCCGGCTCCGACGAGAAGGTGAAGTTCCTCGTCGAGGAGCTCGGCTTCGACGCGGCCTTCAACTACAAGAACGGCCCGGTCAAGGACCAGCTCCGCGAGGCCGCCCCGGACGGCATCGACGTCTACTTCGACAACGTCGGCGGCGACCACCTCGAAGCCGCGATCTCCTCGCTCAACGTGCACGGCCGCGCCACCATCTGCGGCATGATCGCCCAGTACAACGACACGGAGCCGGTCCCCGGCCCGCGCAACATGGCGATGATCATCGGCAAGCGGCTGCGCCTCCAGGGCGTCCTCGTCGGCGACCACTACGGCCTGCAGAACCAGTTCGTCCAGGAAGTCGGCGGCTGGCTCGCCTCCGGCGAGCTGAAGCACCGCGAGACCTTCGTGGACGGCATCGAGAACGGCGTGGACGCCTTCCTCGGACTGCTCCGCGGGGACAACACCGGAAAGATGATCGTTTCGGTGACCCGCTAGTCTTCCCTCAGCCGTCGCGATCGTGGGCGCGAGTCGCGGCGAACCCATGAAGGAAGTACCTCGCATGTCGATCCAGCACTCCGACGTTCTCTACACCGCCGTCGCCACCGCCGAGAACGGGCGTGACGGCCGTGTCGCCACCGACGACGGCCAGCTCGACGTCGTCGTCAACCCGCCGAAGGCCATGGGCGGCTCCGGCGCCGGCACCAACCCCGAGCAGCTCTTCGCGGCGGGCTACAGCGCCTGCTTCCAGGGCGCGCTCGGCGTCGTCGCCCGCAACGAGAACGCCGACATCTCCGGCTCGACGGTCACCGCCGAGGTGGGCATCGGCAAGAACGACGACGGCTTCGGCATCATCGTCAAGATCTCGGCGACCATCCCGAACGTGGACGTCGAGACCGCCAAGAGCCTGATCGAGAAGGCCCACCAGGTCTGCCCGTACTCCAAGGCGACCCGCGGGAACATCACGGTCGAGCTCGCCGTCTGAGCTCCGGACCGGCACACTGAGTGAGGGCCGCACCCCGACCGACCGGGGTGCGGCCCTCACCGCGTTCGTCAGTAGGCTGGCTCCCATGCGTGATCTCGGGGTGGGTTTCAGGTACCTGGTACAGGGCCAGAAGTGGGTCGGCCGGCACGGACGGTGGTTCGGATTCGGGCTCTTGCCCGGGCTCGTGGCCCTCGTCCTCTACGCGGGCGCGCTCGTCGGCCTCGGCTACGGAGCCGACGACCTGGTGGCCTGGCTGACGCCGTTCGCCGACGACTGGACCTCGCCCTGGCTCGGGATGTTCCGGGGCACGCTCACGGGCCTCGTCTTCGTCTTCGGGCTCTTCCTCGCGGTCATCACCTTCACCGCCGTCACCCTCCTCGTCGGCCAGCCCTTCTACGAGTCCCTCTCCGAGGAGGTCGACCGCAGCGAGGGCGGCGACGTGCCCGAGTCCGGGCTCCCGCTCTGGCGCGAGCTGTGGATCTCGGCCCGGGACAGCCTGCGGGTCCTGCTGCGGGTCGCGTTCTACGGCATCCTGCTCTTCGCCTGCGGTTTCATCCCGGTGGTCGGCCAGACCGTCGTCCCCGTCCTCGGCTTCTGCGTCTCCGGCTTCTTCCTCGCCGAGGAGCTCACGGCCGTCGCGCTCCAGCGCCGGGGCGTCGAGCTCAAGGAGCGTCTCGCGCTGCTGCGCGGGCGCCGCATGGCCACCCTCGGCTTCGGCGTGCCGCTGACCCTCGCCTTCCTGGTGCCGTTCGTCGCCGTCTTCCTGATGCCCGGAGCAGTCGCCGGAGCCACCCTGATGGCCCGCGACCTGCGTGGCGAGACGGCCGGCGAGGACGAGGACGACGACCGGGACGACCACCGGGACGGGCACGCCGTGCCCCCGCTCCACCGGCCGCAGCACTTCTGACCCCCGGAGGAGCCCCCGGTCCTCGGGCGCCTCACGCGCCTCAGGCGCCTCAGCCCTCCAGGGCCGGGGCGCCTTACGCGTCTCAGGAGCCTCAGCCCTCCAGGACCGGGTGCAGCTCCGGCCGCGCGTCCCACCAGGTCCGGTAGAAGGCGTTGTTGTCCACGTTCGCCAGATAGGCCCGGACCGCCGCCCGGTACAGCAGCTCCGCGTGCGGGGCCGGGACCGCCGCCCGGTTCCAGGCGAGCCGGATCCGCCCCATGACCGGGTCGCCCTCCAGCGGGCGCAGCACCGTGCCCGGCGTGGGCGGGGCCGTCGGCTGGCTCATCGAGATCGCCCGGCCCGCCGCGATCAGGTCGTAGTGCATCTTCCGGTCGGCCACCCGGTGCCGCAGCGAGGGCGTGAACCCGGCCTTCGCGCAGGCCGCGACGAGCGCCTCCGGCCCGCCGTCGTCGTCCTCCACCAGCGTCATCCAGTCCTCGCCCGCCAGCTCGGCCAGCGCGATCCGGTCCTTGGCGGCCAGCGGGTGCGCGGCCGACAGCCGCACGCAGAACGGCTCCTTGGGCACCAGGGTCCGGGCCGTCGTCCCCTCCGGCAGCGGCACCTCGTGGTCGTTGACCTCCCCGTACAGCACGGCGTCGTACCGTCCCGCGCCGAGCTGCCGGGTCAGTGTCGTCGCCGAGTGCTCCACGGTCACCGCGATGTCCTGCCCCGCCATGACCTGCTCCAGCTGCCCCAGCAGCCCGTCGACGAGCACGAGCAGGATGCAGCCGAGGCGCAGCGGGGTGTGCGGGGCGACGGCCCGCGCCCCGGCGGCCAGAGCGTCCATCTCGCCGAGGACGAGCCGTGCCTTGGAGAGCACGAACTCGCCCAGCGGGGTGGGCTCCACACCGTGCCGGCCGCGCAGGAACAGCTCCCCGCCCGCGACCCGTTCGATCCGGCGCAGCTGCGCCGAGAGAGCCGGCTGCGAGACCCCGAGCCGCCCGGCCGCGCGCCCCAGACTGCCCGCTTCCGCTATCCGGCAGACGGCCTCAAGATGCCTCAACTCCAGCTGCATTTCAGCAGCGTACGCAGCACGGCACGGGCGCACCATAACCCGCGTCTTATGCCGGATGAGATGTCCCGAACTGGCCATGTCCACGCCCATACTCGGCGCGACGATCCGTCTCCCCCACCCTGATCCACACCCCGATCGGAGCGTACGTTGCACCCCACCAGACTCACGGCGACCGTGGCCGCCCTGGCGCTCTCGGCGAGCCTCGCGACCGCCCTCGCCGGACCGGCCACCGCCGCCGCCCCGGCCGCCGCGGCGCCGCAGGCCCAGCCCGTACCGCCCGGGCAGGGCAAGTCGCTCGCGCTGGCCGCCGCCGACCGGGCCGCGGACAGCGGCCTCGACGAGCTGCGGCACGGCGCCGACGAGGAACTCGTCCGGACGTCCGTCACCCCCTGGGCGAACGGCCTGTACTACGCGTCGTACGAGCGCACCTACCGCGGCCTCCCCGTCGTCGGCGGAGACGCGGTCGTCGTCTCCGACAGCTCCGGCAAGGTCCGTGAGGTGACCGGCGCCAAGGCTCCCGCCATCAAGGTCGCCACCCAGGCCAAGGTGACCGCCGGCGCGGCCCTCGCCACCGCCCGGAAGCAGCTGGCCTCGGTCGAGTCCGCGAGCGCCCCCGAGCTGACCGTGCTCCTCAAGGGCGGCAAGGCCGTCCTGACCTGGCACACCCTGGTCATCGGCCGCAGCGCGCAGGACGCGCCGAGCTCCCTCGACACGTTCGTCGACGCGCGTACCGGTGCCGTCGCCCAGGCCACCGACAAGATCCTGCACGCCGACGGCCGCGGCTACCACAACGGCAACGTCGCCATCGACACCGCCGCGAGCTCCATGACCGACACGAGCCGCGGCGCCTTCAAGTGCGGCGGCCAGAACGGCAGCGCGTACACGGGCTCCTCGCCGTGGGGCAACAACGGCGCCAACGACCTGGTCACCGCCTGCGTCGACATCATGTACGCGGCGCAGAAGGAACACTCCATGCTCAAGGAGTGGTTCGGCTACAACGGCCAGAACGGTCAGGGCGGCATGGTCCCGGCCCGCGCCGGACTGAGCGAGGTCAACGCCTACTACGACGGTACGAAGACCACGTACGGCCGCAACCAGAACGGCACCAACCAGCTCACCGGTATCGATGTCGTGGCGCACGAGTACGGCCACGAGATCTTCGACCGGACCCCGGGCAGCTCCGGCTCGTCCAACGAGAACGGCGGCCTGAACGAGTCGACGGGCGACATCTTCGGCGCGCTCACCGAGCACTACGCCAACAACCCGAACGACACCCCCGACTACACCGTCGGCGAGAAGCTGAACTTCACCGGCAACAACCAGCCGATCCGCAACATGTACAACCCGTCGCTCATCGGCAACGACCCCAACTGCTACCCCCAGTTGAGCTCGGGCACCGAGGTGCACGCCGCGGCCGGCCCGCAGAACCACTGGTTCTACCTCCTCGCCGAGGGCTCCAACCCGGGCGGCGGCAAGCCCAACAGCCCGATATGTTCCGGCGGTCCGTCCTCCGTGACCGGCGTCGGCATCCAGAAGGCCGGCAAGATCTTCATGGGCGCGCTGCTCATGAAGACCTCCTCCTGGAACCACCTCGCCGCCCGCAAGGCGACCCTGACCAGCGCCAAGAACACCTACGGCAGCGTCGAGTGCAACGCGGTGAAGTCCGCGTGGAACGCGATCGGCGTCCCCGCCCAGTCCGGTGAGACCGACTGCGGCGGCACCACCACGCCGGACTTCTCGCTCGCCCTGAACCCGTCCACGGGCTCGGTCCAGCCGGGTGCCTCCGTCACCTCGACGGTGAACACCAGCACCACCGGTGGCAGCGCGCAGACGGTCCAGCTCTCCGCGAGCGGCGCCCCGAGCGGCGTCACCGTCTCCTTCAGCCCCACCTCGGTGACCTCCGGCTCCTCCTCCACGATGACCGTGCAGGTCGCGGCCGGCACGGCCAACGGCACCTACCCGATCACCGTCACCGGTACGGGCTCCGCCACCCACACCGTCGCCTACCAGCTGGCGGTCGGCACCACGACCCCGCCCACCGGCTGCGCCAACACCGAGTACAGCTACCAGGGCAGCCTGACGTCCGGTCAGGCCGCGGCCCAGCCCGACGGCTCGTACTACTACTCGGCGACCGCCGGCACCCACGTGGGCTGCCTGCGCGGCCCGGCCGGCACCGACTTCGACCTCTACCTGCAGAAGTGGAACGGGTCGGCCTGGGCGGACGTGGCGGTCGGCGGCACGGCGACCGCCGACGAGGACACCAGCTACTACGGCACCGCGGGCTACTACCGGTACGTGATCCACGCGTACAGCGGTTCCGGCGCGTACACGCTGGGCCTGAGCGCCCCGTAACGGGGGCGGGGCACCGTCACGGGCCGGGGGTCCCGTGACGGTCCACCGGAGCCGGGCGGTCGTATGTCCCACGACCGCCCGGCTCCGGCGCGTTCAGCTGCGAACGTCCTCAGCCGACCTCGGCGAGCACGAACCCCGCCGTGTCCGTCCCCGCGTCGGCGAGCCGCTCCCCGTCCGGGCCCCAGGCCCCGGCCCGGCCAACGCCCACCCCGTCCTCGTTGGCGCCGAGGACGTTGCCGAGGACCACGTACAGGCCGAAGTCCCGGGCCCGTACCGGATACACCTTCTCGAACGAGTCGTTGTCGGCGGAGAGCACCGAACTCGCCAGATACACCGTGCAGTCGTCGGCCACGGCCCGCTCGGCCAGCGCCGGGAAACGGTTGTCGTAGCAGGTGGCCGTCGCGAACCGGACCCCGTCCAGCGCGAACCGCCCGTCGGCGGCGCCCGGCGCGAAGACCTCCTCCTCGACCCCGTACAGATGCTGCTTGTCGTAGCGGGTGAGGAGCGTGCCGTCGGGCCCGATGACCAGCGAGGTGACCCCGGTCCGCCCGTCGGCCGTCCGCACGGGACCGTTGACCACGGCCGCCGCCGCGACCTCCCGGCAGGCCTCCCGTACGGGTGCGAGACGCGGGTCGTCCTCGGTGAGGACGAGACCGGGGGTGTCCCGGATCAGGGACGGCTCGTACCCGGTCAGGCAGAGCTCGGCGAAGACGACCACCCGGGCCCCCTCGGCCCCGGCGGCCCGGACGAGCCCCGCGATCGTACGGACGTTGGCGTCGATGTCCCCGGCGACCGGGGCGAACTGCGTGGCTGCGACGATCATGACCGCCATCATCCCGCACCCCTAGGGGGTGTCCCGCAGCGCCTCCGCCGTCTCCCGCAGCTGCTCCAGGAAGGCGGCCGCCGCCACGGTCGGGGTGGGCGGGGTCGCGGCGCAGATCCGGCGGTACGGGACGTCGTCCGGGTGGATCGTGACGAGCGTGACGTCCCGCCGTACGGCCGCCGCCGCGAGCGCCGGTACGAGGGTGATGCCCAGACCGGCGGCGACCGCCCCGAGCTTGGCGATCCAGTCGTGGGCCAGCAGCCCGGTGCGCGGCCGGAACCCGGCGGCGACGGCCGGCCGGAAGAGGGTGTCCTCCAGGCGCTCGGCACCGACGATCCACTCCTCGTCGGCGAGCTCCGCGAGCCGCACCGCCCGCCGCCCCGCGTGCGGATGCCCCGGCTCCAGGGCCACCAGCATCGGCTCGTCGAGAAGGTGATGGAGCGTCACGCCCTCCGGCGGGGGAGTGCCGAGGGCCGGGCTGACCACCGCCAGGTCCTGCTCGCCGGCGGCGAGCAGCGCCAGATGCTTCACCGAAGGGCCCTCGGTACGGGCGACGGCCACGCCCGGATGCCGGGCCCGGAACGCCGCCTGCGCGCGGGGGACGAGCGCCGCGTTGGCGCTGGAGAACGAACCGAGCCGGAGCAGCCCGCCCTCCAGGGTGCGCAGCGCCTCCAGTTCGGCCCGGGCCGCGACCAGCCGGTCCCGCACGGCCTCGGCGTGCGGCAGCAGCACCCGCCCCGCCTCGGTCAGCCGCACCCCGCGCGGCAGCCGCTCGAAGAGCGCCGCGCCCGTCTCGTCCTCCAGGGACTGGACCTGACGGGAGACGGCGGACTGGGTGTAGCCGAGGACGCGGGCGGCGGCGGTGAAGGAACCCTCGCGGGCGACGGCGAGGAAGACCTCGTACAGGACATGACCGTTCACATGTCCATTCTGCATGGGGACCATGCGAGACATTCGCTTGTCGCATGACTCGGCCCGCCCTAGCGTCGACGGCATGGACAACGACACGGGCAACACGACGCAGAAGATCGCCTTCCTCGGCCTCGGCTCCATGGGCCTCCCGATGGCCCGCCGCCTCCTCGACGCCGGTCACCCGCTGACCGTCTGGAACCGCACGGCCGCCAAGGCGGACTCCCTCGTCGCCGACGGGGCCGTCCGCGCCGCGAGCCCCGCCGAGGCCGTCCGCGACGCCGACGTCGTCGTCACGATGCTCGCCGACCCGGCCGCCGCGCTTGCCGTCGCCGACGAGCTGATCCCGGCGCTGCGCCCCGGCACCCACTGGATCGACACCTCGACCGTCGGCCCGGACACCGTCCGCGCGCTCGCCGCCCGGCTCCCCGACGGGGTCACCCTGATCGACGCGCCCGTCATGGGCAGCGTGGACCGGGCGGCCGCCGGGGAGCTGATCATCCTCGCGGGCGGCGACACCACGCCCGTCGCCGCCGTCCTCGACCGGCTCGGCGAGACCACGCCGTGCGGCGGCCCCGGCACGGGCGCCGCGCTCAAACTGGTCCTCATCAACGCCGTGATCGGCGGCGTCGCCCTGATCGGCGAGGCCCTCGCGCTCGCCGGCACCCTCGGCCTGCCCCGCGAACTCGCGCTGCGCACCCTCGCCGAGGGCCCGCTCGCCGGAGCCGTCGGCAGGGCCACCGCCACCGGCGTGCACTTCCCGGTCGCGCTCGCCGCGAAGGACGTCGCCCTGGCCACGGCGACGGCGAAGCTCCCCGTCCTGGAGGCCGTCCACGCGACCCTGACCGGGGACCCGGCCCGGCTCGGCGAGGACCTGGCGGCGGTCGCCCGCTAGGTCGTGTCCGGAAAGTAGCGCCGTCTGCCCGGAGGGCAGGAGCCGCGGCGTCTGGTGCGTGCGATCGCAAGGCGCCGGGATGCCCTCGTAGCGGAGCTACGTGGGCATTTCGGCAACGCGGCGAGCGTGCGTGCCAGGCGTCGCGGCTCAGGCGGGACTTTCCGGACACGGCCTAGCTCTTCGGGCCCTCGTCCCCGCGCAGCAGCCGCAGGAAGTCGTGGAAGGCGGCCGGCATGTCCACCGCCGCCGGGTCGAGGAGCCACTGGTACTGGAGACCGTCCACGACGGCCGTCAGGAGTGGCGCCGCCTGCTCGGGGGTGAGCCCGCTCGGCAGCCGGTCGCCGAACTCCAGGCGCAGCACGTCCGCCATGCTCGCCCGCACCTGCCCGTACCGCTCGGTGAAGAACTCCCGCGCCGGGTGTCCGTCCGTGACGCTCTCGCCGAGCAGGGCGGAGAAGGTCTGCACGATCCCCGGCCGCATCGCGTTGTACTCGACGAGGGACTCCATGAGGTCGAGCCGCCAGTTCTCGCGGTCCCTGCCGCCGCTGGTGTCCCAGCGGTCGCGCTCCTCCAGGACCGCGATGAGCAGGGCCTCCTTCGTCGGGAAGTAGTGCAGCAGCCCCTGTTGGGTCAGCCCGACGCGCTCGGCGACGGAGCCGAGGGTGGCGCCCCGGTAGCCGCGCTCGGCGATCACTTCGAGGGTGGCCCGCAGGATCTCCGCACGCCGCTCCTCGCTCCTGGCCCGCACCATCGCCGCGGCCCCCTCTCCTGACGTCCTGCCGAGACCGTACCGCCTCGCCGAATATAACGGAATGATAACGTCACCTACCGATCTACAGGTAAGTGGGTGCACGATGGGGCCATCGGGGTACGTCAATGAGGAGGTACGGCCATGGCGGCGACGACCACGGGCACCAGCGCGGACACCACCGGCGCGGAGATCACCAGGGAGGCCGCCGTCGAGGCGGCGCTCGCCAAGCTCGACCTGGACACCAAGACCCGGCTGCTCGGCGGCCAGGACATGTGGTCCCTGCCCGCGCTGCCGGAGATCGGGCTGAGCTCCCTGGTCATGTCCGACGGCCCCATCGGCGTCCGCGGCGTCCGCTGGACCGCCGACGACCCGTCCGTCGCCCTGCCGTCCCCGACCGCGCTCGCCGCCGCCTGGGACCCCGCGCTCGCCCGCCGCGCCGGCCGGCTCCTCGCGCAGGAGGCCCGCCGCAAGGGCGTCCACGTCCTCCTCGCCCCCACCGTCAACCTGCACCGCACGCCGCTCGGCGGCCGCCACTTCGAGGCGTACAGCGAGGACCCGTACCTCACGGGCGAGATCGGCACCGGCTACGTCCAGGGCGTCCAGGACGGCGGCGTCGGCACCACCGTCAAGCACTTCGTCGCCAACGACGCCGAGACCGACCGCTTCACCGTCGACAACAAGATCGCCGCGCGCCCCCTCCGCGAGCTCTACCTCGCGCCCTTCGAGGCCATCGTCAAGAACGCCCACCCCTGGGGCATCATGACCGCCTACAACCAGGTCAACGGCGTGACGATGACCGAGCACCGCTACCTCGTCAACGAGGTCCTGCGGGGCGAGTGGGGCTTCGACGGCTACAACGTCTCCGACTGGATGGCCGCCCGCTCCACCACCGGCGACATCGAGGGCGGCCTCGACGTCGCCATGCCCGGCCCCGTCACCGTCTACGGCGAGGCCCTCGCCGCCGCCGTCCGCGCCGGCGAGGTCGAGGAGTCCACCGTCGACGCGGCCGTACGCAACGTCCTGCGGCTCGCCGCCCGCGTCGGCGCCCTCGAAGGCGCCCCGGCGGCCGTCACCGAACTCCCGGCCGCCATCGACGGCGACGCCCTCGCCCGCGAGATCGCCCGCCGCGGCTTCGTCCTCGTCCGCAACGAGAACGCCGCGCTGCCCCTGAAGAACGGCACGGTCGCCCTCTCCGGCGCCGCCGCCCGCGACGCCCGCGTCCTCGGCGGCGGCTCCGCCCAGGTCTTCCCCGAGCACATCGTCTCCCCGCTCGCCGGCCTCACCGCCGCCCTGCCCGACGGCGCGCTCACCTTCACCGTCGGCGCCGACCCGAGCGACGAACTCACCCCCGCCGACCTGGGCTTCACCCTCCGCGCCCGCTGCCGCGACGCCGAGGGCCGCGTCCTCGGCGAGGGCTCCCTGCCCAACGGCCAGGTCCAGTGGATCGGCGACGACCTGCCCGCCGGCGTCACCCACGAGGCCCTCGCCTCCATCGAGGTACTCGGCACCTTCACCCCGCGCGAGTCCGGCGAGCACTCCTTCGGCACCCGCGGCCTCGGCGCCTTCGTCCTCTCCGTCGGCGGCGTCACCGTCTTCGACGGCGTCCAGGCGATGGGCGCCGAGAGCGACCCCTTCGAAGCCTTCTTCGGCTCCCCGGTCGAACGCGCCAAGGTCACCCTCACCGCCGGCGAGACCGTCGAGGTCTCCCTGCGCCACACCCTGAACAAGGAGTTCGAGGCGCCGCTGCCGGCCGTCATGTTCTCCTTCGTCCACCTCGGTCCGCGCCGTGACCCCGACGAACTGATCGCCGAAGCCGTCGAGGCCGCCCGCACCGCAGACACCGCCGTCGTGGTCGTCGCCACCACCGAGCGCGTCGAGTCCGAGGGCTTCGACCGCAAGGACCTCGCCCTCCCCGGCCGCCAGGACGAGCTCGTCCGCGCCGTCGCCGCCGCCAACCCGAACACCGTCGTCGTGGTCAACGCCGGCTCCCCGGTCGAGATGCCGTGGCGCGAGGACGTGGCCGCGATCCTCCTCAGCTGGTTCCCCGGCCAGGAAGGCGGCGACGCCCTCGCCGACGTCCTCACCGGCGCCGAGGAGCCCGGCGGCCGCCTCCCCACCACCTGGCCCGCCGCCCTCGCCGACGTCCCCGTCACCGAGGTCACCCCCACCGAGGGCGTACTCGACTACACCGAGGGCGTCTTCATCGGCTACCGCGCCTGGGACAAGGCCGGCGCCGTCCCCGCGTACCCCTTCGGCCACGGCCTCGGCTACACCACCTGGTCGTACGACTCCCTCACCGCGGGACCCGATGCGGTCACCGTCCGGCTCACCAACACCGGCGACCGCACCGGCCGCGAGATCGTCCAGATCTACCTGGCCCCCGGGGCGGACGTCGTCGACCGCCCGGCGCGCTGGCTGGCCGGCTTCGCGAACGTCGAGGCCGCGCCCGGCGAGACCGTCGAGACCGAGATCGCGCTGCCCCGCCGCGCCTTCGAGATCTGGGACGAGGAGAAGAACGACTGGGCCTTCGTCACCGGCGCCTACGAGGTCCTGGCGGCCCACTCCCTCACGGACGCCCGCCTGACCACCACCCTGGAGATCTGACCACCGGATCCCCCCATGACCGGGCCCCGGGACGGCACCTGACAACCGTCCCGGGGTTCCTCACTCCTTCGTGATCCGCCGGTACGCGAGCTCCGCGAGCCGCGCCTGACCGTCCCGGCTCGGATGGAACCAGTCCCACGGGCTCAACTGCCCGTCGCCGAAGCGGAAGCCGAAGACCGCGCCGCCGTCGTACCGGCAGCGCTCGTCCTCGGCGCAGACCTCCTCCAGGACCTCGTTGTACGCCACCACCCGCTCCCGCACCGCCGTCCGCCGCCGCTCCGCCGCCGGACCCAGGTCCTCCGCGTCCGCGAGCATCGAGCCGCAGATCCCCAGCTTCCACACCTGCAGACCCGCCGGGTTGAGCCGCCCCGTCGCCCACAGGTGCTTCAGGTCCGGCACGCTCGACACGTACACCTGCGCCTTCGGCGCGCCCGCCCGCAGCCGGGCCAGCGCCGTCTCGAAGGAGAAGCGGAAGTCGGCGACCGGCGTCATGAGTTCCGGCGTGGGCCGGCAGGCGTCGTTGGCGCCCATCATCACCGTCACGAGCTCCGGCTTCTCGGCCGCCGCCCCCGCCATCTGCTCCGGCAGCTCCGCCATCCGCGCACCCGTCCGCGCCAGGTTCCAGCTGCGGGTGGCGGCCTTCTCCGGGCCGAGCAGCCGCAGCGCCAGGCTGTTGACGGCCGCGTCCGTCCCGGTCGCCCAGGACGCCTCGGGGCAGTCGGCCAGGACCGCGCAGGCGTCGAAGGCGCGGGTGACGGAATCGCCGACGGCCGCGAGCGAGCCGGGGGAGACGTCCCACAAGGACGTCGGAGTCGGTGTGGGCGAGGGAGTGGGTGCGGTCGTCGGCGTCCGTCTCGCCGCCTCGGTCTCCGACCCCCCGGCCGTACAGCCGGAGAGCACGCCCACGCACAGCAGCGCCGCCGCGCCGGAGGCGACAGCGGTACGGGCGGTAGTGCGGGCAGCGGTAGGGAATCTGCGTCGGCCGCGCATCCTCGGCCCCTCCTTCGGCGTCCTGGCGGGTGAAAGGTTCGTGTTCACCGGCCCCCGGACCGACCGTACGTCACACCGATGACGGTGCGGCACGGTAGCTTTTCCCCCGTCGAACCAGAGGCGCCTTCGCCGACGGGCTCCGGTAAATTACCTCACGTCACATGCTGTCCCCTTTTTGAGGGTTTGTGAGGATTTGCTCCGGATGCTGTTAACTGAGGCCGCTGGGAAGGCGAACCTCGTCCCACACTGGAGGTCCCGGTGACGACACGTGGAGTCCTGTACGTACACTCCGCACCGCGCGCGCTGTGCCCGCACGTCGAATGGGCGGTCGCGGGTGTCCTCGGCGCGAGGGTCCAGCTCGACTGGATCCGCCAGCCGGCGTCCCCCGGCACCTGGAGAGCCGAGTTCTCCTGGAAGGGGCAGACCGGCACCGCCTCCAAACTCGCCTCCGCGCTGCGCGGCTGGCAGATGCTCCGCTTCGAGGTGACCGCGGAACCCTGCCCCACCGCCGAGGGCGAGCGCTACAGCGCCACGCCCGAACTGGGCATCTTCCACGCCGTCACCGGCATGCACGGGGACATCCTCATCCCCGAGGACCGGCTGAGGGCCGCCCTGGCGCGCTCCCTCCAGGGCGAGACGCAGCTGGAGGCCGAGGTGGCCAAACTCCTCGGGAAGCCCTGGGACGACGAACTGGAGCCCTTCCGGTACGCGGGCGAGGGCGCCCCGGTCCGCTGGCTGCACCAGGTCGTCTGACGGTCCGTTCCCTCCCCGTACGGCCGGACGGCCTCACCCTGGTGGGTGAGGCCGTCGGCGCGTCCAGGGGTCAGGAGTGACGGCCCCGGCTTCGGCGTCGGGCGGTGAAGGCCAGGACGCCACCGAGGACGACGGCGATCGTGGCGGCGACGGCGGCCGGTCCGGCGAGCGAGCCGGTGTCGGGGAGCTGGTCGGGGCCGGGCCCCGGAGCGCCGCTCTCCGTCGGAACCGGGCCGGTGCTCGTGCTCGTGCTCGGCTCAGGCGTGGGAGTGGGTGTGGAAGTGGATGTAGGCGTCGGCGTCGGCGTCGGCGTGGGTGTGGGTGTGGGCGTCGGCGTCGGCGTGGGTGTCGGGGGTACGACGACGTCGGTCGTGGTGGTGCAGTCCGGGTCGCTGCCGTCGGCCGGGCAGTTGCCGCCGGGCAGGTCGCCCACCACGGTGTTGGTCAGCTTCTTGTCTCCGGCGGCCGGCTTCCTGACCGTGACGGTGTAGGTCAGCCGGGCGCTCTCGCCGACCCCCAGGTCACCGGTCCAGCTGAGCTTCGGGGCCGTGTAGTCCGTGGTGCCGCTGGTGGCGGTGGCGTCGTCGTCGTAGGTCGCGTCGTCCAGGACCTCGCCGAGGTCGTCGGTGACGGTCAGCGCGTCGAGCGGGGTGTTGCCGCTGTTGGTGATGTCGACGGTGTAGGCGACCTTGTCGCCGGGGGCGGCGCTGGTGCGGTCGACGGTCTTCTCGACGAGGTAGGCGGGCTTGGAGGACACCGTGTTGCGCACGGTGTTGCTGGTGCGCTCCTGGTCGCGGCCCGTCTGCTTGCCCTGGAAGGCGACCGTGGCGGTGTCGTCCAGCTTCGTGCCCGGGGCGGTGTCGGCCGCGACCTTCGCCTTGAACGCGACGGTGCGGGACGCGCCGGGTGCCAGGTCGGCGGAGGTGCAGGTGACGGTGGTTCCCTCCACGGCGCAGTCCGGGTTGGAGCCGTCGACGTACGTGGTGCCGGCGGGAAGCTCGTCGGTGAGGGTGACGTCCGTGGCCGTGTCCAGGTCGTCGGTGGTGCCGTCGGCGTGCTTGTTGGTGAGGGTGAACGTGTAGGTGATGGTGTCGCCGGGGCCGACCAGTCCGGGCGGGCTGTCGGTGGTGCTGCCGGGCGGGTCGTTGGCCTTGGTGAGCTGCAGGTCCGGCTCGTGGGCCGCCAGGGCCAGCCAGACGGCCTGGGGTTCCAGCGCGTCGCCCGCGCCGTTGATCCGGAGCAGGGCCTGAGTGCTGCCGGCGGGGATCTTGCCGGTCACGTCGAGGATGCGGGCGTCGTAGCCGTAGTTGTTGACGGGGGCCGGGGTGCGGGTGGTGATGTTGGCGCCGGTGCCGTCGGTGGCGACGTTGTCGATGCGGCTGGTGAAGGCGTTGTCGGTGGCGACTCCGGTCGGGCCGGGCATCAGCAGCTCGGTGAGGTTGCCTGCCTCGGAGCCGACCAGGGCCTGGTCGCCGGCGATCGGCGCGTCGCCGTCCCCGACGGTGACGCCCATCGTGGCCGCCGCCGGGCCGCCGGCCGGTGTGCGGATGCCGGCCAGGGTGAGGGTGGCGAGGTTGTCGGGGTCGCGCAGCAGCTGGTAGCCGTCCCAGACCTGGAGGTAGCGCAGGGGCTGCGCGGGGTCCTCGTAGGCGACGACCAGTGACCAGCCGCCCCAGCAGCCCACGTTGTTGCCGCCGTGGTTCTGGGCGGAGGAGCGTCCGCTGCAGGCCTGGATGTCGGAGACGGTGTACGTCCCCGCTCCCGCCGCCTTGACCTCGGCGGTGACGTCCTTGACGGCGCCGGCGGCCATCAACGGCTCCGGTGGCGTACCGCCGACCTTCTGGTCGAAGTAGTCGTAGGTGTCCGCGGTGACCTGCTGGTAGTCGCTCGACCCGGGGACCTTCCAGGACACCCGGTCGCCCTTGGCGAGGTCGCCGGAGGTGCCGTTGGTGCTCGTACCGGTGGGGTTGAACTGCCAGTAGAGCCGCGCGGAAAGCACGGTGGCGCCCGCCGGCAGCTCCAGTCGCGCGGAGGAGGCGTTGGGGCCCGGGGCGTCGGGGTCGGACTTCACGAACATGGTCCGGCCGTTGTTCGAGCCCTCGGTGTCGGAGCAGACGGTGCCGTCGCTGTCGTCGCAGGTCAGCACCGAGTTGGAGGCCATCGTCAGGTTGCCGTGCGTGAGCAGGGTGACCACCGGGTCCGGGCCGATCGGCCGCTGGGACCCGGCCCCGCGCGGGGCTGTCTGGAAGGCGTTCGCCGCTGGTGGCGATCCCAGGGCCAGGGCGGCCACCGTGAAGGTGCCCACCACGGGGAGCAGGATTCTTCCCGGCCGCCCACGCAGCTGGTGACGACGGATCATGTGTGACGCCTCTCGCGGGCGGAGTTCCCGGTCGGCGCCTGTCGCCGACCGCACAGGGCCGCCACCAGGAGCGGTCCCGGCGGCGGCACGGGCGTCAGCATCACACGGGGTGATCCCTCGTTCGGGTGGGACACGCGCACCCGTTCATACCTTTCGTACGAGAATATGAAGGATGCCCGCTGTGTCGGGAAAACGAAGGAGGCCCACCCCGTGCTCGGGGTGGGCCTCCTCGGCGTCGGACGGGTGCCGGACGGGGATCAGACCGTGCGGAACGCCAGGACCACGTTGTGGCCGCCGAAGCCGAAGCTGTTGTTGATCGCGGCGATCGTGCCCTGGGGGAGCTCGCGGGGCTCGCCGCGGACGATGTCCGCGTCGACCTCGGGGTCCAGGTCGTCGATGTTGATCGTCGGCGGGGCCAGACGGTTGTGGAGCGCCAGGACCGTCGCGACGGTCTCGATGCCGCCCGCGCCGCCCAGGAGGTGACCGGTCATCGACTTGGTCGCGGAGATCGCGACGTGGTCGAGGTCGTCGCCCAGGACCTTCCGCAGCGCCTTGATCTCGGCGACGTCGCCCTGCGGCGTCGACGTGGCGTGCGCGTTGAGGTGGACGACCTCGGACGGCTTGAGGTCCGTCGAGTCGAGCAGGTTCTGCATCGCGGCGGCGATGCCCCGGCCGGTCGGCTCGGGCTGCGCGATGTGGTGGCTGTCGGCCGACAGGCCCTGGCCGAGGACCTCGCAGTAGATGCGCGCGCCGCGCGCCTTCGCGTGCTCCTCGGACTCCAGGATCACGACGCCCGCACCCTCGCCGAGGACGAAGCCGTCCCGGCCGGTGTCGTACGGACGCGAGGCCTTCGTCGGCTCCGCGTTGTTCTTGGACATCGCCATCATGTTGGCGAAGGCGGCGATCGGCAGCGGGTGGATCGCGGCCTCGGTACCGCCGGCCACGACCACGTCGGCCCGGCCGGTACGGATCATCTCGACGGCGTAGCCGATCGCCTCGGCGCCCGACGCGCACGCGGAGACCGGGGTGTGGACGCCCGCCCGGGCGTTCACCTCCAGACCCACGTTGGCGGAGGGGCTGTTCGGCATGAGCATGGGCACGGTGTGCGGGGAGACGCGGCGAACGCCCTTCTCCTTCAGCACGTCGTACTGGTCGAGCAGCGTGGTGACACCGCCGATGCCGGAGGCGATGACGGAACCGAGCCGCTCGGGCACGATCTTCTCGTCCTCGCCGGCGGGGGCGGTGTAGCCCGCGTCGGCCCAGGCCTCACGGGCCGCGATCAGCGCGAACTGCGCCGAGCGGTCCAGCTTGCGGGCGAGCGGGCGGGGCAGGACGTCACCGGGGTCGACGGCGGCGGTCGCGGCGATCTGCACGGGCAGCTCCGCGAAGCGCTCGCCCTCAAGGGGCTTGACGCCGGAGCGACCAGCGAGAAGACCTTCCCAGGTCGACGCGGAGTCGCCACCCAGCGGTGTGGTTGCGCCGATACCGGTAACGACCACGGTGCGATTGGTCGAGCTCACAGGAATTCGTTCTCCATGTGTGTGATGGTCGGAATACGGCGCCACCGCCGGGTGGCGGACCGAGTCAGCAGGGGCCGAATCAGGCCTGGTGCTTCAGGATGTAGTCGGCAGCGTCGCCGACCGTCTTGAGGTTCTTGACGTCCTCGTCCGGGATCTTGACCTCGAAGCGCTCTTCGGCGGCGACGACGACCTCGACCATGGACAGGGAGTCGACGTCCAGGTCGTCGGTGAAGGACTTGTCCAGCTGGACGTCCTCGGTCGGGATGCCGGCGATCTCGTTGACGATCTCGGCGAGACCCTCGACGACCTGCTCCTGGGTGAAGGCCATGGTGGCGCTCCTTCTGTGATTGCTTCGGTAAAAAGGGCTTCCGGAAGGATCCGGGTGCCTAGGGGAGGGTAACGACCGTCGCGGCGTAGACGAGACCCGCCCCGAAGCCGATGACGAGCGCGGTGTCGCCGCTCTTCGCCTTCCCGGTCGCCAGGAGCCGCTCCATCGCGAGCGGAATCGAGGCGGCCGAGGTGTTGCCGGTGGTTTCCACGTCACGGGCGATCGTGACGTGCTCCGGCAGCTTCAGAGTCTTCACCATCGAGTCGATGATCCGCATGTTCGCCTGGTGCGGGATGAAGACGTCCAGGTCGTCCGCCGTGATGCCGGCGGCGTCCAGCGCCTGCTGGGCGACCTTCGCCATCTCGAAGACGGCCCAGCGGAAGACCGCCTGGCCCTCCTGCGTGATGGCGGGGAACTTGATCTCGCCGGCCTCGTTGAGCGGCAGCTTCGAGACGTCGCCGACGTGGAACTCGTTCCACGGCACGGTCTGCTTGATCGTCTCGGACTTGTCGCCCTCGGAACCCCAGACGGTCGGGCCGATGTGCGGCTCGTCCGAGGGGCCGACGATCACGGCACCGGCGCCGTCGCCGAACAGGAAGGCCGTCGCGCGGTCCTCCAGATCCGTCAGGTCGCTGAGCCGCTCGACGCCGATCACGAGGACGTACTCCGCAGAGCCCTCGACGATCATGCCCTTGGCGAGGGTCAGGCCGTAGCCGAAGCCCGCGCAGCCGGCGGAGATGTCGAACGCGGCGGGGTTCCCGGAGCCGATCTTGTCGGCGATCTCGGTGGCCACGGCCGGGGTCTGCTTGAAGTGCGACACCGTGGAGACGATCACGGCACCGATCTGCTCCGGGGTGATCCCGGCGTCCGCGATGGCCTTGCCGGAGGCCTCCACCGACATGGCGGTGACGGTCTCCTCCGGGGAAGCCCAGTGACGGGTGGAGATGCCGGAGCGCGAGCGGATCCACTCGTCGGACGAGTCGATCTTCTCGAGGATCACCTCGTTCGGCACGACCCGGGTCGGGCGGTAGCCGCCGACACCCAGGATCCGCGCGTACGGGGCGCCCTTGCTGGGCTTGATCTTCGACATGCTTCTCGACACTCCTTCTCAGACGGCCGCGTGCTCGGCGATGAGCGTACGGGCCGCGTCGAGGTCGTCGGGGGTCTTGAGGGCGACGGTGGCCACACCCGGCAGCGCGCGCTTGGCGATGCCGGTGAGGGTGCCGCCCGGGCACACCTCGATCAGGGCGGTCGCGCCGAGCTCCTGGAAGGTCTCCATGCACAGGTCCCAGCGGACCGGGTTGGCGACCTGGCCGACCAGACGCGCGAGGACCTCGGCGCCGGTGGCGACGGTCCGCCCGTCCTTGTTGGAGACGTACGTCACGGTCGGGTCCGCCGGGGACAGCGCGGCGGCCGCCTCCTCCAGCTTCGCGACGGCGGGCGCCATGTGGTGCGTGTGGAACGCGCCGGCGACCTTCAGCGCGACGACACGGCGCACGCCCTCCGGCTTGTCCGCGTCCAGGGCGGCCAGCTGCTCCAGCGTGCCGGCGGCCACGATCTGGCCGGCGCCGTTCACGTTGGCCGCGGTCAGGCCGAGCTTCTCCAGGTGCGGGACGGTCACCTCGGGGTCGCCGCCGAGCAGCGCCGACATGCCGGTCGCGGTGACCGCGGCGGCCTCGGCCATCGCGAGACCGCGGGTACGGACGAGGCGCAGCGCGGCGGTGTCGTCGAGGACACCCGCGAACGCGGCGGCGGTGAACTCGCCGACACTGTGACCGGCGACGGCGCCGGGCGACACGTCACCGAGGGCCGCGGCCGAGAGCAGGCCGGCGGCGACAAGCAGCGGCTGCGCCACGGCGGTGTCACGGATCTCGTCCGCGTCGGCCTTCGTGCCGTAGTGGACGAGGTCGAGCCCGATGGCCTCGGACCACGCCGCGATGCGGTCGGCGGCACCGGGGAGTTCGAGCCAGGGAGTCAGGAAGCCGGGCGTCTGAGCGCCTTGGCCGGGAGCGACGAGTACGAGCACCCTCACACTCTCTCTTGGGGACGGCTCCCAGCGCCCGTGAGGACAAGGACGAAGAACCGTCGGGGGAATTGTTGGTCTTCGACAAAAGTCTAGGACTGGGTATCTCCGTCGGCCAAGCGTCCGAGAATGAGCGCGATCCGCAGCGTGAACGCGGAGCGGACATCGGAGGGTGACCAACCGGTGACGTCGGTCACACGTCGAAGCCGGTAGCGCACGGTGTTGGGGTGCACGAACAGCATCCGCGCCGCGCCTTCGAGACTGCTCGCCTGCTCCAGGTAGACGCTCAGCGTCTCCAGGAGCGCCGAGCCCGCCTCCTCCAGCGGTCTGTAGATCTCCTCCACCAGCTGGTCGCGGGCCGAAGGGTCGGAGGCGATGGCGCGCTCCGGGAGGAGATCGTCCGCCAGGACCGGGCGGGGCGCGTCCTGCCAGGCGGTGCAGGCCTTGAGGCCGGCCGCCGCGGCCTGCGCGGAGCGGGTCGCGGCCAGCAGGTCGGGGACGACGGGACCGGCCACGACCGCACCCGGCGCGTACGGGCCGATCAGCGACTTCGCCACGGCGAGGGGGTTGTCGCTGCCGCCGGCGATGACGACGAGCCGGTCGCCGAGGACGCCGGTGAGGACTTGGAGCTTGGCGTGCCGGGCGGCCCGCCGGATCGCCTCCACGGTCAGCTCGCTGTCCCCGTCGGGGGCGGTCCCGAGGATCACGCAGACGTGGTCCGGCGAGTTCCAGCCGAGGGCGGCGGCCCGGGAGACGGCGCCCTCGTCGGCCTCGCCGGAGAGCACCGCGTTCACCACGAGCGACTCGAGGCGCGCGTCCCACGCGCCCCGGGCCTCGGCGGCCTGCGCGTACACCTGGGCGGTGGCGAAGGCGATCTCCCGGGCGTAGACGAGCAGCGCCTCGCGGAGCACGGACTCGTCGCCGGGGGCGGCGACCTCCTCGATCGCCGACTCCATGACCTCGATGGTCGTGCGGACCATCTCCACGGTCTGGCGCAGGGTGATCGCCCGGGTCAGCTCGCGGGGCGCGGTGCCGAAGACGTCCGTCGAGATCGCCTGCGGCGTCTCGGGGTGCCGGAACCACTCGGTGAACGCGGCGATACCGGCCTGGGCGACCAGACCGATCCACGAACGGTTCTCGGGCGGCATCGCCCGGTACCACGGCAGCGTCTCGTCCATGCGGGCGATGGCGCCGGCGGCGAGTCTCCCGGAGGACTGTTCGAGGCGCTTCAGGGTCGCGGCGTGCGGATGAGCGGCGTTCGTGGGTTCTGGCACGGGGACAAGACTGCCTTATCAGGCCGCCGACATGCGGGGGCGGGGCGGATTCACCCGGGCCGCCCGCACTACCGTACGTACCGTGACACGCATCCAGCGGGCGGCGGAGCGGTACCCCGGGGGCGAACCGGCGGCCGGGATCGAGACCCGCCACGCCCTCTCCTTCGGGCCGTACTACGACCCCGACAACCTCCGCTTCGGCGCGCTCCTCGCCTGCAACGAGGAGCGGCTCGCGCCGGGTGCGGGCTTCGACGAGCATCCGCACAGCCACACCGAGATCGTCACCTGGATCGTCGAGGGCGAGCTCACCCACCACGACACGGCCGGTCACACCACCGTCGTCCGCCCCGGCGACCTCCAGCGGCTCGGCTCCGCCGGGGGCGTCCGGCACGTCGAACGCAACGACGCCGACGTGCCCCTGGTCTTCGTGCAGATGTGGCTCGCCCCGCTGACACCGGGCGGGGACCCCTCGTACGAGGTGGTGCGCGCGCTCGACGGGGCGTACGACCTGCCGGCGGCGGACGCGCGGCTGCACGTCCTGCGACCGGCGGCGGGCGAGCGCACCGCCATACCGGACGCCGACTTCGCGTACGTCCATGTCGTACGCGGCACGGTCGTGCTCGACGGCGACGCACTCGGCTCCGGCGACGAGCTCGGCCCCGGCGACGCCGCCCGGATCACCGACGCCGAGGGCCGCACACTCGCCGCCACGACCGATGCGGAGGTCCTGATCTGGGAGATGTCGGACTGGCGCAAGGCCCTGGGCTGAGCCTTCAGGCGAGCGCGCTCTTCGCCTTCCACTGCGCCCAGCTCAGGTTCCACGCCCCGTAGCCGTTGCCCTCCGCGACCGTGCCCTTGGTGTCGCGGCCGATGATCTCGAAGGGGTCGCCGACGTTCACCTGGCCGTAGAACGACGCGGCGTTCTCGTCGCTCATGCCGATGCAGCCGGAGCTCTTGTTGGCCTTGCCGAAGTACGCGGCGTTCCACGGCGCCGCGTGCGCGTACATGCCCGACCAGGTCAGCCGCATCGAGTAGTCGACCATCTTGTCGTAGGCGTCGCCGAGGCCCACCGTCTCCGAGTTCATGTTGATGGTGCCCTCCTTCGCCATCAGGACCGCCGTGCCCCGCCAGGACCGCTTGTCGCCGCCCGGGGTGCCGCCGGACACCGGGATCGTGCGCACCGCGCGCCCGTCCCGCACCACGGTCAGCTTCTGCCGGTCCAGGTCGACCTTGACGACCTGCGCGGCGCCGACGGTGAAGCCCGTGCGGTAGTCCCGGACGAACCAGCCGCCGCCCGAGTCCGTGCCGTTCAGGTCCGCTTCGAGGGTGACCTTCGTGCCCGGCTTCCAGTACTCCCGCGGCCGCCAGTCCGCCCGGTCGCGGCCCGAGTAGTCCTTCACCCAGCCCCAGGAGCCCTCGGTGGCGTTCGACGTGGTGACCTTCAACTGCCGCTCCACGTCCGCCTTCCGCGTCACCGGCAGGTCGAAGACGATCGACAGGGGGTGCCCGATGCCCACCGTCGTGTTCTTGCCGGGCGCCAGGGTCAGCTTGTTGACCTTCTTCGCTTCCGGCGTCGAGAAGGAGGACCGGGTCGTCGCCTCCTTGCCGTCGGCGGTACGGGACGTCACCTCCACCGTGTACGAGGTGCCCGGCGCCGCCTTGCGGTCCGACGTCCAGGTCGTCCCGCCCGCCCCCGTACGGCCGGTGAGGACCCCGCCCTCCGCGTCGGCGACCTTCACCACCGCGAGCGTGCCGCCCGCCGCGGTCACCGAGACCGGCCGGCCGGCCGCCGGATCCACGACCGTCACCTTCGCCGGGGACGCCGCCGACGCAGGGTCCCGCGTCCCCGACGGGCCGGGGCCGCTCGCCGCCTGGGCGGAACAGGCGGTGAGCGAGACGCCCAGCGCGACGGCGGCGAGGGCGGAACGGGCGGAACGGGCGGAACGGGATGTGCGTATCGGCAGCACGGAAGACCTCCGCGAGAGGAGAAGGGAAGGAAGAAGGGGGGATGTTCCGGACTGTAGGCCGCGTACGCCGCTCGCGGGCCGCCCGGAGCTCGTGTGACAAGGGCTGCGGCGCAACCGTCATCGTCCGGTCACAATCACCGCGCGCACCCGTCGAATTCGGCTGTGAGCCTGCTGTGCGCCCCACCACCGAGGGGCGGAACCAGGAGGCTCCCGTTGTGTCAGCGCTGCTCGTGACGGCCGCACCCACCGACCGCCGCACCCCCGCGGGCCCGGTCAGGCTCGGCCCCGTGACCCCCGAGACGTACCGGGCCTTCCTCGCCTCCCGCTCCACCGGCGCGGACGGCCCCAGCTTCCTGCAACTCCCCTCCTGGGCGGAGGTCAAGGACGGCTGGCGCCATCAACTCGTCGGCTGGGGGCCCGAGTCCGGTGATCTCACCGGCGTCGCCCTCGTCCTGCTCCGCCAGTTCCCCGGCACCCGCAAGTACTTCGCCTACCTCCCCGAAGGGCCCGTCGCCGACTGGTCCGACCCCGACCTGGACGGCTGGCTGTCCCCGCTCCTCGGCCACCTGCGCGCCTCCGGCGTCTTCGCCGTCCGCATGGGCCCCGGCCCCGCCTACCGCCGCTGGAGCGCCGCCACCGCCAAGGCCGCCACCGGACCAGGCCGCCGCCTCGCCGACGTCCTCGCCGACGAGGTCGACCCGCTCGGCACCGTCGTCGCCGAACGCCTCAGGGCCCGCGGCTGGCGCAAGTGCGGCGGCGACTCCGAGGACGGCGCCGACGCCCAGCCCCGGCACGTCTTCCAGGTCCCGCTCGCCGGCCGCTCCACCGACGACCTCTGGTCCGGCCTCAACCAGGAGTGGCGGCGCAACGTCCGCAAGGCCGGCAAGTCCGGCGTCGAGATCACCATCGGCTCCGCCGCCGACCTGCCCGAGTTCTACCGGCTGCTCCGCATCACCGAGGAGCGCGACGGCTTCCGCCTCGGCCGCTCCCTCGCCTACTACGAGCGCCAGTACGCCGTCCTCAACGCCGAACAGCCCGGCCGCATGCGGCTCTACCTCGCCCGCCACGAGGGCGAGATACTCGCGGCCCACACCATGGTCACCGTCGGCGCCCGCGTCTGGTACCAGACCGGCGCCTCCGCCGACCACCGCCGCGAGGTCCGCCCCTCCAACGCCCTCCAGTGGCGCATGATGCTCGACGCCCACGCCCTCGGCGCCGCGGTGTACGACCTCCGCGGGGTACCCTCCACCCTCGATCCGGACGACCGCGCCCACGGGCTCCTGCGCTGGAAGCTCGGCACGGGCGGACAGGTCGTCGAGACGCTGGGGGAGTGGGAGATTCCGATGCAGGGCACGACCAACCAGGCGCTGTTCCGCGCCTTCCAGGCATATCTGGCCCGCCGGTGACGAGCCCGGCAGCCACGCTCACCGCCACGCGCCGGAGGGCCAAGGCCCCCTCCGCGCTCCGCTCCGGCGCCCTCATGGCCGCGGGGTCGCTGGTCTCCCGCGCCACCGGCTTCGTCCGGGCCTCCGTCGTCGCCGCCGCGCTCGGCGCGGCCGCCGTCGCCGACGGCTACGCGGTGGGCAACTCCGTCCCCACCATCGTCTACATGCTGCTCCTCGGCGGCGCCCTCAACGCCGTCTTCGTCCCCGAGCTGGTCAAGGCGGCGAAGGAACACGAGGACGGCGGCGTCGCCTACACCGACCGGCTCCTCACCCTCTGCGCGCTCGCCCTCACCGTCCTCACGGCCGCCGCCGTGTTCGCCGCGCCGCTGATCGTCGACACGTACACCGACTACACCGGCGCGCAGCGCGAGATGACGGTCGCCTTCGCCCGGGCCTGCCTGCCGCAGATCCTCTTCCTCGGCCTCTTCACCCTCCTCGGCCAGGTCCTCAACGCCCGGGGCCGGTTCGGCGCCATGATGTGGACCCCCGTCCTCAACAACGTGGTCGTCGTCGCCGTCTTCGGCCTCTTCCTCGTCGTGAGCGACGGCGGCGAGCTCACCTCCGGCGAGACCGCCCTCCTCGGCTGGGGCACCACCGCCGGCATCGCCGCCCAGGCCCTCGCCCTCCTGCCCTCGCTGCGCGCCGCCGGCTTCCGCTGGCGCCCCCGCTTCGACTTCCGCGGCAGCGGCCTCGCCACGCCGCTGCGCGCGGCGGGCTGGCTCGTGCTGCTCGTCCTCACCAACCAGGGCGCGTACTGGGTGACCACCTGGCTCGCCACCTCCTCGGGCTCCGACACCTCGGGCGGCGGCGGCCTCGCCGCGTACAACAACGCCTATCTGCTGTGGAGCGTCCCGCACGGCATCATCACCGTCTCCCTCGTCACCGCGCTGCTGCCCCGGATGAGCGGCGCCGCCGCCGACGGCGACCTCGCGGGCGTCCGCCGGGACGTCGACTACGCGCAGCGGACCAGCGCGGCTGCGGTCGTCCCGGCGGCCTGCGCGCTCCTCGCCCTCGCCGTCCCGCTGATGACGGTGGTCTTCCAGTACGGGGCGACCGACGGCGACGACATCCGCGCGATGTCCTGGATCCTCATCGCCTTCGCGCCCGGCCTCGTCGCCCTCTCCGGCCAGTACGTGTGCACCCGCGCCTTCTACGCCCTGCGCGACACCCGCACGCCGTTCCTCCTCAACCTGGTGATCGCCGGCCTCAACGCCGGGCTCTCCCTGGCCGCGTACCACTACCTCCCGACCCGCTGGGCCGTCGCGGGCATGGCCGCCGGCTACTCGATCGCCCTGTGGGCGGGCTGGGGTCTCACCGCGTACGTCCTCGGGCGCCGGCTGCGGGGGGCCTCCGGCGCGGGCACCTCCGGGGAGAGCGGCGGCGCGGGCTCCGCGCTCGCGCGGCTCCTCGTCGCCGCCGTCCCCGCCGCCGGGTACGCCCTGCTCGTCGCCGACCTGACGGGCGCGGCGGCCGGTGCCGTCGTCGCCGGGCTCGCCGGAGGCCTGACCGTCCTCGCCGTCTTCGCCCTGCTCGCCCGCCCCCTCCGCCTCGTCGAGGTGCAGGCCCTCCTCACCACCGGCACCACCCGCCTCCGCGGCCTCGCGCGGCGGGCCTGACCCACCCGGCACCCCCTCTCCGGGGAGGCCCCGAACGACCCTGGGATACTCCACAGATGCCCCGCGTGCTCCTCATAGAAGACGACCCCTCCGTCCGCGAGGGCGTCGAACTCGGGCTGCGCCGCCGCGGGCACGAGGTGCTGACCGCGGCCACCGGGGAGGCCGGGCTCGCCGCCCTCGGGGAGTTCCGGCCGGACCTGCTCCTCCTCGACCTGATGCTGCCCGGCCTAAACGGCGTCCAGGTCTGCCACCGGGTCCGGGAGAGCAGCCAGCTGCCGATCATCATGCTCACCGCCCGCGGCGACGACTTCGACGTCGTCATCGGCCTGGAGGCCGGCGCCGACGACTACATCGTCAAGCCCGCCCGTACCGAGGTCATCGAGGCGCGGATACGGGCCGTTCTGCGGCGGATCGAGGAGCCCGGCGCGGGCCGCCCGGCCGTCGAGTTCCACGGCGAGCTCGCCGTCGACCGGGCCGGACTCACCGTCGCCAAGGCGGGGGAGCGGCTCGCCCTCGCCCCCTCCGAGCTGAAGCTGCTGCTCCACCTCACGGCCGCCCCCGAGCAGGTCTTCAGCAGACAGCAGCTCCTCGAACACGTCTGGGAGCACAGCTACCACGGCGACGCCCGGCTGGTCGACGCCTGCGTCCGCCGGCTGCGCAACAAGATCGAGGACACCCCCGGCGAACCCCGCTACATCCAGACGCTGCGCGGCTTCGGCTACCGCTTCGGACCCCTGTGAAGACCCGCGTGAAGACCGGCGGCGTGAAGACCCGTGTGGAGACCGGCGTGGAGACCGGCGTGAAGACCCGCGTGAAGACCCGCGTGGGTCCGGATCCGGAGGCCGGGCGCGAACCGGACGCCGGCTCCGGACCCGAACCGGCCCCCCGCCGCCGGAGGGCCCGCGGCCCCCGCACGCGCCCCTTCGGCCTGCGCACCCGGCTCGTCCTCGCGTTCCTGCTCGTCGCCGCCGTCGGCTGCGGCACCACCGCCGCCCTCACCTACCGGGCCGCCCGCAACGCCATCCTGGAGCAGGTCCAGGACACCGCCATGTCCGCCTTCCGCGAGCAGGTCCAGGGCCTCGGCACCTCCCTGCCCGTCGAGGCCGACACCGTGAAGAGCCAGGTCCTCCTGATCGCCCGCCAAGGGAAGCCCCGCCCCTGGCGCGTCTACGCCGAGTACGGCGCTCTCCGCGTCTCCTCCGCCGACCGCCCCACCTCCTCCGTCATCACCCCCGAGCTGCGGGCCCGGGCCAACGCGTCCGCCGCCCCGCACGGCAGCTTCCAGCGCGTCGTCAAGAACGGCATCCCGTACCTGACGATGGCCGTCCCCACCGTCTTCTACGCCCTCTCCCCGAACGACGACGCCACGCAGCCCACCGGCCTCGTCTTCTACGCCGTCATGGAGCTCGACGAGGAGGAGGCCAACATCGAGGCCATGGTCACCGCCGCCCGCGACGGAGCCCTCCCCGCCCTCGCCGTCGCCCTGATCCCCGCCCTCCTCGCCGCGCGCGGCGTCCTCCGCCCCGTACGCGAGCTGCGGCTCGCCGCCCACAACATGGGCCGCGGCCGGCTCGACACCCGGATCCAGGCCAAGGGCAGCGACGAACTCTCCGACCTCGCCCGCACGTTCAACGAGTCCGCCGCCGAGCTCGAACGGTCCGTCGCCGAACTCCGCCGTGCCGAGACCCGCGCCCGCCGCTTCGCCTCCGACGTCTCGCACGAGCTGCGCACCCCGCTCGCCGGCATGCTCGCCGTCACCGAGGTCCTCGACGAGGACGCCGACTCCGGGACCCTGGACAGCGACACCGCCCGCGCCGTCCGGCTGATCAGCGCCGAGACCGGCCGGCTCGCCGTCCTCGTGGAGGACCTGATGGAGATCTCCCGCTTCGACGCGCGCGCCGCCGAGCTCCACACCGACGAGGTCGACGCCGCCGACTGCGTCCGCATGACCCTCCGGAACCGGCACTGGACCGACCCCGCGTCCGTCGTCCCGGACCTCGCCCCGGGCATCAGGGCCCGCCTCGACCCGCGCCGCTTCGACGTCGTCGTCGCCAACCTCGTCGGCAACGCCCTGCGGCACGGCGGCGCGCCCGTGACCGTCCGGGTGTACGAGGAGGGGGACCACTTCGTGACGGAGGTCGCCGACCGGGGTCCTGGCATCCACCCGGACGTCTTGCCGCACGTCTTCGACCGCTTCTACAAGGCGGACCCGGCCCGGACGCGCTCGGCGGGCAGTGGCCTCGGCCTCGCGATCACCCTGGAGAACGTCCGACTGCACGGAGGCACCGTGGAGGCCGCCAACCATCCCGGCGGCGGCGCCGTCTTCACCGTGAGGATGCCCCGGTGACCCGCCGCCGGCCGGGTCTCGCGGCCCTCGCGGCCCTGGCCGGGCTCCTGCCGCTGGCCGGCTGCGGCATCCAGGGGACCGACGTCGTCGAGGCGGGCGCCGCCGCGACCGTCCTCGTCGCGCCGAATCCCGGGTCCCGGATGGTGCTGTACTTCGTCGGCCCGGACGGCCGCTCCATGCCGGTGGCCCGTGACGTCGGGTTCGGGAGCCCTGACTCCACCGGCGAGGCCGACCTCTCGGGGAACGCCCGGGGCCACGCCGACGGATCCGGCACGGGCGCCGACCAGAAGATCCCGGGCGCGCACATGCCCGGCACCAAGGTGCTCTCCGCGCTCCTCGCCGGGCCGAGCGGGGCCGAGGCCGCCGCGGGCCTGACCACCGCCCTGCCGCGCGGCGTCGGCGCTCCGCAGGTCCAGGTGGAGAGGCCCGCCGGCTCGCAGGCCGGCCGACTGCTGCGGCTGCGGGCCCCGTTCAAGGTCACGGACCTGCCGCCGGCGGCCGTCCGCCAGCTGGTGTGCACGGCCGGCTACGCGGACGATCCGGAAGGCCGGACGGAGGTGGCCGTCGCCGGCCTCGACGGCTTCCTGGCGCCGGCCACCTGCGCGGAGACGCTGGGGGCGGCCGGGGCGTCGGGGGCGTCCGGGGAATAGCGCCCGGTCAGGACGCGCCTGGCCGTGCTCAGGCCGTGCTCAGGCCGCGCGCAGCTCCGCGAGGACCGCGTCCGTGAACGGCGGCCAGGCCTCGACCGCCCACGGCCCGAAGGGCCGGTCGGTGAGGGCCACGCACGCGGCCCGCGCGTCCGGATCGATCCACAGGAACGTCCCGGACTGCCCGAAGTGCCCGAAGGTGCGCGGCGAGGAGGTGGCGCCCGTCCAGTGCGGGGACTTGCCGTCGCGGATCTCGAAGCCGAGCCCCCAGTCGTTCGGCCGCTGGTGCCCGTAACCGGGCAGGATGCCGGTCAGACCGGGGTACGTGACGGTCATCGCGTCGAGGACGGTCCGGGCGTCGAGCAGCCGGGGCGCCTGCACCTCGGCGGCGAACCGCACCAGGTCGTCGACGGTCGACACGCCGTCCTTGGCGGGCGAGCCCTCCAGCGTCGTCGAGACCATGCCGAGCGGCTCCAGGACCGCCTGGTGCAGATACTCGGCGAAGGGGATGTCGGTCGCCTTGGCGACGTGGTCGCCGAGCGCCTCGAAGCCGGTGTTGGAGTAGATCCGGCGGGTGCCGGGGGCCGCCATGACCCGGTTCTCGTCGAAGGCGAGCCCCGAGGTGTGGGCCAGCAGGTGGCGGACGGTCGCGCCCTCGGGCCCGGCGGGCTCGTCGAGGTCGATCGCCCCCTCCTCGTACGCGACGAGGACGGCGTACGCCGCGAGCGGCTTGGTGACCGAGGCGAGCGGGAAACGCCGCCCGGTGGGGCCGTGGGTCCCGGCCAGGGTGCCGTCCGCACGGACGACGGCGGCGGCCGCGGTGGGGACGGGCCAGTTCTCGATCGACGCCAGGCTCGGCACGCTGCTGCTCTGCATGGGGCCGAGCCTACTTGCTTCGAGTGCACTCCAACGTTTTAGCGTGGGGGCATGAGCGCGATCGCGAGCACGAGCACGGCGACGACGACGGCGGCGATGACGGCGATGAGTACAGCGACGAGTGCGGCGGCGAGTACAGCGACGAGTGCGGCGGCGAGCACGGCCACCGGCACGAGCGGGACCCGGGCGCACTACACCATCAGCGAGGTCGCCGCCCTGACCGGCCTCTCGGCGCACACCCTGCGCTGGTACGAGCGGATCGGCCTGATGCCGCACGTCGACCGCTCGCACACCGGGCAGCGCCGCTTCGGCGAGCGCGACCTCGGCTGGCTGGCCTTCGTCGGCAAGCTGCGGCTGACCGGCATGCCCGTCGCCGACATGGTCCGGTACGCCGAACTCGTCCGCGAGGGCGATCACACCAGGGACGAACGACGGGAGCTCCTGGAGACCACCCGGCGGGACGTCCTCGCCCGGATCACCGAGCTCCAGGACACGCTCGCCGTGCTCGACGTCAAGATCGGCCACTACGGAACCGCAAGCGGAGGCACCCCCACATGACCAGGATCGACACCGTACGTCTCGGCGGCCAGGACGGCCCGGAGATCGGCGTCCAGGGCTTCGGAGCCATGGGCATCAGCGAGTTCTACGGAGACACCGACGAGACCGCGGCCCGCGACACCCTCGACGCGGCCCTGGAGGCCGGCGTCACCCTGATCGACACGGCCGACGTCTACGGGAGCGGCGCCAACGAGGAGTTCCTCGCGCCCTTCGTCGCCGCCCACCGCGACGAGATCACCCTCGCCACCAAGTTCGCCATCGAGCGGCGCGCCGACGACCCGGCGTACCGGGGCATCCGCAACGACCCCGCGTACGTCAAGCGGGCCGCGGAGGACAGCCTGCGCCGGCTCGGCGTCGACACGATCGACCTCTATTACATGCACCGCCGCGACCCCGACATCCCGTTCGCCGAGTCCGTCGGCGCGATGGCCGAGCTCGTCCAGGAGGGCAAGGTCCGCTTCCTGGGGCTGAGCGAGGTGACCGGGCCCGAACTGCGCGAGGCCCACGCGGTGCACCCGATCGCCGCCCTCCAGTCGGAGTGGTCGCTCTTCTCCCGGGACGTGGAGCGCAGCGCCGTCGGCGTCGCCGCCGAGCTCGGGGTGACCCTCGTGCCGTACTCGCCGCTCGGCCGGGGCTTCCTGACCGGGGCGTTCGCGGACGCCGGCAAGGACCTGACGGACGACGACTTCCGCCGGCACCAGCCCCGGTTCACCGGCGAGAACGCGGAGCGGAACGCCGCCCTGCTCGACCCGGTCCGGAAGATCGCCGCCGCGCACGGCGCCACGCCGGCGCAGATCGCCCTCGCCTGGGTGCAGCAGCGGTCCGCCGTGCACGGCCTGACGGTCGTCCCCATCCCCGGCACCCGCAAGCGCTCCCGCCTGGAGGAGAACGCGGCCGCCACCCGGATCTCCCTCACCGCGGCCGAACTGGCCGAACTGGAGCCGATCGCCGGCCTGGTGGCGGGCGACCGGTACCCCGACATGCGGTTCACGTCCCTGTCGCGCGAGGTCTGACACCGCGGTCAGGCGAGGGCTGAGGCCCCCGTCCCGGGAGGTCCGACAACCCCGTCCCGCGAGATCCGACACCGCCGTCCCGCGAGGCGGCGACCACGCTCACGCCAGCCCCAGGGCGAAGACCGCGAAGCCCGCCGCGAGGAGCCCCGCCACCGTGCGGCGGGCCGGACCGGTCTTCGTCCACGGGGACTCGAAGCCCCGCGCGAACCGCCCGATGAGGAGGAGCAGTCCGGCGAAGACCGGCATCCAGGCCAGCCGGGCCAGGATCCAGCCGACCGAGTCCGGCGCGCCGACCAGGCCGGGGATCTCCCCGAGGTACGAGCCGGGGATCGCCGCCGCGAGCATCGCCGTCTGGTGCCAGCACAGGATCGTCATCGCGGACAGGTTGACCACCACGACCGGCGCCCACAGCGCGGGCCGCTTCAGGAGCCTGCCGAGCCGGTCGCGGAGCAGGATCGCCGCACCGCTCTGCGCGGCGCCGAGGGCGAGGACGAGCAGCGACGGCGGGTGCGAGTTGGTGCGGGCCTCACCGGGGACGCCGACCATCGACGCCGGGTAGCCGAACCAGACGAGCAGGGCGGCGAAGAGCGCGGCGCCGCCGGCGAGCAGCGCCCAGGCGTGGCGCCGGGTGACCCGGCCCTCGCCCCACGAGACGCCGAGCTGATAGGCGAAGAGCCAGCCGGGCACGATGTTCAGGAGGCTCAGCCAGGACGGTACGGCGTCGGCGTACGGCCCGTACCGCAGGAAGTCGACGACGGCGACCGAGGCGAGCAGCGGCGCCGCGGCCCAGACGCCGAGGCGGCGGGCGACCCGGACGCAGTACGGGGTGAGCGCGGTGACCACCGTGTAGACCCCGACGAACCAGAGCGGCTGGATCACCAGCGTGGACGCCGTCCGCAGGGTGTCCACGGGCACGCCGAGGCCGAAGTGGAGCAGCGGGAGCAGCGCCGCCCACACGGCGGTGACCCCGAGCACCGGGCGGCCGAGCCGGGCCAGCCGGCCCTTCAGCCACTCGCCCGTCGAGCCCTTGCGGCGCCGGTAGGAGAGGACGGAGGCGTAGCCGCCGACGAGGAAGAAGATCCCCAGCATCTGGAGGACCCAGCTGACCGGGGCGAGCCCGGCGAAGGTGCCCAGCGGGCTGGCGTTGTGGAGGGCCCCGTCGGAGGAGAGGGTGAAGCCGCCGAGCAGCCAGTGCCCGGTCGGCACGGCGAGCAGGGCGAGGGCGCGGAGCCCGTCGATCGCCCGGTCGCGGTGGGCGGGGGTGCCGGACTCGATCGTCGATGCCGTCTTCCGGGCCATCGTCGTCAGCGTGCTCATCGGACGTCTCCCTCGGCGATCGCGGCGAACGTGCGCAGGGAGCTGGTGCCGGGCGCGAAGTAGCCGCCGTGGCCGGTGGCGTCCTCGGCCGGGACCCGGCGGGCCCCGAAGTCCGGGTCGGTGGGGTCGGCGCCGTGGCCGAGCCCACCGACCTCGACGTTCGGGATCCGGTCGATCCAGTCGGTCGGATCCTTCGCCGCCCAGACGCGGGCGGAGGTGCCGAGCTCGGCGACGTTCGCGGCGCGCATCCCGGGGGAGCCGAAGACCACGAGGTCCTTCGCCTTCAGCTCGTGTGCGGCGAGGCCGCAGACGACGGAGCCGTAGCTGTGGCAGAACACGGACGGCTCGGCGGCCCCGGCGGGCCTGACGGCCGCGAGACCGTCCACGAAGCGGGTGAGACGGTCCGCCCCGGCCTCGGCGAGCCGGCCGGTGGCCGCGTCCAGGCCGACGCCGACGGGGGTGGTGTACCCGGCCCAGGCGACGACCGCCGTACGGCCGCCGGTCGCCCGGTGCAGGGCCCGCGCCATGTCGGCGAGCGGCGTGACGTGGTCGGTGTCGACGTCGGAGCCGGGCACGATCACGGCGACGTGCTCGGCCCGCGCCAGGTCCCCGTACACGAGGGCGAGCTGCCCCCGGCCGCGCGGATCGTGGGCGAGGACCCGCGCCCCGGCGAACCGGCCTTGCGCGGCACGGTCGTTGGCCTCGTACCGCAGGGCCAGGGGGGCGCCGTCGAGGTTCCCGACGACCGTCGGGTGCGTCCGGGCCAGCTCGTGCTGTCGTACGGGAGCGAGTCCCGCGAAGAACCGCGCGGTCCCGGCCGGGCTCATCCCCTCGGGGTCAGGCAGCCCCGCATCCCGCCACGCCCCCGTCCCGACCGGGGCGCCGGTGACGGGCTCCTGGGCGTTCCCGGACGCCCAGCCGGCCGTCCCGGCGATCACGGTGGCCACCAGGGCCACGGTGGTCAGGGTCCTCGCAAAGCGGCGCATGGGGTCGCCCTCCCTCTCCGGTTCTCGCTCTTTCGTCGGCGAGAGGAAGGTAGGAAGACGACGGGTGACGGCACGTCACACCGGGGGGCCAACCGCGGGTTGATACCGGGGTAGGGGGTGGATGAGCAGCCAACCCCCCGGCGGGGGTGGGGTTTTCCCCCGGGTCGCGGACGCGGAGCCCCGGGAGGAGCCTCTGCGGGGCGGCTCAGGTCGTGCCGGGGGTCACCAGGCCCGACTCGTACGCGAAGACCACGGCCTGCGCCCGGTCGCGCAGGTCCAGCTTGGCGAGGACCCGCCCGATGTGGGTCTTCACCGTCTGCTCCGCGAGGACCAGATGCTCCGCGATCTCCTGGTTGGACAGCCCCCGGGCGATCAGCTCCAGGACCTCCGTCTCGCGCGGGGTGAGACCGTTCAGGCGCAGCGCCGTGGAGTCCCGGCGCGGGGCGGGCCGGGAGGCGGCGAAGTCGGCGATGAGCCGGCGGGTCACGGACGGCGCGAGCAGCGCCTCGCCCGCCGCCACGATCCGTACCGCCGCGATGAGGTCGGCGGGCGGCGCGTCCTTCAGGAGGAAGCCGGACGCGCCCGCGCGCAGCGCCTCGTACACGTAGTCGTCCACGTCGAAGGTGGTCAGCATGAGCACCTTCGGCCGGTGCGTGACGCCGGTCGGCGGGTGGAGGATCTCCCGGGCCGCCGCGAGCCCGTCCAGCTCCGGCATCCGCACGTCCATCAATACGACGTCCGGATGCGTCGAACGGGCCACGTCCACGCCCTGCCGCCCGTCCGGCGCCTCGCCCACCACGTCGATGTCGGGCTGCGCGGCGAGCAGCGCGGCGAAACCGGCCCGCACCATGGCCTGGTCGTCGACGATGATCACGCGGATGGTCACTCGGGGTCCTTGGGGGTCGGGGCCGTCGCCTGGCCGGTCACGCGGGCGCCGGGTCCGCCGTCAGCGGGAGCCGTGCGGCCACCCGGAAGCCGCCGTCCGGCAGCGGCCCGGTGTCCAGCGAGCCGCCCGTCAACCGTACGCGCTCCCGCATGCCGACGAGGCCGTGCCCGGTGCCGGCGGCACCGCGCTCCACCCCGGAACCCGCCTCCGCGCCCGGCCCGTTGACGACGAGGACCGTCAGCCACCCGTCGTCCGACGGCCGGACCGACACCCGGGTCGCCGCGCCCGGCGCGTGCCGGACGACGTTGGCGAGGGCCTCCTGCACGATCCGGTACGCGGACAGGTCCACCGCCTGCGGTACGTCCCCGAGGTCGGCGGCGAGCGACAGTTCGGCCGGCACCCCGGCCCGTACCGTCGCCTCCACCAGCTGCTGGACCCGGTCGAGACCCGGCTGCGGGGCCCGCTCGCCCTCGCTGCCGTCGCTGCGCAGCACGGTGAGCAGCCGCCGCATCTCGGCCAGCGACTCGCGCGCGCTCGTCGCGATGGAGGTGAACTCCTCGCGGGCCGCGTCCGGGAGGTCGGGGATGCGGTACGGCGCCGAGTCCGCCTGCACGGTGATCACGGACATGTGGTGGGCGACGACGTCGTGCAGCTCGCGCGCGATCCGCGCCCGCTCCTCCAGGAGCGTGCGGCGGGACCGTTCGGCCTCGCTGATGGTCTCCTGCTCGACGAGCCGCCGCTGCGCGTCGCCCCGGGCGCGGACGGCCGAGGTGAGGAGCAGCAGCACGCCGCTCAGGACGAGCAGCAGCGTGTGGAGGCTGGTGTCGCCGTCGGGGCGGAAGACCTCCAGGACGTACCCGGCCGCACCGGTCGCCAGCCAGACGCCGAACAGGGCCCGGCGGGACTCGCGCAGGCCGAGCGCGACCATCAGCGCGCAGTAGCCGACGACGACCGGCGCGGTCCAGGGCCACAGGTCCGCGTGGGGGCCGTCGGAGGAGATGAGGGGGAGCGCGCCGAGCACGTCGGCGGTGAAGATCACCCACCAGGCCTGGAGGGGCCGCGAGACGGCGAGCAGCAGCGGCGCGGTCTGGGCGGTGGCGAGGGCCCCGGCCAGGGCGCCGTTGACGCCGTAGTCGTTGACGAGAACGGTGACCGTGGAGGGCAGCAGCGAGGACACGAAGGCCACGGCGACGACGTACGGCAGCAGCCGCACCCACCGCGAGGAGGCCTCGCCGAGCAGGGGAGCGCCGGGGGTGGTCGGGGTGGAGAGCGCGACCCCGAGGCCCTGGAACAACTCGCGTGACCGGGCGCTGAAGCGGCGGATGGGCGGCTCGTGCCGCTGTTCGGTAGCCATGACCCGCCCAGGGTAGGCAGCACGTGTGGCGGCGGGCGTCATACCGGGGAGGGGGCCGCGACCCGATACCGGGGTATGACGTCGGGGCTCGGACGACTCCCTCGCCTCGGACGACTCCCGTCGCTCGAAGGGCTCGCGCGGCCCTGACGACTCCCTCGGCCGTGACGACTCCCTCGGCTCAGAGCTCCGCGAGGAGTTCCGCCTTCTTCGCCGAGAACTCCTCGTCCGTCACGAGCCCCGCCCGGTGCAGGTCGCCCAGGTGCCGGATCCTTTCCGCGACCACCCCGGGGTCGCGGCGCGCCGCGCCGGCCGGTACGGCGACGGGCGCGCGGTCCTTGCCCCGGATCGCCGCGAGGACCGCGGCCGCGAAGGGGAGGGACTCGTGCACCGGCCCGAGACCGAGACCGAAGACGACCGAGGCCGGGTCCCGGTCGGGCTGCGCGGGCCGGGGCGCGCCGTCCCGGGGCACCAGGCGCAGGTACCCGTCGAGGATCTCCGGCGAGCGCCACTCGACGCCGCTGAGCTCCCGTACCGAGAAGGTCTGGTCGCCGGCCTTCCACTTCTCCGAGGACGCGCCCGTCCAGGACCAGCGGAACGCGATCTCCGACGTCCCGTCGAAGCTCGCCCGCCCGTCGTACGTCTTGAAGGACTGCGGCCCCGTGGGCGCGGCCACCAGGAAGCCGTCGGTGGGCGTCACGACCACGGCGTCCCGCTCGACGTCGCCGCCACCGCCGTCACCACCGTCACCGCCGTCACCGGCGTCCCCAGGATCCCCGGGATCCCCGGGATGCACCGCGTCCCGCGGAAGCAGCGCCCGCAGCTCGTCCCGGTAGTACTCGGCGAGCGTCTCCCGGTCCGCCGGCAGCACCAGGCGGTACGGATCGCAGGCCTCCTTGAGCTGGCCCGCGGCCGCCTCCATCAGCGGATCCGCGCCGGGCCTGGGCACGGCGTGCAGCACGACGGTGCCCCGCTTGCCGGGCGTGAGCGTCACCGACGCCAACGCCTCGTGCGGTACTCGTCGTTCGCGCAGCGCGCTGAAGAGCTTCGGCGTGTTGCGGTTCCCCCGTTCGAAGCGGATGACGAGGGCATCGCTCTCGAACTCCCAGGTGGCATGAATTCCGGCCAGCACATCACCCATACGCCTCATCGTAAGCGGCGCGTGCCCGTGCGTCGCCCCTGTGAAAGGTCGGGAAATTCTGTGATCTACGCGCGTCAGGACCCTTCCGCCCCGGATATTCCGTGGTGGCAAGCGCTGTCGGCACGTGCGCAGATCAGCTCCCGGTACTCCCCGACCCCTATGGCCGCGAAGTTGCCGAGGCTCTCCGTACCCGGCTCGAAATAGCCGCCGTGGCCGATCGCTCCGCCCGCGGAGAGCAGCCGCGCGCCGAATTCCGGTTCCACCGGGTCGGCGCCGTGCCCCACCCCGCCCACCTCGACGTGCGGTACGTCCGCGATCCAGTCGTCCGCGTCCCGCATGGCCCACACCCGGGCCCGGGTGGAGAGGTCCGCCGCGCGCTCGACCCGCATGCCCGGGCTCCCGGCCACGGCGAGATCCGTCACCCGGGCGGGCAGCCGGGGCGCGGCGAGCCCGCACAGGACGGAGCCGTAGCTGTGGCAGAAGAGCGCCACCCGGGCGGTCCCGGGCAGCGCCGAGGTCAGCTCCACGAGGCGTACGGCTCCGTTCGCGGCGAGCCGGCCGGTCATCGCGTCGACGCCGACCCCGGCCGGCGCGGTGTAGTCGGCCCAGGCGATGACGGCGACCCGCGCGTCGGGGGAGGCCCGCCGCTCGGCGGCGAACAGTGCCTCGGCCATGCCGGCGGGAGCCGCGTACCGGCCGTGGGTCTTCTGGAAGGTGAGCAGGGTCGTGTCGACGCCGGGCACGATTACCGAGACCCGCCGGGCCCGCTCCAGGTCGCCGAGCACCTCGGCCGCGCGGCCCTTGCCCGTCGGGTCGAAGGCGAGGACCTGGCGGCCGGGCCGCATCAGGGAGGCGAAGCGGTCGTACCGGCGCCGCGCCTCGTGGCGGCCCTCGGCGGACAGCCGGGAGTCGTCGACCCGGCCCCGCTCGGCGGCGAGGGCGAGACCGAGCGTGTGCCGGTTGGCGCGGTAGCGGAGGGCGACGGGGGCGCCGTTGAGATTGCCGACGACGAGCGGGTGCCGCTCGGCGAGCCGGAGACCGCCGGCCGGCCCGAGCCGGGCGAAGAACGCGGCGACCGAACGGGCCGGGGTGGTGGCCGGGTCGGGCAGCGGGCGGTGGCCGACCCGGTCGCGCGCCCACGCGGCGAGCGCGGTCGCGCGGGACGGCCCGGGCTCGGGGCGGTGCCGGATCGTGGTCCACCCGGTGGTCGCGAGCAGCACGAACACGACGGCGAGCGCGAGGAGCGTGCGCGTCACGGCGAGGGCGGGCGAGGCGTCGGCGGAGGTCACGGGCCGCCACCCTACGGGGGCCGACACGAACGGCCCAAAGCCTGTCGCCGTGCACTTCGGAGCGGTACGGACCGCCTACGCGGTGTCGCCGAACCGTGTGACGCGCCGGACCGGGGGCGCTACGGTGCGTCGCCGAACCGCGTGGCGCGTCGGACCGGGGCCGCTACGGGGCGTCGCCGGCCGGCCGCGGTCGCCAGTGCGGGGCGAGCGCCGGGCCGAGGTGGTCGAGGTACCGCTCGGTGAGGGCGCGGATGGCTTCCAGGCTCTGGTCCGTGCCCCGGACCCACATCTGACCGGTCACCCGCATGACGCCGCTGAACGCCGCCACCGCGATCCGGGGGCGCGGGTCCTCGTCCACGTCGAGGCCCTCCCGTTCGGCGATGATCCGGGCGATCGTCTCCTCCGTCTCCGCCGAACGGCGCAGATGGACGGCGAGGAGCGCGGGCGTCGACTCGATCATCTGGAAGGTCCGCAGGTACTGCTCGATCGGGACGACCTCGGCGATCGCCTCGCCCGCGTGGTCCCAGGCGCTCAGGACGGCGTGGCGCAGGGCGTCGAAGGGGCCCTCGCCGGGCGGCCGCTGGGCGAGGGCGGTCACGAACAGCTCCTCCACCATGTGCTGGACGGCGAAGGCGACCTCCTCCTTGGAGGCGAAGTAGCGGAAGAAGGTCCGCTGGGAGACCTCGACGGCATCGACGATCTCGTCGACGGTGGTCCGCTCGTACCCCTGGGCCGTGAAGAGCTCCAGGGCGACCCGGATCAGCGCGTCGTGCGTGCGCTGCTTCTTCCGCTCACGGAGGCCGGGGGCAGGCACGGTCAACGCGAATCCTCTTCTCTGGCGTGTTTTCGGATGGTTCGTCCGAGTGCAGGGTACCTGTGAGCTACGTGACAGTTACCGGCGTGTGAATCGCTTTGTCAATTGTCAGTGACTGTCATTAGCCTCGTTCCCATGACTAGTCAGACCACCGTGGAAAAGGCCCCGCAGGGTCATGGGGGCGTCCGGGAACCCGTACCGGCCCCGACGAAGGGACTGCGCGGTCACCCGTGGCTGACCCTGTTCGCCGTCGCCGTGGGCGTGATGATGGTGGCGCTCGACGGCACGATCGTCGCCATCGCCAACCCCGCCATCCAGGCCGACCTGGGCGCCACACTGGGCCAGCTCCAGTGGATCACCAACGGCTACCTGCTCGCGCTCGCCGTCGCCCTGATCACCGCCGGCAAGCTCGGTGACCGCTTCGGCCACCGCCAGACCTTCCTCATCGGCATCGCGGGCTTCGCCGCCGCCTCCGGTGCGATCGGCCTCTCCGACTCGATCGGGGCCGTGATCACCTTCCGTGTCCTCCAGGGCGTCTTCGGCGCCCTGCTCATGCCGGCGGCGCTCGGCCTGCTGCGCGCCACCTTCCCCGCCGAGAAGCTGAACATGGCCATCGGCATCTGGGGCATGGTCATCGGCGCCTCGACGGCCGGCGGCCCGATCCTCGGCGGCTTCCTCGTCGAGCACGTCAGCTGGCAGTCCGTCTTCTTCATCAACGTGCCGGTCGGTGTGATCGCGCTCGTGCTCGGTCTGGTGATCCTCACGGACCACCGCGCCGAGAACGCGCCGCGCTCCTTCGACGTCCTCGGCATCCTGCTGCTCTCCGGCGCCATGGGCTCGCTCATCTGGGGCATCATCCAGGCGGGCGCGGACTGGGGCTGGACCGACGGCAAGACGTGGGGCTGTCTGATCGGCGCGCTGCTGCTCTTCCTGGTCTTCGCCTTCTGGGAGACCAAGGTCAAGGAGCCGCTCGTCCCGCTCGGCATGTTCCGTTCCGTGCCGCTCTCGGCCGGCGTGGTGCTGATGGTCCTGATGGCCTTCGCCTTCATGGGCGGCCTGTTCTTCGTGACGTTCTACCTCCAGGGCGTGAAGGGGCTCGGCCCGATCGACGCCGGTCTGCGCCTGCTGCCGCTGACCGCGATGATGATCGTCTCCTCGCCGCTGGCGGGCGCCCTGATCACCAAGTTCGGCCCGCGGGTCCCGCTGGTCGGCGGCATGGTCTGCACGGCCGTCGCGATGTTCGGCATGATCACGCTCTCGGACGGTACGAGCACGCTCGTGATGTCCCTCTGGTTCGCGCTGCTCGGCCTGGGCCTCGCCCCGGTCATGGTCGGCGCCACCGAGGTCATCGTCGGCAACGCCCCGCTGGAGCTGTCCGGTGTCGCCGGCGGTCTGCAGCAGGCCGCCATGCAGGTCGGCGGCGCGCTCGGTACGGCGGTGCTCGGCGCCGTCATGTCCTCCAAGGTGGCCGGTTCCTTCGCGGACAACTGGAAGGAGGCCGGCATCCCGGCCCCGGTCAACCCGCAGCTGGAGGAGGCCGCCGAGTTCGGCATGGCCCCGCCGGAGCTCGCGCAGGCGCCGGGGATGACCCCCGACCTCTTCGACAAGATCTCCGGGGTCATCCACGACACCTTCCTGGACGGCATGGGCCTGGCCTTCACCGTCGCCGGCGGCGTCGCGGTCGTGGCGGCCCTCGTCGCCACGCTCACCAAGCGCGGCGAGAACGCGGAGGCGGGCGGCATGGGCGGTCACATCTGACGTCCGCCGGATGCCCGTAGCCGGGTCCCTGCTCAGGGTTCCCGTAGGGGGCCGTCACCCGTTCGCGTGAACGGGGGCGGCCCCTCTTCCGTCGGTGAGTGACCTCCGCCATGCTTTGATTACAGAGAGTAATCAAACGGGGGTTCATCAGCATGTATACGAAGACGACATTTGCCACCACTGCCGTCCTGATCGCACTCCTCGGGCTCCTCGCGGCACCGGCGGCGGCCGGCCCGTCCGGGACCGCTCTCGGAGCCTGCGGGCCCGGGCGGCTCTGCCTCTGGCCCAAGCCTGACTTCAAGGGCCGGTCGCAGACCCACGAGCTGGCCACGACGGACGTCGACAGCTGCGTCGCCCTGCCGCCGGGCGCCTCGGCCCAGTCCCTCGCCAACCGCACGGGGCGGCCGGTGACGACGTACCAGTCCGCCGAGTGCGCCGAGGCCGGGGAGTTCGAGACCTACCCGGGGCGCGGGACCTGGGTGCCGCAGACGCCCTACGAGGTCAGAGCGTTCAAGATCTGGGAGCGGTAGGCACGGGGACGTCCGGCGCCCCGTCCGGCGCGGGCGCCTCCACCGGTGGGGGCGACAGCCGGGCGACCTCCGCGCGCAGCTCCCGCACCTCACGGGTCAGTGCCTCCAGGAGCTCGGTGTGCCGACGCTCCACCGCGTCGTCCCGGTCGAAGCGGGCGATGAACCAGGCCGCGATGTTGGCGGTGACCACACCCAGCAGGGCGATGCCCGAGAGCATCAGACCGACCGCGAGGACCCGGCCGAGACCCGTGGTCGGGGCGTGGTCGCCGTAGCCGACCGTCGTCATCGTGGTGAAGGACCACCAGACCGCGTCCCCGAGCGTCTTGATGTTGCCGTCCGGGGCGTCCCGCTCGACGTGCAGCACGGCCAGCGAGCCGAACATCATCAGCCCGACCACCGCGCCCGCCACATAGGTGGTGAGCGTTATCTGCGGGGCCATCCGGGCCCGCCGGCCCACGAGGAGGAGCGTGGACACGACCCGCAGCAGCCGCAGCGGCTGCACCATCGGCAGCAGGACCGCGAGCAGATCCAGGGGGTGGGAGCGGACGAAGGCCCAGCGGGCCGGGGCGAGCGCGAGACGGACCAGGTAGTCCAGGGCGAAGGCGGCCCACACGGTCCACTCGACGTGGGTGCACAGCCGGTGCACCCACGGGTCGGCGCCGGGGGCGACGATCGGCACGGCGTACGCGATGCCGAACCCCACGGCCAGCACCAGCAGCGGCACCTGTGTGCGCTCTTCCCAGCGATCCCTCATGCCGGGCATCGTAGAGAACGCCGAAGGGCGGCGAGACCGTCGGCCCCACCGCCCCTCACCAGGTGCTACGCGCTACGGACTCAGGCGTCGCCGCCCGCGGCGCCCGGGTCGGCGGCCGCCACGTCGAGCAGCTGGTAGCGATCCACGGCCTGCTTCAGGGCCGACCGGTCGACCTTGCCCGCGCGGGCGAGCTCGGTCAGCACCGAGAGCACGACCGACTGGGCGTCGATGTGGAAGTAGCGGCGGGCCGCACCCCGCGTGTCCGCGAAGCCGAAGCCGTCCGCGCCCAGCGAGGTGTACGTGCCCGGCACCCAGCGGGAGATCTGGTCCGGGACCGCACGCATCCAGTCCGAGACCGCCACGAACGGGCCCTCGGCGCCCCGGAGCTTGCGCGTCACGTACGGGACGCGCTGCTCCTCGTCGGGGTGGAGCAGATTGTGCTCCTCGACGGCCACGGCCTCGCGGCGCAGCTCGGTCCACGAGGTCGCGGACCAGACGTCGGCCCGGACGTTCCACTCCTCGGCGAGGATCCGCTGCGCCTCGATCGCCCACGGCACGGCGACACCGGAGGCCATGATCTGCGCCGGGATCGTCCCCGCCTCGGCCGGCTTGAAGCGGTGGATACCGGCGAGGATGCCCTCGACGTCCACGTTCTCCGGCTCGGCCGGGTGCTGGATCGGCTCGTTGTAGACGGTCAGGTAGTAGAAGACGTCCTCGGCGGCCGGGCCGTACATCCGCCGCAGACCGTCCTTGACGATGTGCGCGATCTCGAAGCCGTACGCCGGGTCGTAGGCGATGCAGGCCGGGTTGGTCGAGGCCAGCAGGTGCGAGTGGCCGTCCGCGTGCTGGAGGCCCTCACCGGTCAGCGTCGTGCGGCCGGCGGTGGCGCCGAGCACGAAGCCGCGCGCCAGCTGGTCGGCCATCTGCCAGAACTGGTCGCCGGTCCGCTGGAAACCGAACATCGAGTAGAAGACGTACACCGGGATCAGCGGTTCGCCGTGCGTGGCGTACGCCGAGCCCGCGGCGATCAGCGAGGCCGTGCAGCCGGCCTCGGAGATGCCGTCGTGCAGCATCTGGCCGGTCGGCGACTCCTTGTAGGCGAGGAGGAGTTCGCGGTCCACCGCCTCGTACTGCTGGCCCAGCGGGTTGTAGATCTTGGCGCTCGGGAAGAAGGCGTCCATGCCGAAGGTGCGGTACTCGTCGGGGGCGATCAGCACGAAGCGCTTGCCGATCTCCTTGTCCCGCATGAGGTCCTTCAGGATGCGGACGAAGGCCATCGTGGTGGCGATCGACTGCTGCCCCGAGCCCTTCTTGGCCGCCGCGTAGGTCTTGTCGTCGGGGAGGACCAGCGGCTTCGCCCGCACGACACGGGTCGGCACGTACCCGCCGAGCGAGCTGCGCCGGTCGTGCATGTACTGGATCTCCTCGGAGTTCCGGCCCGGGTGGTAGTACGGCGGCAGGCCGTCCTCCAACTGCCGGTCCGTCACCGGGATGTGCAGCCGGTCGCGGAAGCGCTTGAGGTCGTCGACCGTCAGCTTCTTCATCTGGTGGGTCGCGTTGCGGCCCTCGAAGTTCGGGCCCAGCGTCCAGCCCTTGACGGTCTGGGCGAGGATCACGGTCGGCTGGCCCGCGTGCGCCTTCGCCGCCGCGTAGGCCGCGTAGATCTTCTTGTGGTCGTGACCGCCGCGGCCCAGGTGCAGGACCTGCTGGTCCGACATGGACTCGACCATCGCGCGCAGCCGGTGGTCGCCGCCGAAGAAGTGGTCGCGGATGTAGCCGCCGGTCTCCGTCGCGTACGTCTGGAACTGGCCGTCCGGGGTGGTGTTCAGCTTGTTCACCAGGATGCCGTCGCGGTCCTGGGCGAGCAGCGGGTCCCAGGAGCGGTCCCAGATCAGCTTGATGACGTTCCAGCCGTTGCCCCGGAAGATCGACTCCAGCTCCTGGATGATCTTGCCGTTGCCGCGGACCGGGCCGTCGAGCCGCTGGAGGTTGCAGTTGACGACGAAGGTGAGGTTGTCCAGGCCCTCGCGGGCGGCGATGGAGAGCTGGCCGAGCGACTCGACCTCGTCCATCTCGCCGTCGCCGAGGAACGCCCAGACGTGCGACTTGGAGGTGTCGGCGATGCCGCGCGCCTCCATGTACCGGTTCATCCGGGCCTGGTAGATCGCGCCGAGCGGGCCGAGGCCCATCGACACCGTCGGGAACTCCCAGAAGTCCGGCATCAGTCGCGGGTGCGGGTACGACGAAAGGCCGTTCGGGTACTTGGACTTCTCCTGGCGGAACCCGTCGAGCTGGGTGTCGTTCAGCCGGTCCAGGAGGTAGGCGCGGGCGTAGATGCCGGGGGAGGCGTGCCCCTGGAAGAAGATCTGGTCGCCGCCGTCGCCCTCGTCCTTGCCGCGGAAGAAGTGGTTGAAGCCGACGTCGTAGAGCGAGGCGGAGGAGGCGAACGTGGCGATGTGACCGCCGACGCCGATGCCCGGGCGCTGGGCGCGCGAGACCATCACGGCCGCGTTCCACCGCGTGGCGTTGAGGACCTTGCGCTCGATCTCCTCGTTGCCGGGGAAGAAGGGCTCGTCCTTGGTGGCGATGGTGTTGACGTAATCCGTGCTGCGCATCTCGGGCACGGCCACGCGCTTCTCGCGCGCCCGCTCGATCAGGCGGAGCATGAGGTAGCGGGCGCGCTCACGGCCCCGCTCGTCGACGGCCGCGTCGAGGGAGTCGAGCCATTCCTGGGTCTCTTCCGGGTCGAAATCCGGGACCTGGCTGGGAAGGCCGCCAATGATGATCGGGTTGCGATCGGATCCGGGAGCCACGCTCTTCCTTCGCTGTTCGGTGGTGCCCACGGGGCCACGAAGTGGTCGGGATGTCCATCGTGTACCCCGTCGACGCCAGACGTCACATTTACCGAGGGGTAACCCCTAGGAGGCGCCCAGCGGTGTCTGCGGTGTCCTCCACGTGTTCGGATGTGTTCAAATCGCAACCTTACGCCCAACTCGCGCATGCGTTTCGTCCGGGCGTTCGGCAGACTGAAACCTCAGAAGTCCGTAAACCGGGATGAATCATGTGGGACTGATCACGAAGGGCGGTCCGAGCGTGCCGGAAGTTGGGGCGAGACGGCCCCAAACGTCACCGTTTCGGCGGTCTCAGCGGCCCAGTACTTGCGCGATGAGCCCCGGCACGTGTGGACTACGGCCAGCGCCGCGCGCATACGCGTGGCCCACAGCATTTTCCGAATGAGCAGGAGGCAAGCCGTGAGCGCGACCGCGGACCACGCGGAGGAGCGGACCAACCCGGCAGCGAGGCTGGGGTTCGAGCCTGGCCAGGTGGTCCAGGAGATCGGTTACGACGACGACGTCGACCAGGATCTCCGTGAAGGCATCGAGTCCATCATCGGCGCCGAGCTCGTGGACGAGGAGTACGACGACGTCGCCGACGGCGTTGTGCTCTGGTTCCGCGACGAGGACGGCGATCTCACCGACGCACTGGTGGACGCCATCGGTCTTCTGGAGGACGGCGGCGTGATCTGGCTGCTGACGCCGAAGACGGGCCGTGACGGCTACATCGAGCCGAGCGATATCAACGATGCCGCGCAGACTGCTGGTCTCTCCCAGACCAAGAGCATCAGCGTCGCCAAGGACTGGGCGGGCGCCCGTCTGGTGGCCCCCAAGCGCTGATCACCGTGTGACGAACAGCCCCCGCCGGTCCTCCGGCGGGGGTTTTCGTGCGCAGGCCGTAGGCTGGCCTCACCGATTCGGCCCAAGATCTGGGCCGGGTTCCGGCGAAGGGATGCGTGGCGTGGCGATGGCGATCGAGGTCGGCACCGAGGCCCCGGACTTCGAGCTGAAGGACAACCACGGACGCACCGTGAAGCTCTCGGAGTTCCGCGGCGAGAAGAACGTGGTGCTGCTCTTCTACCCCTTCGCCTTCACCGGCGTCTGCACCGGAGAGCTGCGCGAGCTGCGCGACAACCTCCCGGCGTTCGTCAACGACGACACCCAGCTCCTCGCCGTCTCCAACGACTCGATCCACACCCTGCGCGTCTTCGGCGACCAGGAGGACCTGGACTTCCCGCTGCTCTCCGACTTCTGGAAGCACGGCGAGGCCTCCCGCGCCTACGGCGTCTTCGACGAGGAGAAGGGCTGCGCGGTGCGCGGCACCTTCGTCATCGACAAGGAGGGCGTCGTCCGCTGGACCGTCGTGAACGCCCTGTCGGACGCCCGTGACCTCGGCGACTACGTCAAGGCCCTCGACGCCCTCTGAGCCGGTCGGGGACCGACATCTCCGATTCGCGGGGCGAATCGACTGTTTCGACCGGGAACCCGTCACTAGGATCCACTCGTTGATCCGATGCCAACGCACGACTGGGGCGCTGCCCCTGAAAACGTATGGAGGGACTCGTGGGAGTCAGCCTCAGCAAGGGCGGCAACGTCTCGCTGACAAAGGAGGCCCCTGGCCTCACCGCCGTGACCGTCGGTCTGGGCTGGGACGTCCGCACCACCACCGGTACGGACTTCGACCTCGACGCCAGCGCCATCCTGGTGAGCGAAGAGGGCAAGGTCCGCAACGACCAGGACTTCGTCTTCTTCAACAACCTGAAGAGCGCCGACGGCTCGGTCGAGCACACCGGTGACAACCTCACCGGTGAGGGCGAGGGCGACGACGAGCAGGTCAAGGTCAGCCTGGCGACCGTGCCGGCCGATGTGGCCAAGATCGTCTTCCCGGTCTCGATCTACGACGCCGAGAACCGCCAGCAGTCCTTCGGCCAGGTGCGCAACGCGTTCATCCGCGTCGTCAACCAGGCCGGCGGCGCCGAGATCGCCCGCTACGACCTCTCCGAGGACGCCTCGACCGAGACCGCCATGGTCTTCGGCGAGCTGTACCGCCACGGCGCGGAGTGGAAGTTCCGCGCGGTCGGTCAGGGGTATGCCTCTGGTCTGCGCGGTATCGCGCAGGACTTCGGCGTCAACGTCTGAGCCGAACCGTTCCAACCGTCCGGCGCCGCACCCTCCGTGCGGCGCCGGACGTGCCTCATCACCACCGGGGAGGAAAGATCACATGGGCGTCACACTCGCCAAGGGAGGCAATGTCTCCCTCTCCAAGGCCGCTCCCAACCTCACCAAGGTCCTCGTCGGGCTCGGCTGGGACGCGCGCTCCACCACCGGAGCCCCCTTCGACCTCGACGCCAGCGCCCTGCTGTGCAAGGCCGGCCGCGTGCTGGGGGACGAGTACTTCGTCTTCTACAACCAGCTCCGCAGCCCGGAGGGCTCCGTCGAGCACACCGGCGACAACCTCACGGGCGAGGGTGACGGGGACGACGAGTCCCTCATCGTGGACCTCACCCAGGTCCCGGCCCATTGCGACAAGATCGTCTTCCCGGTGTCGATCCACGACGCCGACAACCGAGGTCAGAGCTTCGGCCAGGTCGCGAACGCCTTCATCCGCGTCGTGAACCAGCTGGACGGTCAGGAACTCGCCCGCTACGACCTCTCCGAGGACGCCTCCACCGAAACCGCGATGATCTTCGGCGAGCTCTATCGCTACAACGGCGAATGGAAGTTCCGTGCGGTGGGCCAGGGGTACGCGTCCGGGCTGCGGGGCATCGCTCTAGACTTCGGGGTCAACGTTTCGTAAAGCCATGTAATTTCACGATGGGGTAGACAGTGGTTCTGAAAACCTTCGGCTGGTCGTTCGCGATCACTGCGCTCGGTCTGATCGCAGCGGTGCTCTACGGGGGGTGGGAAGCGTTCGGGATCGTCGCGATCCTCTGCGTCCTCGAGATCTCGCTGTCCTTCGACAACGCGGTGGTCAACGCCGGAATCCTGAAGAAGATGAATGCCTTCTGGCAGAAGATCTTCCTCACCGTCGGTGTGCTCATCGCCGTCTTCGGCATGCGACTGGTCTTCCCCGTCGTGATCGTCGCGATCAGCGCCAAGATCGGCCCCATCGAGGCCGTCGATCTCGCTCTCAACGACGCCGAGCGCTACGAGCAGCTCGTGACCGACGCCCACCCGTCGATCGCGGCCTTCGGCGGCATGTTCCTCCTGATGATCTTCCTCGACTTCATCTTCGAGGACCGTGACATCAAGTGGCTCGGCTGGCTGGAGCGCCCGCTGGCCAAGCTCGGCAAGATCGACATGCTGTCGGTCTGCATCGCCCTCATCGTCCTGGCGATCAGCGCCATGACCTTCGCGACCCAGGCCCACCAGCACGGCGGGACGCACATCGACGCGGCGTCGACCGTCCTGCTCTCGGGCGTCTTCGGTCTCATCACCTACCTCATCGTCGGCGGTCTCTCCGGCTACTTCGAGAACAAGCTGGAGGAGGAAGAGGAGCGCGAGCACGAGGCCGAGGAAGAGGCCAAGCGCAGCGGCAAGAAGGTCTCCGCGGTCCAGCTGGCCGGCAAGGCCGCCTTCTTCATGTTCCTCTACCTGGAGGTCCTCGACGCCTCCTTCTCCTTCGACGGTGTCATCGGCGCCTTCGCCATCACCAACGACATCGTCCTGATGGCGCTCGGCCTCGGCGTCGGTGCCATGTACGTCCGTTCGCTGACGGTCTACCTGGTCCGCCAGGGCACCCTCGACGACTACGTCTACCTGGAGCACGGCGCGCACTACGCGATCGGCGCCCTGGCCGCGATCCTCATGGTCACCATCCGCTACGAGATCCCCGAGATCGTCACCGGTGGCATCGGCGTCGCGCTGATCGGCCTGTCCTTCTGGTCCTCCGTCCGCCGCAACAAGCGGCTCGCGGAGGCCGAGGGCGGATCGGGCGGCTCGGAGGACAAGACCGAGGTCGCCTCCGGGGTGTGACACCCCCGGTAACGAGGAACGCTTCACTGCGGGGCGGTCGGTGCACCCGGCCGCCCCGCAGGCATGTGCGCGGTGACGAGTGAGAGAGCAGTGGGGGGTGGGGGCGTCATGGCCTTCTGGGACAACCTGTTTCCGGCGAGGGCGGCGCAGTCGTTCGACATGGGCGGTGCCGCGTCGAACACGATCGACCTGACGAAGAGGCGCCCGTCGGTCTCGCTCACCAAACAGGGCGCCGCGACCGGCAACCTCCGGGTCAACCTCTCCTGGCGGATGCGGACCTCCGACCTCGAAGGGCGGTCCCGGCAGAGCGGCCGGCTGCTGCGGAACCCCTCGCAGCTCTTCAAGCCCGAGGTCGTCCAGGCGCACACCCAGGGCGTCGTCAACGTCGACCTGGACCTCGGGTGCCTGTACGAGCTCGCCGACGGCAGCAAGGGCGTGGTGCAGCCCCTCGGCGGCTTCTTTGGGGACCTCAACGCCGCGCCGTACGTGAAGCTGAGCGGGGACGACCGCTTCGGCGCCCCGTCCGGAGAGACGATCTTCGTCAATCTGGACCACAAGGACGAGATCAAGCGGCTGCTGTTCTTCGCGTACATCTACGACCAGACGCCGGCCTTCGACCGTACGCACGCCAAGATCACGCTCTACCCGAGCAACGGGCCCCGGATCGAGATCGAACTCGACGAGCGCGCCCCGCAGGCCCGCTCCTGCGCGGTCTTCTCCGTGGAGAACGTCAAGGGAGACCTGACGGTCCGCCGCGAGGTGCGGTTCGTCTACGGCTTCCAGGCCGAGCTGGACCGGCTGTACGGCTGGGGCCTCCAGTGGGGGCGCGGCTACAAGACCAAGGCGTAGGCCGTGTCCGGGGCCCGAGCCGTGCCCCGGGTCTCAGGACCTGACGAACTGCGGTCCCATGGGCGGCATCCGGAACTCCGGTGCCGCGTGCGGGTTCGGCTGGGCCACGGGCTGCGGGTAGCCGTACGCGGGGGCCGGGGCGTTCACCGGCGGCTGCGGGTACCCGTAGGCGGGCGCCCGGTCCGGCACGGGCGGCACCGTCGGCTGCGGCGGCACGGGCGCGTGGACCACGGTCGCGTCGAGATCAGGGGCGCCGGCGACGGGGAAATCCGGGGCGGGGACGGGGAAATCCGGGGCGGGGACGCCGGACGACGTGCCGCCCTGGGCCTCCGGGAGGTCCTGGGGCCCCTGAGCCGCCCCCTGGGCGGCCTCCTGCGCCGCTTCCTGGGCGTCCTCGTCGACCGAGATGCCGAAGTCCGTGGCGAGGCCGACAAGGCCCGTCGGATAGCCCTGGCCCACGGCGCGGAACTTCCAGGCGTCCCCGCGCCGGTACAGCTCGCCGCAGATGACCGCCGTCTCCTCGCCGGTCTCCGCCGTCACGTCGAACCGCGCCAGCGGCTCGCGGTCGGGCCCGGCCACCGCGTCGTACAGCAGGATCCGCAGGTCGGAGACGGACCGGAAGGTGCCGCCGTCGGAGGAGGCCGCGACGACCACCCGGTCGACCGAGGCCTCAAGGCCGCCCAGGTCGGCCTCCACGGTGTCCGTCAGGCCCTGGGACACCCGCTTCTTCGGCAGCCGCCGCACGGCACCCGAGGGGTGGCGCGGCTGGTTGTAGAAGACGAAGTCCTCGTCGGACCGCACACGGCCGTCGGCGCCGAGGAGCAGGGCCGAGGCATCCACGTCGGGGACCCCGGGGCCCGGGGTCCAGCAGAGCACGGCCCGTACGGCCGCGGTGTCGAGAGGGACGTTGGAGCCCTTCAGCATCGCGTGCGTCATGACCGCAATCCTGCCCTCCCGCCCGACCCGCGGACAACGCGGGGGCGTCACCGATACCGGTACGAGATGCCAGATGCTGACGAGTTACCTGAATTTCATACTCGAAGGGAACTACGGACACCCGCACCTACGTACTATTACCGGCCACATGTCGTCAGAGCCCAGAGAGGCAGACGGGGGACTTACATGCGTCATTTCGGGCACATCCCGTCCGCAACGCGGACCGGGTTGTTCCACAGCGAGCCTGCCGAGTTCACGGCCGACTCGCCCGCACGCACGCTCGCCGTGGCCCTCGGTGCCACGCTCTACAGCCCGGCCACCCGGCCGCGGCTGGCCGACGACATCCGCAAACAGGCGGCGCGCGGCGTGGTCTCCATGGTGCTCTGCCTGGAGGACTCCATCAGCGACGGCGACGTCCAGGAGGGCGAGGCCAACCTCGTCCGCCAGTTCGCCGACCTCGCCGGCGGAACCGGGACGGACGCCGGCACGACCGGGGCGGACGCCGACACCGCCACCGACGTGCCCCTGCTCTTCATTCGCGTCCGCGATCCGCGCCAGATCACCGACCTCGCCACCCGGCTCGGCGAGACGGTCCGGCTGCTGTCCGGATTCGTACTACCCAAATTCACCGAGAGCCGCGGCCGCGCCTTCCTCGAAGCACTCGCCCAGGCCGAGCGGACGACCGGCAGGCGCCTCTTCGCCATGCCCGTCCTCGAGTCCCCCGAGCTCCTCCACCTGGAGACCCGGGCCGAGACCCTGGCCGGGATCGCCTCGATCACCGACAAGTACCGCGACCGCGTCCTCGCCCTGCGCCTCGGCGTCACCGACTTCTGCTCCGCCTACGGCCTGCGCCGCTCGCCCGACATGACCGCCTACGACGTCAAGATCGTCGCGAACGTCATCGCCGACGTCGTCAACGTCCTCGGCCGCTCCGACGGCACCGGCTTCACCGTCACCGGTCCCGTCTGGGAGTACTTCCGACCCGGCGAGCGCATGTTCAAGCCGCAGCTGCGCCGCAGCCCCTTCCTGGAGGGCCGGGCCGAGGACCTGCGCACCGCCCTCATCGAGCACGACCTCGACGGCCTGCTGCGCGAGATCGAGCTCGACCGCGCGAACGGCCTCCTCGGCAAGACCTGCATCCACCCCACCCACGTGGTGCCGGTGCACGCGCTCTCCGTGGTCAGCCACGAGGAGTGGAGCGACGCCCAGGACATCCTGCGGCCGGAACAGGGCGGTGGCGGAGTGCTGCGCTCCGCGTATACGAACAAGATGAACGAAGTGAAGCCGCATCGCGCGTGGGCCGAACGCATCCTCCAGCGCGCCGAGGTCTTCGGCGTCGCGAAGGAAGACGTCGGCTTCGTGGATCTGCTCACCGCCGGACTTGCCGGCTGACGAAGGGACGTCGACGACGTGGTGTGGACCGGAACGTGGGTCGCGGAGCGACTGGGCGTCGAACTGATCGGCGGCGAGGAGCTACCGGCCCTGTTGGGCCTCGCACTGCGTCGTAACCCCAAGCGGGCGCACCTGCTCGTCTCCAGCGTGCTCGGCAAGCACGTGCCGCAGCGGCCCTCCGTCGTGTACGGCTCCGGCCTCGGCCTCGGCGTACGCGTCCGCGCGCTCCTCGGCGACGAGGAGGCGGCCCGCTCGGTCGTCCTCGGTTACGCGGAGACCGCCACCGCGCTGGGCCACGCCGTCGCCGACGGCCTCGGCCTCGCCCCGTACCTCCACTCCACCCGGCGGCCGGTGGCCGGGGTCGCCCGCGCGGGCGGCTTCGAGGAGTCCCACTCGCACGCGACCTCGCACCTGCTCCTCCCCGAGGACCCGAAGCTCCTCGCCGGCGGCGGGCCGCTGGTCCTCGTCGACGACGAGTTCTCCACCGGCAACACCGTCCTCAACACGATCAGGGACCTGCACGCCCGCTACCCGCGCGAGCGGTACGTCGTCGTGGCCCTCGTCGACATGCGCTCCACCGCCGACCTCGGCCGCCTGGACGCCTTCGCGGAGGAGATCGGCGCCCGCGTCGACCTGATATCCGCCGCCGCCGGGACCGTACGCCTCCCCGAGGGGATCCTGGAGAAGGGCCAGGCCCTGGTGGCGGAGCACGAGAAGGCGTACGGGACAGGGGCACCGGCCGCCGGCGCGGCCGGCGGCGCGCGGGAGCCCGTACGGGTGACGCTCGACTGGCCCGAGGGGCTGCCCGACGGCGGGCGGCACGGCTTCACGCCCGAGCACCGCGAGCTCCTGGAGGAGGCCCTGCCCGGCCTGGCGACGGGACTCGGCCGGGCGCTGGGGGCGGTCCCGGGCGCGGTCCCGGGGGCGGAGGCGGTCGTCACCGACCGTGGCTGCCGGGTCCTCGTCCTCGGCTTCGAGGAGCTGATGTACGCGCCGCTGCGCCTCGCCACGGCCCTGGAGGAGACCGGGCACGACGTCCACTACTCCACCACCACCCGCTCGCCCGTCCTCGCCGTCGACGACCCCGGCTACGCGATCCGCACCCGGCTCGTCTTCCCCGCCCACGACGACCCGGCGGACGGCCCCGGCGAGCGCTACGCCTACAACGTGGCGGGCGGGGGCTTCGACGCCGTCGTCCTCGTCGTCGACTCCGCCGCCGACACCCCGGAACTGCACGCCCCGGACGGCCTGCTCGCCCAGCTCGCCGCACACGTCCCGCACGTGGTGCTCGCGGTCGTCCCGTCGTACGCGCCGACGGCCGCCCTGCCGTACGGGCCGACATCCGCCCCGTCGTACGAGCCGACGGCCGTCCCGTCGGCCACGAAGCCCACAGTCTCCGAAGCTCTCGAAGCCCCCGAAGCTCCCGAAAGGAGCTCCATGCTGCCCGAGCCCCTCCGCGGCCCCGCCTTCTCCTCGTACGCACCCGAGGAGGTCGGCTGGCTGCTCCAGGACCTCTCGGGCGTCGAGCTGGAGGCGCCCACCGAGGAACGCGAGGAAGCCATCCAGAGCGGCGGCGCGCACTACGCCGAGTCGCTCCCCGTCGAGTACCAGCCGAGCGCCCGCTACCAGGACCTGTTCCACTCCGCCCTGGAGGGCTCGGCCGCCCGAATAGCCCGCGCGGTCGGCACCGTCACCGAGACCGTCCTCGCCGAACGCCCCGGCCCCGGCTCCGGCCCCGGCCGTGGCCCCGTGCTCGTGTCGCTCGCCCGGGCCGGCACCCCCGTCGGCGTCCTCATGCGCCGCTGGGCGAAGGCCCGCCACGGCCTCGACCTCCCGCACTACGCCGTCTCCATCGTGCGCGGCCGCGGCATCGACGCCAACGCGCTGCGCTGGCTCGCCGCCCACCACGACCCCGCCGACGTCGTCTTCGTCGACGGCTGGACCGGCAAGGGCGCCATCACCCGCGAACTCGCCGAGGCCGTCAAGGAGTTCGAGGCCACCGAGGGGATCTCGGGCTTCGACCCGGAGATCGCGGTCCTCGCCGACCCCGGCTCCTGCGTCCGCACGTACGGCACCCGCGAGGACTTCCTCATCCCCTCCGCCTGCCTCAACTCCACGGTCTCCGGCCTGATATCCCGCACCGTGCTCCGCTCCGACCTCGTCGGGCCGCACGACTTCCACGGCGCCAAGTTCTACCGCGAACTGGCCGGTGCCGACGTCTCGGTCGCCTTCCTCGACGCCGTCGCCGCCCGCTTCGACGAGGTCGTCGAGAGCGTCGACCTGGACGTCAAGGAACTCCTCGCCGCCGACCGCACCCCCACCTGGGAGGGCTGGGCCGCCGTCGAGCGGATCAGCGAGGAGTACGGCATCCACGACGTCAACCTGGTCAAGCCCGGCGTCGGCGAGACCACCCGCGTCCTGCTGCGCCGCGTCCCCTGGAAGATCCTGGCCAAGCGGGGCGCCGACGCCGACCTCGCGCACGTCCGCCTGCTCGCCGAGCAGCGCGGTGTGCCGGTCGAGGAGGTCGACGAACTCCCGTACAGCTGCGTGGGCCTGATTCACCCTCAGTACACGAGGGGCGCGACGGGCGCCGACGGGAAGACGGTGGTGTCCCAGTGAGCAAGCAGCCGAGCACGACGAACGCGACGAACGTTACGAGCACGACGAACGCGACGAGCACGACGCTGGTCGCGAGCGACCTCGACCGCACCCTCATCTACTCCAGCGCGGCCCTCGCCCTCGGCATGCCCGACGCCCAGGCGCCCCGGCTCCTCTGCGTCGAGGTCCACGAGTCGAAGCCGCTCTCCTACATGACCGAGGACGCGGCCGGCCTGCTCGCGCGGCTGGCCGAGGAGACCGTCTTCGTCCCCACGACGACCCGGACGCGCAAGCAGTACCAGCGCATCCAACTCCCGGGCACCACACCGAAGTACGCGATCTGCGCGAACGGCGGGCACATCCTCGTCGACGGCGTCTCCGACCGCGACTGGCACACGAGCGTGGTGCACCGGCTGGCCGAGGAGTGCGCGCCGCTCTCCGAGATCCGCGCCTACCTCACGGCCACCACGGACCTGTCGTGGGTCCGCAAGCACCGGGTGGCCGAGGACCTCTTCGCCTACCTCGTCGTCGAGCGCGAGCGGCTCCCCGAGGAGTGGCTGCGGCGCTTCGGCGAGTGGGCGGGCGAGCGCGGCTGGACCGTCTCGCTCCAGGGCCGCAAGGTGTACGCGGTGCCGAAGCCGCTCACGAAGAGCGCGGCCGTCCGCGAGGTCGCCCGGCGCATCGGCGCCACGCTCACCCTGGCGGCGGGGGACTCGCTCCTCGACGCCGACCTGCTGATGGCCGCCGACCGGGCGTGGCGCCCCGGCCACGGCGAACTCGCGGAGAGCGAGTGGACCGCCCCCCACCTCGACGTCCTCGCGGAACGCGGGGTCGCGGCGGGGGAGGAGATCCTCCGCCGCTTCCGGGCGGCCGTGGCGGGTTAGCGCCTGTCCGGCGGATCAGGGCCTAGCCGCAGCACCCTCCACCACAACAGCCACCGCCACCCCCGCCGCCGCCCGCGCTCTGCGCGGGGGCGGCGGTGCTGCTGCCGCCGACGGCCACGGCCGAGAGCAGCTTCACGGTGTCGTCGTGCCCGGCGGGGCAGGCGGCCGGGTCGGAGGACTCGGCCATGGGCCGGCTGATCTCGAAGGTGTCGCCGCAGGTACGGCAGCGGAATTCGTAACGAGGCATGGGGACAGGCTAACGGCGGACGCCCGCGGAGGGCAGTGCCGCCCAGGGGCGCCCGGCCCGGTCCGGCGGCGGCAGTGCCGCCCAAGGCCCTGGCCCGGTCAGTGACCGGCGGCGGTGCCCCGATCCTCCCGGATCTGTTCGACGACGCGCGCGGCGGTGGCGCGGACGCCCTCCAGTTCGGTGAGGAAGTGCCAGTAGTCGGGGTGGCGGCCCTCCAGCGTGCCGACCGCCCGGTCGAGCCGGGCCACGGCCTCGTCGAGGGGCCGGGCGTGGCGCGGGTCGGGCGTGTTCCGTCCCGCCATCGCCAGCCGCTGGGCGTCCCGTACCGCGAACCGGGCGCGGTCGGTCTCCGCCTTCGGGTCCTTCGCGACGGCGTCGAGGCGGCGCAGCCGCTCTCCGGCAGCCGACACGGCCTCGTCGGTCGAGTCGAGGAGGGCGCGGACGGTGGAGAGCAGGGACGTCGCGTCGGGCCAGCGCTGCTCCTCGCGGGCCTTCACGGCCTCGGCGAGCCGCTCCTCGGCCTGCCGGAGCGTGCCGGCGGCCTGCTCGGGCACATGTTGGAGGTCCTGCCAGCAGGCGGCCGAGAACCGCCGGCGCAGCTCGGAGAGGACCGGCTCGACGCCCCCGGTGCGGGTGGTCAGCGCCTCGGTGCGGGTGCGGAGGGAGACGAGGCGCCGGTCGATCTCGGCGGCGCGCTGCGGCAGGCGCTCGGCCTCGGCGCGTACGGCCTCGGCGTCCCGCAGGACGCGGTCGGCGCGCTGGAGGGTCTCGGGGACGCCGTGCCGCCCCGCGCCTTCGTTGAGGCGGGTCAGCTCGGGCCCGAGCTGGGCGAGCCGCAACGCGAGATCGTCGGCGCGCAGCCCCCCGTCCCGTACGGCGTCGAGCGCGCCGCTCGCGCCGCGCAGCGCCTGGCGGGCCCGCTCGACGGCGGGGGCGAGCCGGGCGAGCTGGGTCTCGGCGCGGTCGAGGAGCGGCCCGAGCCCCTCCTCGAAGCGGTCGAGCTCGCCCTTGACCCGGTCGAGCTCGTCCTTGGCGGCGGTCAGTTCGGCGCGGGCCCGGCCGGCGGTGGCCGCGTCGAGCTCGTCGCGGTCGAGGTCATGGGCGTCGACGGCGCCGATGTAGGTGTGGCTGACCTCGTCGATCCGGCGTCCGAGGGCCTCGAACCCCTCGACGACGCGTCGCGCCTCGGACGAACTGTCGACAGCCGTGATCGTCTCGATGGAGATCCGCAGCCCGCGCTGGGCGGTGTCGAGCTCGTAGAAGGCGGCCGCGGCGGCGTCCTTGGCGGCCTGGGCCTCGGCCCGCTGGCCCTCGCCGCGCCCGCCGAACCAGCGCCGCGTACCGCCCCCGGCGAAGGACTGCGGCAGCAGCGCCCCGACCAGCAGCGGCAGCGCGAGGGCCAGCCGGAAGGTGGACGGAATCCTGGGCGTCGCACTGCCCCCAGGGGGTGTCCTGCCGTCGCTCGCCGCCACGTACCTCTCCCCGTGCTGTGTCCGCCGTCCCCGGTCCGGGTTCATTCTCCCACCCGGTAAGGACGAACACACGGGCCGGTCAGTTCGCCGTACGGACCACGATGTCACCGTTGTCGCTGCGGACGCTCACGGAGTGCTCGCTGTCGTCGCGGCGCGGCACGTCGAGGCGGACGTCGCCGTTGCCGCTGTCGCCGGTGGCCGCGTACTCGGCGCGGGGCAGCGTGACGTCGACGTCACCGTTGTCGGTGCTGACGTCGACCTGCCGGGGTACGGCTCCGAGGACGATCCGCACGTCGCCGTTGTCGGAGTGCGCGAGCACCTTGGGCGCGCGGGTCCCGCCCTCGACGGTCAGGTCGCCGTTGTCGCTCCCGAGGTCGAGCGTCCCGGTGCTCCCGGTCACCCGCACGTCGCCGTTGTCGGACCGCACCTTCAGCGGCGTGGCGAACCCCTCGGCCGTGACGTCCCCGTTGTCGTCCTCGACGGTGACGGCGGTGCCGCGCGGTACCTGGATGCGGTGGACGGCGTCGCAGCTGGCGGTGACGGCGTCGCAGTCCACCCGCAGCGTCAGCCGCCCGCCCTCCAGCTTCCAGCTCGCGTCGGGCCCCGACCCCATGAACACCCACCCGTCGACCTGCCGCTCGACGAGCACGTCGTCGACGTCGGCGGCCGTGACGACGAGCCGGGAGTCGTCGGAGTCGACGACGAGTGCGTCCCCGTCGAACGCGAACGTCCTCTTCTCGACCGGCGCCTCCCCGGCATCGGCCCCGCAGGCACTGAGCGCGAACACGGCGAGGAGGACCCCACCGACGGCGAGAAACGGCTGACGTACTGCGGCCATGACGATCGAACCCCCAGAAGAAAACGTCGGTCCCCCGACGGTACGAGCCCACCACCCCCCGTCACGATCAGGCGACCCACCGTCCACAGGGTGGGGCTACCCCCCCGCCCCGCCACCCCGCCACGAACAACGGATTCGGCCCCCACCCGTAGGCCATGTAGGCTGTTGCCTCTTCCACGGGTGCGTAGCTCAGGGGTAGAGCGCTGCTCTTACAAAGCAGATGTCGGCGGTTCGAAACCGTCCGCGCCCACCAGGAGAAACAGCAGGTGAAAGCCTGTAGTGGCCCCTCAGCCCGAATCGGCTGAGGGGCCATTCTGCGTTCGGATGCCACATGGATGCCACATCCCCATGGGGGTGGACCTGATGGATGTGGCGAAAGGGGATGTAGACAGCATCCTCTGCCGCGTAGAGTGCTGATCACTGAGCGGGCCGACGTGCTCCCCACACGCGTCAGACGCATGCCGCTCGACATTCTGTGGATGTTCGGCGGGGAGGCCGGCCCCACAGGCAGAGACCCCCGCCGTGTATGTCGGCGGGGGTCTTCTCGTACACGGTAGTTCACATGGCGCTGCCCCGTCCTGCGAAGGACGGGGCAGCTCTGCTCTGGCCGAAACCAGGGCAGTTGGCGGCGAGGGCGGACGCATGTACGCGACTCGCTGCCTGGTCCGCAGTCCCTGGCGGAGCCGGGGGCGCGGACGTTGGGTGGGGGTCGGTGGCTGATACCCGACCATTTTCAAGATCAAACTCTTTACCTGGGTGGGTAAAGACAAAAAGATCATGGGCGTCGGACGTTGGAGGGATGCCCTCCGACCAACCCACCTGGGTACTCAGCCGCCGGCAGACGATCGGCGCACGAGTCCGCGCCGCACGTGAACACGCGAACTTGTCTCAGCTTCAACTCGGCGACCTCGTGGGGGCCGACCACAAGACGATCCACCGTATCGAGTACGGCGCGTCCGACCCGAGCCTCGGGCTCCTGCTCCAGATCGCGCGGGCGGTAGGGCTCCCACTCGCGGAGTTGGTGCGGTAGCCCCGGCCGGAGGGACGGTCCGGCCGGGGCCCGTCCTGTCCGTCGGCGATCGGCGTGCCACCGACGAGCAGGAGATCAGAGACGGCTCAGGTGTCGCCGAAGGGGTGAGGAGACTCCAGTTGTCTTCTCCTCGGCAGCCACGGCGATCACGCAGTTCCTGGCGGTCTTGTGCCAGTACGCCGTCGGTCGAGCGCCGTTCGCCGGTTCAGTGCAGATCTCGATGGCCTCGCCGACGATGACGTGCCCGCAGTAGGCGCAGCGCTTCATCGGGCTACCTCCTTCTTGTGACAGGAACAGTCGCAACGTTCCGCAGGGAACACGACGGTGGCGCCGACGAGGACCTCGCCGATCTTGCACCAGGAGTGCTCGCCGAACTGGCACACGGGCCGCACCGTCGCCTGCCCCTTCTCGGCCGTCACCGGGGAGCCCCGAGCGTCGGCTCGTCGACGAACAGGTACAGCGGGACCACGCCGCGCGCGGCCGCGCACTCCTGGTGGGCGTAGATGTGGGCGCCGCCGGCCTCGTTGCGCAGGGTGCGGACGCACGCGTCGGCGTCGGGCCTGGGGCAGTACGTGCAGGGCCGCGGTCTGCTGGGCTTGATCGGCATCGCAGCCTCCGGCTCGTCGGTGATCAGGAACATCACCATCGTGACGAGCAGGAGGAGCTGGAACGCTCACAGATCTGTGAGCGCCCCGCCCCTCTGGTCGGACTACATGCCGACCCAGGAGGCCATGCCGCCGAGCGCCTCCGGCGTACGCCGTGACGCGTGCACGAGTCCACGGATGGTCTCGCGCGCACCAGGGTGATAGCGGGTCTGCTCGGGCGCTGCCCGGCGAGCCGCCACCAGTGACTTGAGGGATGCCTCCGTTTGGCCGAGCTCCATCTCCGACCGGGCCCGGTCGATGAGGAAGTGCGCCCGCCGGCTCGTGGCCATGGCCGCCGGAGGCTTGATCTTCTTCGCCAGCTTCAGCGCATCGTCGTAGTGCCGCATCTCCACAGCCGCGCTCATCCGGTGCATGGCCACGTTCGTCGGACCGAAGCTGAGCCAGTGCACGTCCGAGGCGTCCCCGACCCGGCGCGCGAGGGTCTTCGCCTCCGCGATGTGGGTGTCGACCGCCGTCTCGTCCTCCGCCCGGGCGGCGATGACCGAAGCGCCGAGATGGAGCTGCCCAGCCACGGCGAGGGACTCGCGGGTCTCGTCGGCCTGGCCGAGAACGCGGTGCCCCGAGCCGATGAGCCGCCGGCCGATGGAGTACTCGCCCTCGCGGAAGTAGACGAGTGCCCGCATGTACTGACGGACCGCGGCCAGACACGGGTCAGACGCCCGCTGCGCCGCCCAGTCCATGCGGTCCAACGCGACAGAGCTGAGGTCGTAGTAGCCCAGCTTCACCGCGATGTCGTGGGCGGTGCGGTACGTCGAGGCGAGGGCCTGCCAGAGCGCCGTCGCCGGGGTACGCCACGCGGCTGTCGTCAGCTCCGTGATTGCGTTGGGCAGCGCGGCGGCCGCGCTGTGCAGGTGAGTGGCCCGGACCTGCCCGCACAAAATGTCTGCCGCGGCGATCAGCTGGCTGGCCGTGCGGGTCGTGACGGCAGGGTCGGGGCCGAGGTCGTAGAGGTCGAGGGCCTCGCGGATCGGGCGGACGAGGTCGGCGAGGCGGTCCTGGTGGAGCTGGGTCACGTAGGGCTGTCCTGTCAGCACGGTGACGTCGACCCGGAGGGCTCGCGCGACGGCAGCGACGAAGTCCGCAGTGGCCGGCCGGGCTCCGCACTCGACCTGGTTGAGCAGGCTGTACGAGTACGGGATCCGGTTGGCCAGTTCCCGTTGGGAGAGACGGGCCAGGCGTCGCTGCTCTTTGATGCGCGTTCCGGTGTGGTCGTCGTCCAGCGGCGGCATACTGGTCTCCGTTCCTGACTCGTCATCTGGAACGGTACCCGCGCACTGGTGCGGGTGTGCCTCTTCCGCCCCCGACTCCACCCGGAGCGGGGGCGGTTGCATATGGTCGGATGGGTCCATGAGCACTCGGACCCTGTACCTGTTCAGCTCGGCGGCCCCGCCCGTCTTCGACATCGCCCACGTGATCGAGGACGCGCAGGCCGACGGCTGGGACGTCTGCCTCGGCCTCACCCCCACCGCGGCCCGCTGGCTTGCCGACTCCCTTGACGGCCTCGCCGTGCTCACCGGGCACCCTGTCCGCTGGGACTACAAGCTCCCCGGCGAGCCGGACGTATGGCCGAAGGCGGACACGATCCTCGTCGCGCCGGCCACCTTCAACACGATCAATCAGTGGGCGCTCGGGATCACGGACAAGTACATCGTCGGCGTGGTCGCGGAGGGCATCGGCAAGGGGATCCCGACGGTGGCGATGCCGTGCGTGAACGCGGCCTACGTCCAGCATCCGCAGTTCGACCGGTCCGTTGAGACGCTTCGGGGCGCCGGGATCACGGTGCTGTACGGCGAGGGCGGGTTCGTGCCCAACCAGCCTGGTCAGGGAAATCCGGCGGTGTACCCGTGGCGTGTGGCGCTCGATGCCGCCAGGGGCGGGTCACACGACACCGAGGGGAGCTGACGATGGGTGTTCCTGCGCCGCTGTCTGATGAGGAGATCGCGGAGCGCCTCGCCGCGCTGCCGGGGTGGAAGCGAAAGGGTGACGAGATCACCCGCACGTATCCGATCCGCTACCACGCGGCCGTGGCAGCGATCGTGACGATCGCGGACCGGTCTCGTCGAGTCCAGCACCACGCCGACCTCGATCTGCGGATGGACCACCTGCGGGCGGCCATCACGACGCACGACGCGGGGTACCGGCTGACCGAGGCGGACTTCGACCTTGCGCACCGGATCGACGCGATCGTTGCCGCGCACCAGGCGCTCCCGCTCGACTGACCCCAGACACGACGAAGCCGCCCCTCCTGGCCACGTGGCGCGGGAGGGGCGGCCGTCTGCGGGCTCGCTCGCGGCCGAGGTCTAGACTCGAACATGTGTCCGACTTTCTGCCGCCTGACCTGCCCCGGCTCCGCGTCCTGGAGACCTGGGCCGAGATCATGCTCGGGGAGATCCGGCGCCGCATCGCAGAGGCGGAACAGTGGGAAGCCGCCATGCGGCCCGTCCGGCCCCTCCCCGAGGGCCCGACCTGGGTGCTCTCCTACCTCCGCGAGGGCGGCCAACCCGTGGCCGACTCTGTCCACGTCGGCGGGTGCAGCATGGCCAGTCGGCACACCCGCTCTCTCGACCGCGAGCAGGCCCGCGAGGCCCTCGCCTCGCACGGGATCCGAGCCTGCGAGATCTGCCGACCCGACTCCGAGCTCGGGATCCTCGACTGATCGGCGGCACGGGCATGCGCTGTCAGGGCCGGGTCGTACCATCCGCCCATGTCAATGAAGACGATCAGACGAGCATGGCCTGCCGCAGTTGCCGTTGCGCTGGTCATTGCGGGCGTCGTGACGATACGAGCGGACTGGCTTGCAGCTGACGACGCCAACGTCCTGGTTGCAGGGGGCGCGCTCATGGCGGCGTTGGCGTCCTGGGCGGCGACCAGCCGGGCCAGCGACACAGCGGAGGCAGTAGCGAGCATCGAGCGTGAGCGGTGGCACAGAGAACTCACGCCGGAGTTGGCCGTATCAATCGTCCGGCCGGCGCCTGGAGAGCGAGCATGGTTCCGGGCGAAGCTGACTGGCCCCGTAGGACTCGACCGCCTGGACGCCGTAGTGGTGACTGTTCGCGACGACGAGGTAGACCGCACACCACGGACGGCGCCGCCCCCGACGGCTGAGGATGTGGCGCAACACATCTGGGGGCCACTCCGGTTTACGCCGGGAATCGACGACGTGGCCGAACCTGGGCGCGCGACGCCTGCATTCTCTTTGGAGCGCGATGACCTCAGGCGCTTCGACATGACCAACACGCATGAGCCCCCCTGGTGGAGCGATGATCAGGCCCGTGAGCGTTGGCGGGGGGAGTACCGCAACCAGAAGGTCCGGTTGAAGATCGAGTGTCGCCTCAAGGGGCACAGGCCGTGGTTCATCTACAAGGAGCTGCCGATCAATTCGCGGTGGACTGAGCTCTGACACGGCGAAGTGCCTCCTCCGCCCGAAGGCAGAGGAGGCGGTGTGCTCATGCGAGGGCAGCAGCCGCCACGATTGCGGCGGCGGTCACCACTTTCGCGGGCAGGCCGAGGATCGCGGCCTGCTCCTTCACGACACGGTTGACGATCGCCTGCACCACGAGCGCGCCAGCGAAGATGGCGAATGCCTTCTCTTTCTCCGACACCAAATACACCTCCTCCCGGACAAGTTGTGGGTGAGTGTCGCAGGCGGGTCCGACATTGGTCCTGAAAACTACGAAAAGGCCCCCTCCCGCGCACGTGGCGCGAGAGGGGGCGTGGCGTTCAGCGGGCGGCGATCTCCCAGACGGCGATGAGGACGCCGGCGCTCGCCGTGAGGGCGGCGATGCTGGCGAGCGGCCACCGGCTCTTTTCCAGCGCGTCGAGGCGGGCCTCGTGGTCGGCTAGCTGCTTGTCTGTCTGGTCGGAGCGTTGTACGAGCAGGGCGAGCGAGCCGTCGACCCGCGCGAACCCTGCGTCGAGTGTCCCGCGTAGGCGCTCCAGTTCGAGGGCCACCTGCCCCGACTCGGTCGGCGTCATCCCCGCGCCGCCGGCTCGTCGGTGCGGAGCCAGCGCGGCAGGAGCGACTGGACCCCGGGAAGGGCCATGACCCGGGCGAACCCGCCCGCGACGGCCAGGCCGCCCGCGACCCACGGCAGGGCCTCGGGGACCTCCGATGCGGAGACGACCGCGGGAAGGACGACGGCGATGCCGATGGCGGACTGGAGGATCGTGCGGGCGGTGCGCTTGGCGGCGTCGGACATGGTCACTTCTCCTTCTGGGCGTTGAGCAGGGCGAGGATCTTCTTCACGTCTGCGGCGAGCGTCGTGACGGTGGCGAAGGTCTGGACGATGTAGCCGTAGACGTCCGGGATCCGGCGGCCAGCCTTCTTCGAAGCGTCGTCGGCCTTCTTGTTGCGGTAGCTGAGCACCGCAACCGCGATCCGCTGCACGAGGTCGGGCACGTTCATGACGGGATCCTCCTCAGGAGTGGGCTTCGGGATGGGCGTGGTCGGCTTGTCCCCGGGGTTCCAGGACGCGGGGTGCCGGAGCCGCTCTGCGACGTCGGCCCGGAAGGTGTCCATGGGGATGCGGGGGTCGAGCGGCTTCCGCCGGGTGGCTTCCTTGTGCGCCCACACAGAGTTCGCCGACCAGCCGTGGAAGCGGCAGCGCGCGGCCTGGACGCGGACGGCGGTGTCGTACTGGACTGCCGGCCACGGACGGTCGGCGGCCCCGGAGTTCTCGACCTCCAGGCCGTACGAGCGCGCGTTGCCGTCGAGCTCGTCGGGCCCGGGCGCCGGGTGCTCCGCGCGCTCGTTCAGGACCGCGTCGTAGGCGTTCCGCGCGACCATGCCCGCGTGGTTCGCCCGTCCGTTGCCGACGAGGTACAGGCGGCCCGTACGGGCGAGGAAGTCGTGGCACACGGGGCCGGGCAGGTCGGGGCTGCCGCGGTAGCAGTAGTCCGCCAGGCCGGAGCCCTCGCCGGCGGTGTGGTGGACCATCGTGGCGTGGACGTCGCCCCAGCCGTCGCCGCGCTGGCCGCGGTTGTGGGTGCGCCAGCCGGGCATCTCGACGATGTCGGTGACGCCCTCCGCGCGAAGGGCGGCGATCCACTGATCTGCGGTCATCGGCGTGGCCATCAGATGTCCTCTCCGGCCGGGGCCGGGAGCGCGGCCCGTACGGCGCAGTCCTTGGCCTCCAGCAGCTTGCGCAGCGCGACGGTCAGCTCCGGGCCGTCAAGGTCCCGGCGTTCCACGAGGCCGTGCGCGAGCTCGCCGAAGGGCTGGCTGATCTCGCGGAGCTGCTCGGGCAGGTGGTCGTAGGCGAAGTACCGCAGCAGGTTCGTGACGGCGGGGTGGTGCTGGGCCATGGAGGCCTCCAGACATGAAGAGAGCCCCGGCCAGTGGCGCGGGGCGAGCGGGGTGACAGGGTCAGATGGGGGCGTCGATGTAGCAGGCGTCCAGCAGGATGCCGTTCGTGTTGTTGCCTGCGGCCGTAGGAACGCCTACCTGGAGCTGGCCGGACGCCTGGAGGGTCATTCGCACCCCGTAGAAGGCCGTCGTACCACCCGCCTTTTGGAAGCCGTGCTCGAAGGCCGGCCGGTAGACGGGCGTCCCGCCGTTGAAGGTGAACACGGTCGTGTTCACGTTCGCGACGAGGGTTCCAGCAACGACGGAAATCCGCCCCTCATACTCCCAGCGCTCCTGGCCCAGCAGCCTGATCTTGCGCATGCGGGGGGTGAGAGTGGCGGCGCTGAAGCCGGCGGAGAAGGTGCCGATGTCGGTGAACGGGGTCCACTCCATCAGCTCTTCGATGATGCGACTGTTGAGCTTGCCTGCGGTGAGAAGCTCGCCCGCGGCAAACGGTGTGTAGACCAAGACGGGCCTCCTACAGGGCCAGGATCAGCGGTTCGGCAAGTCGCAGGTCCGCCGCAGCGGCGTGGGACTTCGCGATGCCGTTGACGGACCGGGTGACGGTGGCCAACTGCGGGTTGGCGATGAGGAAGTTGTCGTACCGGACGGCCGGGCTGACGTTCGTGTTGCCGGTGGCGAGGATCGACCGGCAGCCGACAGCACCGGCGGCCGTGAGCGTCGTGTCCGTACCGGAGACCTGCCAGGCCGTCGGCTCGCCGCTGGTGATCGGCCACACCCGTGCCTGGAGCGTGGAGCCCTTCGCCTGGAACCGGAGCCGGAAGGACTGCCCCGCGGTGTACGTGTACGGCGTCGTGAACGTCGCCACAGTGGTCTCGACGCCTGCCGCGCGCTCGCGGATGGCGAGGATCACCGCCCCAGCGGTCGTGAACTCCAGTCTGGCGTAGTACAGATCGTTCGCCCCCGAGCCTCGGGCGGTGAGCCCGCCGAAGATGCTCGCGCCGGTCGCCACAGCGGACGCCGCGACGGTCGCGTACAGATCGAAGTCGGGGCTCGGCGCCGTGAGCGTGCTGTGGCGGGCCACGTTGACGCTGGCCAGGTTGTGGCTGCCGACGCCGGAGCCGACGGAGTAGTCCGCCGCGCTGCCGCCCGTGCTCGTCCAGGCCCCGCCCGTGTCCGCGCTGCCCCAGCCGGACGCGACCGTGCGGCCGAAGGCGTCGGCCGCGCCCTGCGTGATCCCGGTGACCGTCATCCGCTCCCCGCCGACGAGCACGTCGAAGGGGAACTCCGACGGGTGCGTGGTGGTCGTGATCCACGTTGGGCCCGGTTCGGACACGAGCAGCAGGGACGTGTCGTCCGAGTCCACTGCTGCACCGAGGGTGGTGCCGTCCGTGTCCAGGCGGCCGAGGACCGGGTCGTCGAGGACGCCGACAGTCCACGGCCCGGCCGGCACGCACGTCAACGTGGCGGACCAGGTGCGGATGCCGAAAATCTCGCTGACGCCCTGCACGATCAGGTCAATCGGGCCCGGCGGCAGCCACGGCGGGGTGTTGATGATCTGGATCCGGTCGCCGAGCTCCAGCTCAAGGAAGGCCGGGATCAAGTTCGGCCGCTTGTGGAGGAGGAGTTGCACCGTCGGCACTCGGGACTCATCCCAGGTGCCCAGGTGCAGCAGCCACTCGGCGATCGGCTGCGTCTGGGTGTCGCTCGCCAGGGACAGATCGGCGGAATCGTCGTACAGGCCGACGCCGTTGGGCGGAGCCTGGATGGACATCGGCCCGGTCTCCAGCACTGCGCGCCCGGACGAGCCACCCACCCTGTTGACGGTGACGTCGTTGCGGGTGGCCTGGTCGTCGTCGACTGGCTCCAGCGGTGGGGCGACGTCCCCGGCCGAGTAGTCGAGGATCATCGCTGGCGTTTGGTTGTAGCGGGCCGACCGCGCCCGATACACGAGAGCTGCGGCGCCGCGGTCCTCCGCGAGGGTTCCCAGGTCGCTGTTCGCGCACTCCTGGAGGAGAGCGAGGAGAGTGTCAGGGCGCTGGGTCCCCATGGGCGCTGTTCCGGACGGGTAGCCATCCGGGTAGGTGACGCGGACGGTGCCTGACTCCTCGGACGAGAGCCGGCGGAGTCGGTCCGCTGCGGTCTCGCCGATGAAGCCACGGTCGGCGCTGTCGTACGCCGCCGTGATGGCTTCGGAGGACCAGACGGTGATGTGTCCGACCCGGATGTCGGGGAGGCCGCCGCCGAAGGTGGTGTCGATCTGGGAGACGGCGCCGACGGTTCCGGCGATGCTGCCGGAGATGAACGTGCTGCCGCCGTTGACCTTCGTCCAGCGCAGCCTCCAGGCGATGTTCCCGCCGGACTGCTCGGCGTGGGGCTCCAGTCGCCACCAGCCGTCGAAGAGATCCGGCCCCGTGACGACTGGCTGGTCCAGGATGAGGGCGCCGGTGGCGTCGTATCCCAGGATGTGCGTTCCGGTGGCGCCCATGGTGATGCGCCACCGGCGGATGGTGCCGGTCGTCGTCCAGGACAGCATTTCCTGCTCGGCGCCGGGCGCTGCACCGTCGACCCGGTAGGGCATGCAGATCTCCCACACCCCGGTCGACGAGGCCGGGACCCGGCCGCGCATGGTGCCGCCGGGCTCGATCGCGGGAAGGGCAGCAGAGCCGCCGAGTTCGGTGTCCTGCCCGAAGTCCCACTTCGTGACGGTGAGCGGGCTGGCGCCGGGGAGCGGCGAGTACGCCTGGGTGGCGCCCTGCGGTTCCTCGCACGGCCAGTACGCCAAGGGGGAGCGCGACGGCAGGCGTCGTCGCAGGGTGCTGTCGAGCGCCTTCGTTCCCTGCCCGAGACGCCGCAGGATCCCGGCACCCTCGACCGACGTCCACACATCCCGGCCGGACGGGGCCCACTGCGGAGGCCAGGACGACACCTCGCCCACGAATCGATGGGTCCGATTGCTGACGGAGGCGCTGCCGATGACGGACCAGGGACGGCCGGCGGAGTCCGTCCACGCGGTCGTGCCCGGCGCGAGCGCGCGCAGGTCGGGCGCGGCAACGATCGTGCCGTTGATGCCGGAACGGATCTCGGCGCGGTAGGCGCGCCCAATGAAGCCGGTGTAGCCGCCGAGTTTGGCCTCGGTCGTGGAGTTGAAGATGCTCGTGGGGGCGCCGCCCAGGACAGTTCCCAGGCTTGACCACGGGCCGTCGAGGGTCGGGGCGGTGAAGAACTCGGCCGCGTAGCCCGATCCGGTGTTCACGTCGAGTGTTGCGCGCAGCGCGGCCCGCCGGGGTAGCAGTGGCAGAAGCCGGGCCGCCGAAAGGGTGCTGACGCCATCTGGCGACCACAGCAGGTACAGCCACCCGCCCTGTTCGGCCTGGAGCCTGTAGGACCTCTGGCCGGGAAGTCCCCACTTGCCGATGAGTTGGAATGAGCCCGAGTTTGACTGCCAGTTGTCGACTTCAGCTTCGACGCGGATGTCGATGTCGCCCGTGATGTCGAGGGACGCGTCGTCGGGCGTCTGGGCGCCGGACAGGGGGAGCCCGGGGAGGCTGAGGTAGGACTCGGTCCCGGGGACCGACACTCGCAGCGGCGTGTTTCGTCCGATCTGCCCGTAGTACGGCGAGAGCGGGTTGCGGGGGGTGTACTTGCCGCCCGCGTTGTTGAGGGTGACGGTGCAGCGGGACGGGTCCGCGACCCATGCCCCGTCCGGCTGCCCGCGGGTGATGGTGATCGGGTCCCGGGTGTAGGCGTCCGCCGTGACGTCCGTCCACACCCCTCCGGCCTGAAGCTCGACACGCACGCCGAGGGGTGTGTCCGGGAATGCCATGACCTATCTCCTTCTCTGTCCGAGGACGACCTGGACGTCTCCGCCGCCGTTCTTGACGGCCTGGCGGAGCTCCTGGACGAGGTAGTCGCCCCGCGGGCTGCCCGAGGACTTGAACTCGATGACGATCGGAGGGCCGGTGCGCCCGTATGCGGTCGGGCCAGCCACTCCGACGGCGCCCGTGGTGGCCACGGAGGCCGGGGGCGTGACGAGACTGGACATCGACGCATCGACCGCGGAGCGGCCTGCCTCGATGCCCCGGACCAGGCCGGCCGGAATGAACCGTCCGACTGCCGCCATCACCCGGGACGGAGACTTGATTCCGAGCGCACTACGGATGGCCTTCTGCATGCTCGTGGCGATGACGAGCATTTGCCGCTCGATCGAGGCCTGTTCCCTCTGAAGGCCTGCGACGAGACCCTTCGCCGCCTGAATCCCGGCCCCGTACATTGCGTCGCCCGCCGTGTTGCCCGCGCGGGTGGCAGCGTCGACGAGCTGCTTCTGCGTGCTGTTGATCTGGGCGATCTGCCCGGACGACGCGGACGCGAGCGCGGCGGCCGCGGCGCTGCCCTGCTCGACGCCGGCCTCCGCGATCTGCGCGATCAAGTCCGCCCTGACGCCCTTCGCCTTCAGGGTGGCGAGCTGGGCGGCGAACGTCTTGGCCTTGGCCAGTTGGGCGTTCAAGTTGGCCCAGATGCTGGTCGCGGTCGTGCCGCCCTCGTCGGTCTGCGTGATGTTCGCGGCGTCGAGGACGCCCTTCTTTACGTCGGCCGCCAGCGCATTCCTGGCTTTCACCAAGTCGTTGAGCTTGGCGGTGGCGGCCTTCAGCTTCGTGGCCACCTGGCCCTCGCGCTTGGCGAGCGCGTTGAGCTTGGTCGTGCCCCTGTTGAGGACGCCCATGGCCTTGTCGCGGGCGGTCTTCGACCGGCTCGCGAGGAGCTTGTTCTGTTCGTCGATCTTCTTGTTCTGCTGATCGATCTTTCTGTTCTGCTTGTCGATCTCCGCGTTCTGGCTATCGATTTCCTTGTTCTGCTCGCGAATTCGCTTCTTCTGCGCCTTAGTGCCCTTGACCTCCTTGCGCTTCTTGCGCGGAATGCGCTTCTTTCGGGGGGTCAGGGTCACATCGGTCGCATCGATGATGATGTTGGCCATCTTGGCCGCGGTAGACCGAATCTGGCTCAGCCCGGAGGTCATACCGACGACGAGACCGCGAGCGATCCATTCGCCTTGCTTCGCGGTGACCTTCGACGGCGAGGCGATCCCCAAAGCTTTGGCGATCGGGCCGGGGATCACGGCCTTGGCCCAGCTCATCAGCTGGGATTTGATCCAGCCGCCCATCGACTTCACGCCGCTCAGGAGCCCGCGGACGATGTCCGTACCGGCGCTGACGAGGAGGCTGCCGAGGTTGCCGAGTGCGCTCCTGATCTTGCCTGGGAGACCGCGGAGCCAGATGACCAGTTCGGCCATCTTGCGGATGGCCCACTCCTTCACCTTGCCGAAGAAGTTGCTGACCATCGTCGGCAGTCGGCCGAGCCAGTTGACTGCGGCGATGACCTTCTGGACGGCGCCCTGGATCTTTTGCCAGACCCAGTCCCAGGCCTTCTTGGTGGCGTTTTTGATCTTGTCCCAGTTGAGGATGATCAGGGCTACCAGGCCGATCACGGCGGCGATGACCCAGCCGATCGGGCCCATGGCGATCAGCCACTGCGCGGCCATGACGGCGGCCCAGGTGATCGCGCGTGCAGCCATCAAGGCGAACTGCGCGACTGCGATGCCGGCAGTACGAAGGATCTGCGCGGCGAACGTGGCCATCGAGGTGAGCGCGGCGCCGAGCCACGCAGCTGCGGTCGTAGCCGCAGCGGCAACGGCGCGGGCCGCCATGAGCGTGTACTGGGCTGCGGCCGTCGCCGCGGTACGGACCACCTGGACTGTGAAGGTGACCAAAGACGCCAGGGCGGCACCCGTCCACGCTGCGGCCGTTCGGGCTGCCGCCACGACAGCGGCGGCGCCCAGCCGCGCGTAGGCCATCAGCCCGACGGCCATCAGCCTCGTCCACGCGGCGATCGCCGTCCACGCTGACGTCGCCATCAGTGCGTTGGCCGCCGCCACGACCCGGGCGCCGGCCGCGTAGCCGATCATCGCGACCTTCGCGACGAGCAGCGCGGTGGCGATCGCGGTCAGAACGGGTGTCGGGGTGTTGCTGATGACCGTCGCCATGGCGTTGGCGATCTGGGTCAGCGCGCCCATGAGCGGGGCTGCGGCGACGAGGAGCGCACCGACGGCCTTGGCGAGGTTGAGGAAGACGCCGCCGCCCTGGCCGGCGATCTCCAGGAACTCGGCGAACCCCGCAGAGCCCTTGAGGCTGGTGCCCCAGTCGGCGAACGCCTGGGTCATCGCGACGAGGCCGCCGGTGACGGTGAGAGAGGTGGGCAGGAAGGCCTGCATCAGGCCCATGAAGCCCTTGCCCAAGTTGCCGATGACCTTGATGAAGTTGGCCAGCGACGTCCCGGACGCGGCCGCCATGTCGGCTGCCCACTCCTTGAACTTGGCGCCCTTCACGCCGACCGCGACCCGGTCGAGCATGTCGCCCAGAGCCTTGGCCGCCGCCTTCACGAACGGCGTAAGCGTGGGCAGCAGCGACCGCAGCAGATCCAGGCCCCGGGTGAAGACGGGCATGGTCGTGTCTGCGAGGCTCGCGGACCATTCCTCGGTCGCTACCTTCAGTTTGGCCTGCGCGAGGGCCGCGTCCCGGGTGGCCTTCGGCATGCCGGCCGTCTGCCGCTGGTAGGCCGCCTCGGCGTCCTTCGTGGCAAGGCGGGCAGTGGTGTAGGCCTTCGCGGCCTTCGTGGCCAGGTCCGAGCCCGACTTCTTGAGCTTCTCGGCCAGGGCCTTCTTCCGGGCCTCGTTCTCCTCCGCCTTCGCGAGCTTGTCAGCGGCGGCCGACGACTCCTGCATGAGCGCCAACTGCGGCTTCACCGCGGCTGTGAACGCCCCAACGGCCAGACCTGCCGCGACCGCACCGGCGGCCAGACCGCCGAGTGCCGACGACAGCGCAGCAACCGCCGGCAGACCTACGCCGACACTCGCCGCTGCCGGGCCGATCTTCTTCAGAGCGTTGACGGCGACCTCAGCGTTGGCCCGGATGCCGTCCGCGAGCCCGCGGCCGGCGGCGTCGCCCTCGGAGACGAACCGGCCGCGGAGGTCCCGGAGCTGTCCCTGCGCGTCGCGGGTGAGGCCGCGCATACGCAGCTGGGCGGACGCGAGGCCGGACCTCCACCCGGAGTCGTCTGCCCGGAGGACGCCGACCAGTTCGCCAACGGTGAGCGCCATCTACCGCACCCCCTTCGATGTAGTGGGTTCGGGTGGTGTGAAGTGGCGCTGGATCCGGCACTCGGTGGACAGCAGGCCGAGGATGCGTACGCGGAGCCACCGCCAAGAGCGCTGTTGGAGCAGGCCGGGCGTGGACAGGTCGAGGCCGTAGATCTCGTGGCAGTCGGCCTCGACGAGTGCCCACTGCTCCAGCAGGTCAGACCAGGTCAGGCTCGGGTGGCCTTGCGGGCGCGGCTTGTAGCCGGCGGGGTGCTCGTACCACTCCGGGAGGCCGGTGTGGGGGTCGATTTCGCCGCACGGGATGAGGCCCGGCGCTGCTCCCTGTTCGCCGGGCCCTGCGGAGAAGGGTCGCCGCCGGCGTCCCAGTACTGCTCGGCGGCTTCAAGGCCTTGGCTGATCCACAGGACGGCGGTGAGCGCGACGTGCCGGAAGCGCGGCCAGTCGACGTTCGCGAGGACCTCGTCGTACGCCGTGCCGAGGGCAGCACGGTAGAGGTTGAGCTCGGCGAGGTCGTCGAGGGCGGCGGCGTCCGGGGTCGCGTCCGGGTCGGCCGCGAGCTTGATGCCGGTCTCCATGAGCTTCTCGACCCGGAGGCCGTCCTCGGCGGACGGGCCCGCGATGTGGAAGGTCCGCACCTGGCCGTCTCGGCACTTGACGGGCAGGTCGAGGGAGTCGCCGAGGAACTCCTCCAGGACCTTGAAGCCGCCGGCCATCAGGGGGTCACCGGGTTCGTGATCGGGGCGAGCGGGCCGGTGCCGTGGAGGGTGGCCTGGACCTGGCCGAGGGCGGTGTACTCGCCGCCCTGGTCCTCCCACTCGACGAGCACCTTGCCGGTGTACGCCTCGGGGAGGCCGCTGCGGTCGTAGAAGCGAACGCCGACCTCGGAGGCGGAGCCGTAGGCGAAGCTGGCGAGGCGGAGCTTCTCGTGGACGGAAGAGAAGGTGGTGGAGTCGGGGCTCTTCTTCCGGTTGAAGGTGAGCTCGACCTGCCACTCCTGCGCGGTCTTGGTCTGCTCCTTCCAGCCGTCGGTGTCGTACGTGCCGGAGTCCTCGATGTTCGGCGGCCAGGTCGGCTGGAATTCCGTGATGGCGATCATCGGCTGCCAGTCCGGGGTCAGGTCGTCGCCCATGTTCACGTCCATCTTCCAGCGGCGTGCCAGGGCGGTTTCGGTCGGCGTCGACATGACGCGGTCCTCCTCAGTCGATCAGGTATGGGGCCGGGCGCTGCGCCCGGAGGTAGTAGTTGGCGGTCATCTCCTGGCGCCCGTGGGGGTCTTGGCCAAGGAGTGCTTGGGACTGGCGCCAGATCAGCGCCACGCGGGTGCTGCCGAAGGCGACGTCCTGGCGGTTGTGGAGCGTGGCGAACACGCCGTCGGCGAGGTCGCTCGCGTCGAGGGGGTTCGGGCCGGTTCGGATCCAGATCTGGATGCCGGTGATGACGTCGGTGAGGTCGGTGTCTTCGACCGGGTACGGGTTGAGCCAGAGGATCCGGTCGGGTGCCTCCGGTCGGGTGCCGTAGCCGATCGCGGTCACGGACTCGTCCGGGCCGTAGACGCCGTCGGGCCGGTACTCCCCGAGGCCGGCCGTGGAGAGCAGCCGGGCGGATCCGTCGAGGACGTCGCGGGTGTAGCCCACCGGTCACCTCCGGGCATGGGTGAGGGCCCGCGCGGCGGCGGGCCGGAGGGGGCGGAGCTAGCCGCGGAGCCAGGCCCGCAGGGGGACGGCCATCAGCCGCAGGACCGTCTCGCGGGAGTCGTTCATGGCCGACTCCAGGTACTTCGCCCGGCGGCCGGGAAGGTGCCGCCAGGTGAGTTCCTCGTGCTGGCGCACGGCGTACACGGTGTCGTACGAGACCGTTGCTACCAGCTCGTTGACATCGGCCCGGCCCGAGCGTTCGAGGGTGCCTTCCTCCAGCGGGACCCTGGTGTTGGAGACGCCGAGGACGTGCTCAGCGCCTCGGCCGAGCCCCTGGGAGGCAAGGCGGCGACCTCGTTGGGTCCACAGCCGGTTGCCCTGCCAGGTCATCCGCGCGTACTGGGGGCTCATACGAGCTGCACCTCCACGTGGTTCGGGGTGCCGAGGGCCCCGCCGTCCGCGTCGATGAACGCGATGACCTTCGTCTTCCGGCCGCCCGGCAGCGCCACCCGCGACTTCGCGGGGGCGACGGTGCCGGGCATGGCGTAGAAGGTGGCCGAGGAGACCACCTCGTCGCCCTCGGGAGAGCGCACGAGACGAGTCCGGTCCTCCTTCAGGCACCGCACCTCGACAGCCGGTCCGTACACCGGACCGGACGGCCCGACCCCCTGGTACGGCTCGACCGTGACCCGGTGGATCAGCATCGAGGCGGGGATCGTCAGCACGAGACCACCACCCCCATCTGAAAGATCGCCGGGGTCAGGTCCGGAGACTGGAGCGCGTCCCACACCGCAGGGGCGACCTGTCGCCCGGGGGCGTCACCTCCGGACGTGGTGGTGAGGGACCGCTCCAGCCTGACGGAGCCGATCTCGACCTTGCCCCAGCCGACACCGGCAGCGCCGGTGATGTCGCCGACGTCGATGCCCCACTCCGCCTGCGCACATGCCGCGTCCGAGACCGCGGCCAGGACGAGGGCGTCGGTGGGCATCCCGGTGCCGTCCTTCGCGTACAAGCAGTACCGGAGAACCTGCGCGTCGAGGAACACGCTCGCCTTCCGGAGACGGGTACCGATGTCGGCCGGCGCCGGGGATACCCCGGTGTAGGCCTCGTACTGGGCGGGGGTCGCGTAGACGCGGGCCACGGCGACCACCTCCCTCAGGCGCTGGCGCCGATGATGACGACGTCGTACGAGACCGCCGTCCCGGCAGCGGAGTTGGCGACCTTCAGCAGGTCACCGGTTCCGGCCGTGACCGCGTACGCGGTGGCGTCCGCGGCCCCGGTGGTCACGCCGATCGCGGCGCCGGGACGGAGGGTGATCGTGCCGGTGGCGCCCAGGAGCGTGGCCCACGCGTTGGTTGCGGCGGCGCCGATCACCACGTTGTTGACGTTGGAGTCGGCGGCCCGGATGTACAGGCCCTTGATCCGGGCCCACGTGATCGCGGCCCCGAAAGCGTCCAGGAGGACACCGGCGAGGTCGAGATCCTCCGTCGCCGACGCCACGAGGCTGCGCCGGTCGGAGAACACGCGGTCGGCGCGGCCAGCCGTCGTGCCGGTCTGCCACGTGGTGGCGGCCCGGACCGTGACCGGCGCGGACGCGGTGGTCAGGTCGAGCGGGGAGGTGAGGGTCGCAGAAGCTGCGACCGACAGGGATGCCGTCAGCGGCATGGTCAGCCCCTCTCGTCGAGCGCGAGGACCGTCTTACGGGCCTTGCCCGCACGCTCGGCGTCGATGACGCGAGCGATCTCGGCCTCCTCCTCGGGGAGGTTGGCGTCGAGCTGGTCGAGGTAGTCGATGACCTCGGCCGCGTCGTGCGCAGCCGGGTCGAAGAGCGCCTCCGGGCTGGTGCCGGATGCCTCCTCGACCTCCTCGACGGCCTTCGAGGTGACGCCGTAGCCGCGGCGGCGGAAGTACTCGATCGCCTGACGGCCGGTCTTCTCCGCGTCGGAGACGATGGCGGCGCCGTCGGTGAAGACGATGCCGCACGACTCGCCGCTGAACTCCGGGTCGGGAGAGGTCACGTGGACCGTGTTCATGGGGTGCTGCTCCCTTCCGGGGTTACTGGACCTTGAGGTTCCGCAGGACGCCGCACGCCTTGGTGTTGCGGAGCACCATGGCGACCGGGCCCATCTCGATCTCGCCCGACTTGACCGCACCCGCGTGCTCGAAGTCCGGCATCCACGTCTGCACGAGCGGCACCCCGGCGACGGACGCGCCGTGCAGCGAGTCCAGGCCGAAGGACGCCGCGTACAGGTCGGTCAGGCCCGTGATGTTGCCGCCGGCCCCGGCGCCATCCGCGTCCCGGGTCTCGACCGGGATGATCGGCGCGGCGCCGGTGGCGTTGTCGCCGAGGTCGATGAGGACCCACGGGCCGTACCGCTCGATGGCGCGGCCGAGGTCGTCGCGCTCCTGGGTGTAGATGCCGGCCCAGCGGGCGAGCGCCCGCAGGCGGGTGATGGAGCGCGTGTTGCCGAGGATGCCCTTGACGCCCGGGGGGAGGGCGCCGGGCGCGCCCTGGTCGCCGCCGCCGGTGGTGGACGGGACGATCCGGGACAGCCAGTCGTCGACGACGTCGAGCTGCGCCATGGCCTCGGCCTGGGTGTCGATGGTGCCGCGGGTCCAGTCGAGGTAGCCGGTGGTGACGCCCTCGTTGACCGGGAGGTACTCGGTGCTGGACCCGGTAAGGGCCTTGTCGAGGCCGTCGAAGCCGTTGGCGTCGACCGCCACGTCGCCGTTGATCAGCTCGTCCTGGAACTTCGTCCGGGTAGCCGTCAGCAGCTGCTGCATCTGGAAGGTGATCTCGTTGGTCTGCGCGGCGCCGAGGCGGGCGAGGACGCGGTCGATGTCGAACTTGCCGCCGAGGGGCTTGAGGTCGACGGTGGAGCGGGCGCGGGTGGCCTGTCCGGCGGTGTACTCCGCGTTGAGCGCGCGGAAGGCTGCGGCGCGGGCGGCCGTGAGGCGGGTGAAGCCGTAGGTCAGGGTTCCGCCGCCGGTGCCCGGGTTGACCGTGTCGTCGAAGACGATCTGGTCGAGGAGCCAGGAGTACCGGCGGAGGTTGTCGATGACGGCGTAGTCGACGTCCGTCTGCGTGTTCACCTGCGCCTGGGCAAGGGTGATGGGCATGAGGTTCTCCTCAGGTGGGGGTCAGCTCTGGTAGTGGTGCGAGACGGCGCCGGACAGGGACCCGGACCGCTTCGTCTTGCTCTCGCCGGTGCCGCCGGACAGGTCGCCGCCGGAGCGGGCCGCGGGCTGCTGGGCGGCGAAGGCCGGGTTGTCCTTCACGGCCGTCTTGATGGCGTCGTCGAGGGCCGTGGTGAAGCCCTTGGCGCCCGGGTCGAGGTCCTTGAGCGCGCGGACGAAGGAGCGGGAGTCGAGCAGCGCGCCGGCCTTCGCGCCGGCCTTGTCGGCCCGGGCCCACACGGCGAGTTCGATCTCCTTCGCGCGGAGCGCGGTGTCCCGCTCGGCGATCGTCGAGTCCTTCTCCGTGATGGCCTTGGCGAGTTCGGCGGGGTCCGGTGCCTCGTCGGCCTTCACCAGGCCGAGGGCCTTGCCGATCTCCTGGGCGAGTGCGGCGCGGGCCTCGTCGGCGGCCTGGTTCTTGGCGGTGGTGCGGTCCTTCGCGGCCTCCTTGCGGGCGTCCGCGAGTTCCTTCTCCAGCCGCTTCACGGTCGTGGCGTTCTCGTCGCCGCCGGTCGCCTTGGGCTGCTGTCCGGAGCGCTGTCCGTCGCCGGATCCGCTGCTGTCCGTCTGTCCGGACTGCTGTCCGCCCTGGTCAGCGGCCTGTCCGGTGGACTGGTCCGCTTCGGATCCGGATGCGGATCCGTCGCCGTCCCCGCCGTCCGCGTACAGGTACGGGCCGAAAGGGCCGGTGGAGTAGGGGTGGGCCCAGCCGCCGCCGTCGAGGCGGTGCTGGTGGCGGGCGAGGGTGCGCTTCGGCATGGTCGTGCCCTCCTGGGGCGCGTAGGGGTTGGCCGACGCCTGGCCGACCTGAGGAAGGGGTGGTGCATGGGCCCGCGCCAGGCGGGCCGTGGTGCTCCCGTCCGCGCCAGGCGGAGGGAAGTACGAGGGACGCCCGTGATGGGCGTCGGTATCGTCGGCACATGGCAGACGAGCAGACGGAAGAGGCGCTTCGAACGGCCCTCGGTATGACGAGCGCGGTCCTCCGGAAGGACTCGGAGGGGATGGACGCTCTCTGGGCGGGCGCCGAGGATCCAGAACGGACGGCCTGGTGGCTGACTGCCGTCGCAGCCGTCGCGGTGACAGAGGCGGCCCACTACCGGGGCATGACTCCGCAGGAGTGGCTCGATGACCAGATACGGCTCTTCCGGAAGCGCCAGTAGAGGGTCAGTGGGCCTGCCCGATCTGCTCCCGGGCAGGCTTCCGGCGAAGGTCCGGGTGCGCGGCCACGTTCGCGCGCGCCTGCGCCTGCCACTTCCGCACGAACACCCCCGCCCGGCGCCGGTCGGCGTCCGTCGTCGCCGCGACCTGACGCCGCTTCCACGCCCGGATGTTCCGCTCGATCGCCCGCTGCCGCTGCGTGTCCTTGTACGTCGTCCCCGGCGTCGCATGGTGCGGCGGCCGGGTCGTTACACCGGGCAGGAAGGCGGACAGCGAGTGCCTGCAATTCGGGTGGAACAAGCCCGCCGCCCTGGCCTCGGTGAGACTGCCGGCCACGTGCACCGCCACCGTCTCCGGCGGCCGGAACGCGGCCCGTAGGCCGGTCGTCTGGACCGCTGCCTCGGCGCGGATCGTTCGCGGCCCCGAGTCGGGGCCCAGGGAGAGGACTTCGCCCTCCCACGGGGCGCAGAGCTCGCACTCCAGCGGCGCATCGGACACGATCACCAGGCCCACCCCGAGCTCGGCGAGCGCGTCGACATGCCCCTCGATCGCCGCGCGCGCGGTGACCGACCGGACGGCCATCTCGGCGTACGCCGCCAGCTCCCAGGAGCGGCCAGCAGAGTCCGTGAAGCCGGTGACACCGCGTTGGGCGAAGCGGTCGAGCGCGTGCTGAGTGGCCTGCCGCCGGGTGAGGCCGCCGAGGAGCACCGACGCCGACGCCCTGGTGACGATCGACCGGTACACGTCCAGGACCGCGCGCGTGATCCGCACGTACAGCGGGCGCGTGTCCTGCGCGTACGACGCGGCCAGCCGGTCGACGGCCGGCGCCCCGGGCAGGACGTCCCGGGCCTGGAGCTCCCGGCCGATGTCGAGGGCGCCGAGCTCGGCGACGGCGGCCTGCCGGCCCCGGCTGTACGCCTCCGCCAGGGCCCGGCCCACAGCGCCGTTCGCATCGGTCTGAAGGGCGGAGGTGACGTCCTCGACTGCGGCCCGCAGGTCACCGATCGAGCGGAGCTTGATCTCGGCCCACAGCGGGCTGTCGATGCCCTCCATCAGCGCCTTGCGGAGCTTCTCCAAGAGCGCGAGTTCGGCGTCCGCGTAGAGCTTCGCGATGGCGGCGGCCAGATCCTCGGCCATGGCGGGAGAGACGGGCATCAGTCCGCCTCCTTACCGTCCTGCCCGAGCCCGGGGCCGGGTCATTCGGCGCCCGTGAGCGCGGGATCCGCGGTGTCCTGGCCGGTCTCGCGCCGGATCCGGGCGACCTCCGCCGCCTGCTCCTCCAGTGGCATCCCCGGGTTGACGAGCGCGACCCGGGCCTCCAGGGACGCGGCCTCGGCACGGTGCAGGATCTCCGCCGATTCGGCCAGCACCTTGATGTCTTCCTGGATCGAGTCGGCGAACTGGACGTACGGCCGCTCCACCTCGACCGAGGGCAGCCCAGGGAAGAGGGCCGACGCCTCCAGAATCAGGATGGCTTCGGCCAGGTCGGCGATACCGACGGCCTCCAGCTCGGACTTCCGGGCCCGGGTGGTCATGCTGCGTGCGGTGCGCGCCCGGACCTCGGTCGCGGTCACCATCGATCCGCCGTCGTCGTCGCCGAACGTGCCGCCCGAGTAGCCGGCATTCCGTACGACCCGGGACACGAGGTCGTCGATCGTGGCCCGGTGCTCGGCGTGCCGGATCGCGAATTGGTTGAGGGTGATGCCCTGCCCCTGCTCGGTCGGCGGGATGTTCATCGGGGCGTAGACCTCGCGGTCCTGCCACGACACGCCCTCACCGGGCCCGTTGGAGTTGAGGTATCCGGAGGGGACGATGATCCGCGACTTGGCGAGCCGGACGTCCCGCATCCAACTCGTGTACGTCTCGTCGATCCCGCTGAGGAAGGTCTCCGAGCCCTGGTAGTCCGACGTCCCGAGGCCGGCGGCGCCTGGGACGTCGTGCCAGTCCGGGGCCGTCATCGAGTTCGGGATGTAGACGCAGGCGAGACGGCCTTTCAGTATCGGCAGGACGATGACGGCCTGGAGTCCCTGCGTCTCCGGGAAGGCGCCGAGGTCGACGGGGCTGCCGAGGTTGTCCTCGGTCCCCTCGTACACGCCGTGGAGGATGAGGTTCGGCTCGTGGTGCTCCAGGTGCCGGACGACCTTCTGTCCGTCGACGGCGATGACCTTCCAGAACGTCACCTCGCGGAGCCGGCCGCCGTAGAAGCGGGGCGCGGCGCCGTCGGCTCGGACGACGGTGGCCCACGGGCGCGGGCTCATCGTCGTGTCCCACATGATCCGCAGGTAGCCGCCGCCGAGCGCGGCGGTCATCTCCGCCTGGGCGATCAGCGTGCGGAGGAGCCCGTCGTTCATGAGGTCTTCGAGGCGCTGCCGAGTCGCCGCGTTCTCGGTGACTAGGGTTGGCGGCTCGGAAAAGAGGAGGTCCGCGCTCGTGCGGGCGATGTCGCGGGCGAGTGGCATGTGCAGGTTCGCACGCTTCTCGCCGAGGGACGTGGGCTCGCCCCAGAACCAGCGGGCCACCGTGCCGACGAGGCCACCGCGGTACTGGCTGGGCCGGTTCTGCGGCTGCCCGTACTGGCGCCCGGTGCTGCGCCGGGTGCGGTAGCGGTAGGTGAGCCGGTCGGGGCTGGCGGCGTACCAGGCGGACCAGTCCTCCATGTCGGAGGCGATGATCGGGCTGATCGGCGGCCACGCGGTGCCCTTGTCAGGGAGCGGCATCGTGCTCCTCCTCGTCTACGGGCTGTCCGGGCGGCGGGGTCCAGCCGAGCGCGACCAGCGTGGCGGCCGTGTCGTCGGGGATGTGGATGCTCGTCTCGGCGACGGTGCTGATGTCGTACACCGCCAGCTCCAGCCGCAGGATCGGCCGCTCGCCCACGGCAGCGTCGAGCGACAGGGCGCGGATGCCCTTGAGTGGCACGCCGTCGACCTTGATGGTGCCCTCGCCGGTGGCGCTGAGTTCGATCTCGGCAGGCATCAGGCAGCCACCTCCAGTTTCGAGCGGATCAGGGGGCGCCATTCGTGCGCCGTGGTGTGCAGCCCGTACCGCAACGCGTCAACGCTGTGGTCGTCGATTTTCAGGGGCGCGTCCTCGCCCTTCAGCGCGGCTTTCTCGTCCCACGCGTACGACGGCAGCTCGGAGAGCAGCCCCTTGCACGAGCGGTGGATCGAGAGGACGTTCTGGCCGAGGGCGACGGACACAGACCGGATGCCGTCCTTCACCGTGTTGTCCGCCTTCGCGACGCCCGGCACGCCGTCGGACCACAGCTGGTTCATGAACGATGCCGCCGACGGGTCGACGAACACCCACTGCGGGGTCACGCCCTTCGTGCCGCGGTGCTCGTACGAGGCCAGCCAGCCGCGCAGGTTCTCGCTGTACTCGGCGTCCGTCAACTGGCGGCGCGCGAGCCGGGAGTCGTGCCGATACTCGGACGCCACATACAGCCGGCTGTCCGTGCCGACGCCGATGAGGAGCGCCGAAAACGGGTTGATCGTGCCGTAGTCCAGGCCCACGCACATCCACTGATGGATGTCCGGGAGCAGGTCGACGACGTGCCGCTTCTCGTCGAACATGTCGTAGACGACGCCCTCGGCCAGGCACCACTCGCCAAGGATGTACCGCCGGTAGAAGAGGCCGGTGTACTCCAGCTTCAGCGCGTCCACGTAGGCCGGCGGCAGATACGGATTGTCGTCGAGGCTGAAGCTGAAGCGGTGCAGGTCGATGGCCGTCGGGTCCTGGGACTCGGCGAGCGTGCCGTCCCGCCGCAGGTGCAGGCGGGCGCGGTCGAGGTACTTCTTCTTGAGCCAGTGGTTCGGGCCCTCGGGGTTGGTCGTTCCGAACCACTGGGCGCCGGGCACTGAAAGGCGGGTGCCGAGCATCGCGAAGAAGCTCTCGGGGAAGGTCGTCACCTCGTCGAGGTACGCCCCCGCGAGGGTCAAGCCCTTGATCTTCTCGGCGGCCCGCTCGTCGTTCGCGCCGGCCACGTAGATCGTGCGGCCGAGGAGGATCAGTTCGCCCACGCCGGACTTGTAGATGCACCGACGGGTGCCGAGCATCTCGATGATCGGGTCGATGATGTTGCGCTTCAGGGTGCGCTCGGTCTTGCCGACCATGAGCAGCGGCCCGGCGGGTCCGGTTCGGACGTACCGGAGCCACACCATGATCGAGCTGATCGTCTTGGACGATCGGACCGCGCCCTCCCAGAGGTTGCCGCGGGCCGCCGCCAGCTGCGTTGAGCGCAGCTGCTTCCCGGTAAGGGCCTTGTACACGGCGCCTCCTCCGGGTCGGCTACTCCGCCGGGGGCTGGCCACCGCCCATCACGTCTCGGAGCCAGGCGTCGACGGCGGCGAGGCCCTGGGTGTCGGTCTCCGGCGGGACCAGGCGCAGTGACTGCGCAGCGGCGGCGGTGGCCGCGGCCATCAACGCGCGTTTGTCGGCGGCCGGCGGCTCGGGGACTTGCTGCTCGGTGTACTCGTTGTCCTTGCCGCCGATGTTGAAGACCTTGGCCGGTTCCCAGAGTTGGGCTGAGAGGCGGAGGGCGTCGTCGGTGAGTGCGTCGGCGAGGATCGCGCGCTTCTCGGCGAGCTGGGCTGTGCGGTGTCGGGTGGCCTTCTCGGTCTGCTCGGTGGTGAACTCCAGGCCGAGGCGGGCGGCGATGACGGAGATGGTCCGGCCGCTGCGCTGGAGGCGACGGGCGATCTCGTTGCGGCCGAGGCCCTCGGCGTGGAGCTGTCGGACGGCCTCGTCGTCGGCCTCGCCGACGGGCCGATCGTTCTTCTTCAGGCCCACGATTCACCTCCGGACGGACGGGGTGGACGGATAGCATCCGGGCCACGACAGAAGGGGTGGGGAATGGGCAAGTACAACGTCAGGCCCGACATCGACGCGGCGGCCGAGAAGGCCGGGCCAGCGATCGGGTCTAGGCGGGAGATCGAGAACCTGCCGTCCGTGCTGTGGGAGGGCGAGACGGTCGACATGCTCGCCTCGGGCATCTACGGCGGCGGTAACGGTCTGGTGGCGCTCACGAACATGCGGCTGGTCTTCTTCAAGCACGGGATGATGTCCCAGAAGCTGGAGGACTTCCCGCTGAGCAACATCTCGTCGGTGCAGTGGTCCGCGGGGATTCTGATGGGCACGCTGTCGGTGTTCGCGTCGGGCAACCGGGCGGACATCAAGTCCGTTGCGAAGGCGCCCGGCGAGGCGCTGTCCGGCCGGCTCCGAATGCTGCTGGCGACGGCCAAGACTCAGGCCATGCCGACTTCTCCGGCTGCGGCGCCAACAGGGGCGCCGGATGTGGCGTCGCGTCTGGCGACGTTGGATCAACTGCGTGTGGCGGGGGCGATCACGGATGTGGAGTACCAGGACCGGCGTACGGCGATCCTGAACAGCATCTGAGTGGTTAGCGACGAAGGCCCTGACCGGGGTGGTGGTCAGGGCCTTCGGTGGTTTCGTGTCCGGGCACGCCGGAAGCGGCTCCAGGATGCGGCATGCGCGACTATTTTGCAACTAGGTGCAGAATCGAACGGTAACTTCCCCGTCGGGGGTGTCAGTGCAGGCCGCTAGGTTCCGCTCATGAGCATCGACTGGGGTGACGCCCCGACTTGGGTCGCTGGAGCGTTTGCGGCGGCCGCCGCCTACTACACGCGGGGCATGCTGAAGAGTCAGCGGCAGCAGATCGACGAGCAGCGTCAGTTCATTGCCGAACAGTCGGCCAACCTTGCTCTGGAACGGCAGGCGCTCAGTGCTCAGGCACAAGACCGCCGGGTTGCGCATGCTCGCCAGATCAGTGCCGACTGGTACGGCAACATGCTCCGCGTCCTGAACGCCAGCAGCGCACCCATCACCGCTGTGACTGCGATGTTCGGCGAGCTCCCGTCGCCGAAGGCGCACGAGGTGGTCCCTTCGGGCCTCGGAAATCATGAACTGCTGCGCGGCGACTTCGAGACGCCGGTTCAGATCGTGGGGGCCGGGCGCACCTACGCATTCGCGCCTCCCGAGGGGGAGTTCACGGGTGCTTTGTGTGTCCTCTTCAGCGATGAAGATGGCGAGCGATGGCGTCTCAGCGCTGAAGGGGCGCTGGAAAGCGTGCCCCAGGAAGAGGAGGGGACCCCGTCCGCATAGCGCCCGAGGCGTCTGTGCTGAAACCGCAGGTACAGCAGAGCCCCGCTCCTCGGTGGCTGCTGCGAGGGGCGGGGTGTTCACGGCGGCCTTGCTGGTCTCATTCCGCTGCCGGAGCTCGCCGATCGACATCGTGGCCTTGAACTCGCCCACGGTCAGCGCTCTTCGCCGTCGGCGAGGCCGTCCCACGGCTCGTCGTCGGCCGGCTGCGCGGCGGCGGCCTCGTCCTCGGCGGCCCAACGCGCCTCGTCCTCGGCGTCGAGGCGGTACTCGTCGGCGCGTTCCAACTCGGCCAGCTCGGCGGGGTCCAAGACGTCGGCGTTGGTCATGTCGTCGTAGTCGGACACAGTGTCCTCCTCTGCTGCTCGGTCCGGGCTGTTCCGGCTCCCCTCACCGCCCGTACGAGACGGGCGGATCGGGCAACGAACGGCCGTCAGGAGGAGCGCTTCGGGAGAGCCGCGTCCAGGGCAGCCGCAGCGCGGGCGGCAGTGTCGTGGCTGCTGAGATCCACGGACTTCCTCTGCTCCGGGACCTTCGTTCGCGCATCAACGCCTGCTGCGTCCGCGATCGTCTTGTAGGCGGCGCCCGAGACGACCGGCGAAAAGACCAGCAGGTGCACCCCGATCGTCCGCAGCGGCTCGGTCAGATAGCTGTGCCAGAACAGAGCCAACTCAGGCAGATGGAGGTACGGCACCAGGAAGTCCTGCGCCAGCCGGTCGAAGCCGACGTCCATCAGGTAGCTAGCGACGAGGGCGACGAACACCGTCGCGCGGACGGCACGGTTGCGCCACAGGGCAACTCCGGCCGCCCCAACCAGGAAGACAGGACCCGTGCCGATCACGTATGCCGCCGCGGCCAGCTTGCTGATGCTGCCGGAGGCCCGCCGACTGGCGAGTCGTCCGTACAGGAACGCGGCGAACCGCCCGTGTTGCTCGGCCGGCGGACCCGCCGCGGTGCGCATGGCCGCGCGGACGCCGATCAGATCGGCGAGGTGCTGGTGGTAGTGCGGCGAGTTCAGGAGCCGGTGCCCGCGCTGAGCATGAGAGGCGATCTGGCGTGTCTCCTCGGCGGCGAGCTCGTCGACGGAGACGGTTCGGACGGCGGTGATCTCGGGGGTCAGGCCCTGGAGGCTGAGCGCGTTGAGCCACACCCGCATGGCCGGGTTGGTCGGTGACGCAAGGTGCTGGGCGAGCCGGGTGAGGAGTTGGCCGTTGGTCTTGCCGACGTACCGAATGGTTCCGTCGCGAGGGTCGGTGAGGGTGTACACGAAGCCGGTGCGAGGGCGGGTAGTCACGGATACCTCATCGGGTAGTGGCCGGTAGGCGGCCTGGTATTTGCGCAGGTAGAGCGGGGTATCAGGCTGCTTTGGCGGTGGGCGTAGCTGTCGTGGAGGAGGGGACGTCCGGAAGATCGTCGCGGTGAATGCCGGGCCGGTTCTTCCCGCCCACCTTCAGCTGCTGTCGGACGGGGATGCCCCAGCGTTCCAGAGCGGCCCGGAAGGCGGGCAGGTCGAGGCCGATGAGGAGGTGGTGGGCGTGGGCGTGGGTGAGGAGGTCGCTGAGGTGTACTCCGTTGCGGTCGCCGACCTGGTTGCGGACCCAGATAAGAGTGGCGTCGTACACAGCCTCGGGCGAGGTCGTAGCGGGGGCCTCCGCGGTGCTCTCGGGCTCCTCTTCGGCCAATGCGGGATAGGCCTTCCACGCCGCCCGCAGCCACCACCCGACGAGGAGCCACATGAGCCACGGCAGCGCCCGCAGCACCGCCAGGGCGACGTATGCGGCGGTGCCGAGCAAGACCAGCCGCACGACCGGGCCGAGGGCGGCGCGCCAGCCCGTTAGGTCGTCCCGGCGCCCCGCCGCGACCCATGCGGCGAGGGCCTCGGACCGGTGCCGAGCAACGACCGCGCACCCGGCAGCGAGACGGCTGATCACAGGACACCCGCGCTCTCGAACGCGGCCCGGCCCGCGGTCCCGGCCTGGTTGACGAGGTCGGGCAGGAAGCTGAGGGCGCCCGCGATGCCGGCGGTGGCGCAGAGGGTCGCGCCGCAGAACGCGCCGCCGGCCATCCGCTTCTTGTCGTCCTTCCCTGCCTTCTTCCAGGCGAAGACGACGCCGACCGTCAGGAGGAAGACGACGACGGCGCCCTCCTCGCTGAGGCTGCCGGACAGGGATCCGCGGGCGAGGGCGGTGCTGGACTGCGCACCGGTCACGGCGCCGACGGCCTTCGAGCCGGCGGCGCTGCCGACGGCGGGGGCGCAGCCGGAGAGGAAGCCGAGGAGTCCGCCCGCGCACATGGCGCTGAGGATGCCGAGAGCGGCGCCCTTGCCGAAGGGGGCGAGCATCTTCGGGTCCCTGGAACCGGTCCACCAGGGGCGGAGGTTGGCCCAGAGGATGACGAGGGTGAGCGCGAGTCCGGTGAGGGTGAGGGCGGCCTGGTTCATCGGGTGACTCCGGTGGTGATGGTGACGAGGTCGAAGGGGTCGAGGGCGCCGAAGAGCAGGCCAACGAGAGCGATGACGACTCCGATGAGGTGGCGCAGCGCGCGGGTGCGGTGCAGCAGCCGGGCGCCGAGGAGCAGGGGCACGGTGGTGAGGGCGTAGGCCCAGGGGGCGCCGACCTCGGTGCGGGCCTCGCCGACGGTGTGGGCCCAGACGCCGGCGAGGCTGTAGCCGACGCCGGGGATCGGGACGAGCGCGGCGAGCAGCGCGAGGCTGATCTTCCCGGGGGAGGCGATGCTCGTGATCCAGGCCCACAGCCGCTCCCGCCGGGACGGCTCCGGCGGCTCCTCGACGGGCAGGAAGTGGACGTGGACCTCGATGGGCCCGGGCGGCGGGGCTTCGTGCCAGGTCATCACTGTCGGCGGGACGGGCGGGGCAGGGGGCGCGGGCGGCGCGGCCGGGGCGCGCCACGGCGGAATGTCGCCGGGGCCGGGCGGCCGCTCGGGAAGCGGCGCGCCCGCGGGGATGATCCGCGTCGGGACGATCGGCAGGTCGGGCATCAGGCACCGACCTTGAGGGCGCGTACGTAGCGGGACACGGTGTCAGGAGAGAGCGGGCGGCCCAGCGCGGTGCTGGCCGTACGGCGGATCGCGTCCTCGTCGCGGAATCCGGCCTCCCACGCGGTCCGGACGGCGTCCTTCGCGGTCACGGCGCCGGGCGGGAGCGGCAGAACGTCAGCGTCCGGACCGTCCTCGGGCTCGTCCGGACGCGGATCCGGAGCGGTCCGGAGCGCGACCTCCTCGGCGGCGGCACGGCTCTCCGCGCGGGTGAGCTGGCGGCGGACGGCGCCCAGGGCGAGACGGCTGCTCACCTCCCCGCGCTTGATGGCGACCCACTGCTGCGTCCGGGCATCGAGCGGCGTCGCCTGGTGGTCAAGCACCAGCGTCCACAGAGCCTTCGCGCCGCCGGACAGGACCGCGCCGATGACGCCGACCTTCAGCGAGTCAGCCACCCAACCGTGAACGCAGACGGCGGCCATGTCGGCGGCGAGGAAGACGTGGCCGGCCGTACGCGGGCGCTTGATGCGGACGGGGTCGTAGCGGGCGAGCCACTCCAGGGCCATGCAGACGATCCAGCCGAGGCTGAAGCCGGTGGCGGCGGCGTAGGCGATGGCCGGCTCGGAGACAGCGCGGGCGAGGAGGTCGCCGATGGAGGAGGTCGACCAGACGATGACGATGGCGAGGAAGACGACGACGACTGCGAGGGCGCCAGTGAGGACGATCTGGTCCCAGTCCCGGGGAGGAACGGGTACCTCCACGTCGTACGGCTCCTTCACCATCTTCGTCTCGCCGTCGATGGTGTGGGGGACGAGGCGCTCGCGGCGCTCGGTGCGGGTGCGCATCAGGTGTCCTGCGGGTGGTCGAGGGCGGTGACGAGGGTGCGGAGTGCGTGCTCCAGGTCGACCGCGGCGTGGAACATGGCGACCTTGCTGTGGACGTTCGCGCTGCTGTGCCGGGTGAGGGCGCGGCGGGCGATGTGGAGAGCGACCTCCAGCGAGATGGCACCCGGCGGGGGTTCGGTGCCCGGGGTGTGGAGCGGCACGGGCGCGGGGGGCGGGAAGGTGACGGTGGGGCGGCGGCGCGGCAGGAAGCGCATCAGGCGGCCCTCCGCTGCTTGTCGAGCGCGGCCCGGACGTCGGACGCCGCGGCGTAGTCCTGGGCGCACGCGGCCGGCGTCGCGGGGGTGTCGATGATCTGGCTCGGCCGCGGGGTGCGGTCCGGCTCCGGGGCGGGCTCATAGGTGGGCGTGTCCATCAGGCCGCTACCTCCTCGGCGATGAGCCGGAGGCGCTGGGCGTAGGCGTCGCGGGTGTCGCCCGGCAGGATCGGCGGGAGCTTGTCGAGGAGGCGGCGCTCGGCCAGCTCCGAGTACGTGCCGGGGCCGAACGCGGCGTCGGCAACGATGAGGGCCTGGGCGTCGGCGAGGCGCTTGGTCATCGGCGCTTCGCGGAACTGCCCGTCGAGGCAGTTGGCGAGGTCGCGGAGGAGCGCGCGGGTCTGGTCAGCCACGGCGGGCTCCGGCGGCGGCGTAGTCGCGGATGACGGGGAGGCCGTAGCCGTCGAGCTCAGTGTGGGGGTCCCAGTCGGTGGTGATCTCGGCGATGGCGAGGCCCGGGAGCTGGGTGGTGAGGGTGGTCTCGATGACGGTGTACTCGGTGCCGTCGGACACGGTGCGGGTGGCCTGGGTGAGGGTGACCGTGCCCCCGACGCGGGCGTAGACGTCCTGGAGCTCGTGGAGGGACCAGACGGTGACGCGGGTGGGGGTCTCGTCGTGCTGGAGGGTGAGGGAGCCTCGGAGGCCGAGGGCGCGCCGGACTCGGGTGGCGAGGAGGGTGCGGGCGGTTGGGTGGCTGGTGAGGGTGGCGTGGGCGCCGATACGCTCGGGCATGGCCTTCTCCTGGTTACTCAGGGGTGGGCTGGCCCCGGCCGGGCTCTCACACACCGACCGGGGCCGTTCTGCATCAGCAGCGCGGGCTACTTCCGTCACTGTAGGGGGACCCCCTACAGTTTGGGAAGTGGCCCGCCGAGGAGAGGGGCCGGATGAGCGAGGAGGCGCAGCGGGTGTTCGATGCCATCGACGCGCTCGAAAAGATTGCCGACCCGTCGGAGCGGGCGAAGGCGCTGAGCGAGGTGCTGAAGGCGCTCCCAGGACGGAACAAGGCGCTGAAGGAGGCGCGGCAGCGAGCGGTGGCCGAGCTCATGGCACGCCCGGACGCGTCGCTCCGCTCAGTGGGCGCCGAGCTGGAGCTGTCGTTCAGCACGGTGCAGGACATCATGAAGGGCTACTCCGGCTCGGGGTCGAAGCGGCCGAAGAAGGAAGAGGAGTGAACGTGGAGTACCACTACGTGATCACGCTTCAGTTCCACACCTCACGCGGTTCCACCCAGGTTCGTACTACGAACGGGGTGCTGGTGGCGGGGAAGGACCACACCCGGCAGAACCTGTACGACACGGCCTTCGACATCGCGCTGACGACCTTCGGAGGTCTCGAAGGTGCGGTGCTGTATTTCTCGTTGGAGCGCAACAAGCTGTAGCCGCGCCCGCACGCATGCCCCTGTCCGGATTCGTCCGGCGGGGGCCTTGTCGTGTCCGGACCCCCGTCCATCACGTTGTCCGAGCGTGGACACCTTCCTGCCGGTCACCGGCACCTACCCAGACCAGACCCGCCTCCCCCTGCTCACCGCCAGCGAAGCAGCCGAGCTGATCGGCCTGCTGCGGCATTTCAGCGACGACACCACCGAAGGCCGCGCCGCGGAGCAACTGGCGCGAGACCTGGCGGCGCGGGTGCCGGCCGAGGAGTAGACGGTTCGCCTGTCCGGACCGGTCCGGATGCGTCCCACCTGAACAAGGCGGACGCTGTGCTCATGTCGCAACAAGCACCCCCGCCCGGGTGGGGCCAGCCGCCTGGCCAGGGAGGGCCGCCCCCGCCTCGCAAGAGGAGCACGGGCAAGGTCATCGGATTCTCGTGCCTCGGCCTGATCCTGCTGGTCGTCGTTTTGGCGATCGCTCTCACGGCTGCCGGCGGCGACGACGAGTCAGACAGGACTCCGACAGGCCCGGCTACACAGTCAGCGGAGCGGGAGGGGCCAGCGGATGAGAGTGGCGCCCGTGGAGACGTCCGGATCACGGCATGTGCGGTTGATTCGGCAACCAAGTGGCCGAGTGCGGAACTGCTGATCACCAATCGATCGAGCAAGCCCAGCAACTACATCGTGAACGTCGAGTTCGTCGATGCGTCCAACAAGCGCTTGGGTGAGGCTCTTGCGTCGTCGAACGGATTGGCGCCCGGGCAGAAGTCCGAGGTGACGGCGCAAGGCCTGACTCAGGTGACGACCGAGATCTCCTGCCGAGTCACGGACGTCACTCGGTACGCCTCGTGAGCGAGGAGCAGCCGCGGGTCGTCGTGTACCTGCCGGACGACCAGGGCGGACGGCGAGTCCGGATCGACGGCGAGATCTCCGGCATGGCGTACGCGATGAAGGACGTGATTGAGTTCCTCCGCCGGGCTGGCTGGCTCGACGCGGAGAAGTGGCCGCCGATCGAGTGGCGCGGCGGCGGCCGAGGGCTGGAGCTCGCCCTCAGACGGGGCTGGAGGTTAGGCCGCCTTCTCAGCTAGCCGATCTTGTAAAGCCAGTTCACGGTCGCAGGTGCGTCTGCGATGTCCTTGAGGGTTTCCAGTCCAATGAGCGTCAGCTTGGCACCTCTCAGAACATCGAGCGCCGCGACTTCGGAAGACCCGGAGTCGTCGGGCCCTGGCGATTCGATCATCTCCAGAAATGCCTTCAGGGGGCCGTTGGCCATAGTCGACATCCTTGCAACATCGGCCTCCGCGAGCCAGCGAACTCCACACTGGGCAAGCCGAGGCCGGGCCACGGCATGCAGGGCTTCCCACTCCCCGGAAGGCACATGCATCAGGTCGTAGTACTCATCTGCAAGCGCACGGATCCGAGTGGCTGCGCCTTCGATATCGCCCGCTTCGCTAGAAGAGCTAGCGACCCGACCCACGTTCTGCTCGATGTCCTTCAGTCCAAGGATGAAGGGCTGAAGGTCTCGGACCGATTTGAAGAAGGAGTCCAGGGTGCTCTGGGCGAACCTCTGGGCGTTCGAAAGCTCCGTGGCTCGGGCTTGCTCGTCGCTGAACTTGCTGATGATCAACAGGGCGACTGGGATGGCGAAGGCAATACCGGTCAGACTGCTGAGGAGGTTCGTGAGGAAGGACTTGCCTTCCCACCACTTCATGAAGTCACCGGTGATACCAATGGCTGCCAGCACGACGCCTGCTGGCGCCAACCACATTGTTAGCCTCCGCGTCTGACGTGGAGCGCGATCCCACAGGCTCTTCAAGCTGTTCAATGTCCCCCCCCAAGGTCAGGGGTGATAGTAGTGCTTCCCTACGCCGCAACCACCCCGCCTTCGTGCCACATCGCCCCGCGCCCTTGCATTGGGCGGCTGGCCGGGTGCTGGCCCCAAGATGTGGGCTCCGGAGCCGCGGCCAGGATGAGTCATGCAGGCGTGTTGTCGCTCGTCGACGGAAGGATGTGGCTCTCCGTGTCGTCGGCCCAGTTGTAGACCCACTGCTTGCGGACGGTCACCTTCCAGGCCCAGGGGAAGACGGTCTCGGCCATGCCGATGACTCGGTGCGTGATTGCTTCGAGGGCCCGTTCGATACGGCCCCACTGGATGTTCTTCTTGAGCTCGCGATCGACGTGGAACTCGAACGAGACGCGCAGTACCCGCGGTGTGCCGTCAGTCATGACCCCTCCTCCTCGGCGCCGCGTGCGCCGCTCTCGCAGAGACTAGGCAACTCTCGCTGAAAGTGGGTCAGTTTCGTGGAAATTGGCGACGGCCCTACGTCCCCCCAACCTCCCGTCCCCGCGCCACGGGCCTCGCCCGTCGCATCGGGCGACTGGTCCGTGTCGGCCCCGCCGTAGACCGCTCGGCGTGATGGCTGCCGTTCGAATGGCGCCGCCGAGGCCTGGGCTCGGGTTGGCATCGCCACTGAAGATTCATCCCTGAGTAACGGTGACGTACTGTCTCGCCATGGATTGGGGAGACACACCCGCATGGGCGGCATTCGTCATATCGGCGGCGGCGCTGGGCGTTGCGATCAAGACACGAGGGGACGGGAAGCGGTCGGCCGATGCTTCCGAGACGGCTGCTGCTGCGTCCGTGCGGTCGGCAGATGTCGCCGAGGCCGCATTGGCCGATCAACGCCGAATGGAAGCAGAACAGAGAGCAGCTGAGGCTGAAGCTGCACGGCCACGGGTCCGATTGGCAGTGGAGTTCGTGGGCGCATATCGGTACCGGCTGAAGAACGACGGCAACGCGCCAGCCGCAAACGTCTCGTTCAGAGAGGACGGCCTGCCGTATCTGTTCCAGCTCCGGGGTAGGGAAGGTCTGTCTCTCTCAGCGGGAGAAGCCATCGACTTCCAAATGAGGGGCGCGGCAGGTTCGCCCGTCCCGGCTCAGCTGTTCGCCAAGTGGGACGGGCAGGAGGAGCACCTGCCGCTTCGCGTGCCACCGAGGCGCTAAGCCGCAACTACCCCTCCCTCTGACCAGATCGCCCCGCAACGCTTGCACCGGGCCACCGGCCGGGCGCCGGCCCCGCCGTACATCTCGATCGTCCCGCCGCACTGGCACGGGTGCTCCGCGGTGAGTTCGCGCCTCTGGTCCGCCAGGTCGAGCACCGACTCCACGCGCCCGAGGGCGCCGGCCGCGACGGTCGCCACCTGCCGCTGCTCGGCCTCGCGCAACGGCCGGAACGGTCCGGACGATCCGGCTGCGCGTCCGGACAGCCACAGCGCGGCCCGGATCGCGGTCCGGCCGCCGCCGACTGTGTGCCAACGGCGCGGGTCGGCTGAGTCCTGCCGGGCCTGCTCGATGCGGCGCGCCCGGTCCTCCCAGACGAGGCGCTCCCCGCGGGTCCGGACGGCGGCGGCTCGGGCCGGCGGCGGGGGCTGGATCGGAGCGCGCTGCACGGAGCGGGCGAGTCGGTCGGCGGTGTCGAGGAGGGCGGCCTCGACGGTACGCATGGTGTCGTGGACGCGGAGGCTGATGGGGATGGGGCGGGTGCCGAGCTGGTCGGGGGAGCGCTCCAGGCCGCGGCGGGCGGTGTTGTAGGCGGCGGGGTCGTCGAGGGCGTCCCGTTCGAGGCCGGCGATGTAGTCGCGGAGCTGCGGCGGGGGCCAGGCGTGCTGGGTGCGGTCGCCGAGGGCGTCGTGGAGGTCGGGCCAGAGGCGGGCGATCTGCTGGAGCTGGGTGGCGGTGGTGCGGGTGTCGTTCATGGTGCGCTCCGGGGTGCTGGTGGGGCGTACGGTGGTGGCACCGTGTGGGGCGTGCCTGGCCTGGGGAGGTCTGGAGGCGCGCCCCTCTCGCATGTCTGGGGGCCAGTCGCTTGGGTCGCTATTCGTCGGGCCAGTGGACGTCGTGGGCGGCGAAGGCGCGGACGATCGCGGGGTCGTCGAGGTAGTCCTGAAGGCTGTCGAGTTCGGTATCCCAGTCCTCTGCCTGGAGCGAGCCGATGAGGTCGGTGAGGACGGACTCCTTGACCTCGTCGGTGGCGCCGGCCTTGATGAGTCCGTCGGCGACACGGTTGAAGACTTCGTAGCCGGATCCCCATCCCATGGTCAGCTCTCCTTCGGGGTCGTCAGCGGGACAGTCATCAGGTGGATGCCGGCCGCACGACGGGCGGTCAGCGTGCGGATGCGCTCGTACTTCTGGTCGGTGGTGTGGCCGTCCCAGGCCCGGCTGATGACGCTCGTGGCGCGAACGTGGCCGAAGAGGTCCATGTCCCTGGGGGCGATGTGCCAGGAGAGTTGGCAGCCGGGGGCTTCGATGATGAGGACGGCCCAGTCGGGGGCGTCGGGGTCGGTGTAGCCGATGTGGGAGGGGTAGTGGGTGGCGAGCAGGGCGACGAGGTGCGCTCGCTCGCGGTAGATGGCGTCCCGCTGCTCCTCGGCCTGGAGCATGGCGGCGCGGATGTCGGCGACGTCCTCGACGACTCCGCGGATGGGGCCGAGGTCGTTGCGGCCGATGGCGGCGGCGTGCATGTCGGCGATGGTCTTGCAGGCGCGGGTGTAGTCGAGCTTCAGGTCTTCGATGGTGTCGGTCATGGTCAGTTCTCCTTCGTGGTGGCGGTGATGCACGTAGGGCAGGTGGAGACCATGCGCTCGCCCGGGAGGTGCCGGTGCGGCTGCTCCTGGTACTCGTCGAGCGCGAGACGGATGCGTGCCGCGACTTCGCTGCCGGGCGCGCGCCATGTCGGGGTGTCGATGTCGGCGGCGAAGGCCCGGACGCGGAAGACGGCGCTCTTGGCGGCGTCCCGCTCGGCAGTTCGGCGGAGCTCCGCGTCCCGTGCTCCCTGGCCGAGCTCCTTCCAGAAGTCCCGGTCCTGCTCGACCTCGACGATCGTGTCCCCGGCCGCCTGGGTCCGGTCCATGGCCGCCTGGAGCGCGCGCTGTTGGCCCTGCACGGTCCGGCGTAGCTCGTCGGAGGCGGCGAGTTCGGCGTACGTGTACTCGACGAGGAGCGCCTGCTCGGCACTGGTGAGGGTGTCGAGGCGGGCGAGCAGGCCGAGGAGGGTGTCGCGGCGCTCGGTACGGCGTTGGGCGCGGTCGAGGCGGAGGGCCATGGTGCGGGCGGTCACGACCGCCCTCCCTTCGGGGTGGTCCGGGAGTGGGCGAGGGCGCAGGGCCGGCGGTAGGTGTGGTCCTCGCTGCACTGGGTGGGGCATTCGGCGTGGAGACCGCGGCGTGCGTGGGAGGCGACGATCCGGGCGCGGTCGCGGGCACTCGGGCGGATGACGGGGAGGCCGGCGCGGAGTTGGGCGCGCTGGCGGCGGCTGCCGAAGCGGCATCCGGCCCATGCGCAGGCTGGCCCCCAGAGGATTCCGGCGCGGTAGGCCCAGTGGCGCCAGCGTTGGCGGCGGGTGCGGTGTCGTGCGGCGGGGTGGCCGAGGAGTACGGCGGTGCCGAGGACGACCAGGGCGACGAGGGCGAGGGGCAGGAGCAGGTTCATCGCCAGTCCCTCCAGGCGCGGTAGAAGGCGTAGCAGGCGCCGATGAGGCTGAGGGCGAGAACAGCGGCGGCGAGCCAGGCGAGGACTGTGACGGCGGTGGTCATGAGCGGGCCTCCTCGGCCGTCCGGTCGAGCATGTCGGCGGCTTCGAGGACGTTCTCGTGGGAGCCGTACTCGGGGGCGTTGAAGTCGCCGTCCTCAGCTCCCGCGCGGACCAGAGCGGCGGCTTCGCGGAGGACGGCGGCCCGGTACGCGTCGAGGGCGTCCTGAACTTCGGGCGCGTCCCAGACGGTCATGTCGCCCCGGCTGGTGCGGATCATGATTGCGAGGCGTTCGCGCGGGGTGATCTCGGGCCGCCTGGAGTTCGGCTGGGTCATCGGGTCTCGTCCTCCACGGTCCGGGTGACTGTCTCGCGGACGATCCGGGTGGGCTTGCCAGGGTGGCGCTTCTTGATGCGGCCCCGCTGCTGCGCAGCGGTCTGAGGGGTGTCGAAGGCGCCGGTGACGCAGATCCACTTGTCGTCGGCGTAGACCTCGACTACCCAGCCGGTGTGCGGCGGGTGGGCTTCGTCGGCGGGTTGTGCTTCGGCCGGCTGCCCGACAGCGGGGACGGGTAGTCCGGCGTCGGCGGCCATGCGGCGGAGCATCGCTGTGGCGTCGGCCACGGTCGGCTCGGGCTGCTGTCCGCTGACGGTGCGGGCGGCGTCCCGGACCGTGGCGGGCAGGCGGTGCCGGACGTTGATGCCCGTGTCCGTGGGGATGCCGTCGGCATGGTTCTGGATCAGGTCGTACCAGTGGTCATGCTGATCCCCGACCGGCATCTCGACCCACTCCACGGTCTCCAGGTCGATGTCGCTCTGGGACTGGAGCCAGGCGAGCGCAGCACCCTTGGCGGCGGCCTCGCTGTTGGCGTAGCCGATGAGGTAGTCGGAGACGTTCCCGGGCTCGTAGTTGGCCTCCCAGGTGGGGAGCGCCTCGTCAAGCGCGGCGTTCACGATCTTCTTGATCTCGATCTTCGGGCTGAAGTAGGCCATGGGGTGCTCCTTGGTGGGGGCTGTCCCGGAGGACGGCCCGGCGGCGAGGGTCAGGCGGAGGCGCGCTTTCGGAGTCGGGCGACGATCCGACGGATCTCCGCGTCGAACTCCTCGCTCTCCTCGCGGTCGAGGCCGAGGCGCACTGCGACTTCCGAATCGATGGCGGCGTCCAGCTCTCGGGCGGCGCGCTCGGCAGCCAGCTGGCGGATGGTCTGACGGCGGTAGCGGTTCATGCGTCTGCTCCTGGTGGTGGGATGCTGTGGGTGGCCGCCCCGATAGCCCCGGGGCGGCCGACTTGCGTGCGGGGTCAGGCGTTGGGGTGCTGGCCACCCGCGGCCCGGAGCTGCTCCATGAGTTCGTTCATCCCGCCGGGGCCGAGCAGGTTGGCCACAGTCATCGCGTTGCGCGTCCAGTCGACGAGCGAACCGGCCTGCTCAGCTGCGCGCTTGGCGGCGTCGTCGGTCTCGAAGCTGGCCAGGGCGGGGCCGTCGTGGTGGGCGAGGATCCAGCGGTACGGCGAGTCCGGGCTGACGTCGGCGGGAAGCTGGAAGACGCGGATCCCGGGGACGGGGGCGACCGCATCGACCTCGACGGGGCCGAGGTTGGTGTCGACGGCGTGGCGCAGGGTGCTGGTCATGTCGTGTGTCTCCTTCGTGGTGGGCGGGTCAGGCGGTGGCGGTCGGCTGCTGTGCCTTGAAGGCCTTGGTGCGCGCCTGGTGGACGTCGCTCCGGCGGAGCCGAGTGCCGCCGTGGCTGGTGCACAAGGAACCGGGCGGTGAGCCGCAGGCCGGGCAGGCGACGGTAAGGGCGGGCATGGACTGGGCGGTGTCGGGCGCGGTCATGCGTTCTCTCCGCCCCCGGGGCTGCCGGCCTTCCGGCACTCGGGGTACTCCGGGCCGAGGTGGTAGCGCGGCACCGTGCAGTTCGGCTGGCCGGGGAGCGGCACCGGGCCGTGCCACGTGTTGTGGTGCTCGTCGACCGGGATCGGCTGGCCGCAGTGGGCGCAGATCATCGGGTGCGGCCGGGTGTCGATGTCCCGGACCCATGCGGCGGCGACGGCGGCGACCTGGACCAGCTCGGCGCGGAGCTTCACGAGGTCGTCCTCGGTGAGGGCCTCCAGGACCTCCTCCGCGAGGATGTGCCGCCAGGTGACCTCGTCGGCCTTGGCGGCGGACTGGCATTCGAGGCGGGCGTAGTCGGCGGCCTCATCGGCGAAGCACAGCCGCCCGACGATGGCCGGGACTCGGGGGCCGGTGCCGTCGGGGTGCTTCTGCTCGCCCCACTTCGCGAGCTGCGCCTGGCGCTCGTCGTCAACGGCCCCAGCGAACCGGTGGAAGCCGGGAGTGGCTACGAACAGAGGTACGCGGTGGGTGCTCACTGGCCCGTCACCTCGTTCTGCGCCACGGTCTGGACCGTCTTCGGGCTCTTCCGGATCGTCGCGGATTCCGGATCCGCCGTCCGGACCGTCGCCCGCAGACCCGGCGACACCCGGAACCGAACGTCCGCGTTCGCGGGCACCGTCACCGGCTGCCCGGTCTGGGGGTTCCTGGCGATGCGGGCGGCCCGTTCAACCGGGAGGAACGTTCCGAAGTTCGTGACGGCCACCGAGTGCCCGCCGGCCACGGCGCGAGCGATGACGTTGAACACGGCCTGCACGGCGAGGCTGCCGTCCGCGAGGGGGATGTCAAGTTCGGCGGCAACGGCTTCACCGAGGCCGGTGGTGCTGAGACGGCCGGTCGGGATGGCGAGGTTCATGGGGCTCTCCTGTGCGCGAGGTCGGGTGGAACCGGATGGCTGCGGGTCAGGCTGCGGGGGTGTCGTGTTGGAGGCAGGTGTCGTATCCGCGGGTGAGGCGGTAGCCGTGGAGGGGGTCTCCGCAGACGGTGCAGTGGGGGGTGTCGGAGGGGGTTTCTTCTCCCTCGCTCCCCGCACCTCCCCCCTCCCTAGAGGGGGAGCGGGGGGAGGGAGGTTTTGTAGGGCCATCCCCCCGGCCTCCCCCGGTCTGCGGGGGGTTGTTTGACCTGGGGTTTTGCTTGAACTCCCCCGGGGTCCCCCCAAGATCACGGGGAGAAGTGGTTTCAAGATCGCGGGGGAGGTTCGGGGGGAGGTCATTTCGGGCATTCCGAGGGTCGTCGAACGTGTTCCGCGTCTTGCGGATCTTGACGGCCTCTTCGATCTTCGACTTGCGCATCTGGATGTCGGATTCGGCGCACCACTTGATGACGCGGGGGCTGCCCCAGGCGAGGGGGATGTCGGCCCGGTCGAGGATCTGGACGAGCCACTCGGGGCTGTTGTGCGCGGGTCCGACCGGGGCCAGGGACTCCAGGACGACGGAGGTGACCGGCCGGCCGTCGGCCTTGAGCTCGCCGTCGAGGGTGACCACCTTCAGACCGAACTGGAGGTCGTCGCCTTCCTCGTCGTCCTTCTGCTTCCCGACCTTCATCGTCACGACGATGTTGGAGGCGTTGTCGCCCTTCTTCGAGACGTGCATCTCAGACTGGAGGGCGCCCTTGGCGGCGGAGGCGCCGCGGCCGTGCTCGCCGATGTGGCCGGTGTGGTGGATGGGGAGGACGCAGGCGCCGGTGGCGCGCCGCAGGTCGTCGAGCCGTTCAACGACGAGCCCAAGCTCGGTGTTGGAGTTCTCCTCGACGCCGACGGAGACGCGGGCCTGGGTGTCGATGACGATCAGGGAGGGTCCGAGGCGGCGCATGGCCTCGATCCACGTGTCCCACTCGGGCCCGCGGGTCTGGACAGGCCGGGGCAGGAAGAGGACGTTGTCCATTTTCAGGCCGTGGTGCTTCTCCCAGGCCCGGACGCGCTTGCGGATGCCGCGGGCGCCCTCGGCGACGAGGTAGACGACGGTGCCCTGCCGGACATGGTGGCCGTGCCAGGGCTTGCCGGTGCCGACGTGGGCGGCGATGTCGATGACGACGAAGGACTTCATATGCCCAGACGGGCCGATGATCCGGGCGAGGGAGTCGAGGTGGAGCAGGTCGCCGACGAGGGGCTCCAGGGTTGGCATGTTGTCGAGGGCGCTGGCGTCGAGGAGTTCGGCGAGGAGCGCGTCGGCGGGGTCGCCGGATCGGCCGGCGGTGCGCTCTTTCTGCCGGGTGAGGTAGTCGTCGATGAAGGTGACGACCTTGGCGGGTTCGGCGTCCGGTTCGTTGGCGTACAGGGAGATTCGGCGCCCGAGCTCTTCGGCGGCCCGGAGGTCGGCGGTCTCTCGGATGAAGTCGGCGTAGTAGTCGGGCGCGGGCCACGAGTAGTTGGCGAGGGTGTGGAGGTAAGCGGCTCCGCCTGCTCGCTTCAGGTCCTTGCGCTTCTCCAGGGCCCGCGCGAGTGCGACGGGTTCGGTGGGCTGGCCAGCATCGAAGAGTTCCCCGAGGACGTTCCAGATCAGTTCGTGGGCGGGCCGGTAGAAGTCGGCGCCGGTGATGAGGGTGCGCAGGAGCGGGATGTGGCGGGGCTGGTGGATGCAGCTGCCGAGGACGTACGTCTCTGCTTCCGCGTTGTGCGGGGGGAGCCGGGTGAAGCCGTCGTGGTCCGCCGCGTCGCGGTTCATGGGGCGGACGTTGTCCACGTGGTGCTCCTCAGAACAAGGTGGTCGGCTCGGCGGGCGGGCAGCGGTGTTCGGTGACGTGCGGGTGGCCGCAGGTCTTGGGGTGGCTGGCGGTGATCCAGCGGAGCCGGGGCGGGCTGTGGGCGGAGGCCCGGTAGAGGCACCAGATGAGCCGGTTCGGTTCGCGGACTGCGTCCTGCTCGGTGGGGGCGAGCGGGGTGAGGTCCGCAGTGACCTTCAGGGCGGCGACGGTGCCGACCCACTGGGTGAGGGCGGGGGCCGCGCACGACGGGCACCGGGAGTCGGCGGCGCCCGTCGCGCGTGGCCGGCTCATCAGGCCGGGGTGCCGTTCATGATCGGCTGCTCGATCTGCTCGCGGATCTTCTCGACGACGTCGGCGAACGCGTCGGCGACCGTGTCGTCGGGGCGCTCCAGCTTGTAGCCGATCCGCAGCTGGGACTCCTGGATGCGGTACCGGAGCCGGGCAGTGAGCTCGTAGCCCCCGGAGCCTTCGAAGGGGACGAGGCCGATGGTGAAGACCTCAGGAATGACGAGCTGGCCCTTCTGGCCCGCCCGCGCCTGGGTGTTCTCGACGTAGCTGAACTGGCGCTGACCGGTGGCGAGCCGGGTCCCGGCGGTGAAGTCGACCTTGCTCGTGGCCTGGAACGACTGGGCGATCTCCAGCATGGTCGCGGCGTCGGGGCTCCGGAGTTCCGGCAGGTGGTCCTCCAGGAACTCGGCGAACAGCTCCTGGCCCATGAGCTTGCCGTCGTTGGTGATCCACTGCTCCCACGCCTTCGTCTTGCGGAGGGAGAGCGTCAGGCGGTGGCCGGACCAGCGGGGGGAGGTGGTGGTGTGGGCGTCGAGGACGGCGGTGACGGTGAGTCGGTCGGCGTCGGCGTAGACCTCGGTGTTCGGGTCGGCGTGCTTGCCGTAGTAGGCGGCGAAGCTGGCGGCGTCGCGGACGGTGGTGGTGCCGGACTTCCGGGCCGGGACGCCGGTGGCCTCGGGGGTGGTGAGGTCGACGGTGTGGATGCGGTCGCCGGTGTGGACGACGTGGTACTTGCCGGGTTCCAGGGCGACCGGGGCGGCGGCCTGCTGGGCGACGGCGACGAGGGCGCGGACGTTGTCGGAGGTGTCGATCGTCATGGGTGTCAGGCCTTCTTGAACTCGGTGGTGGCGGGCGCGGTGCGGAAGTCCATGGCGAGCTGGCGGGGGTCCTCGCGGACGGGCTGTCCCTCGTCGTCGAGGAAGTACAAGGACTTCACCGGGGTGGGCTTCGGGGCCTTCACCGTGGACTCGACGCCGATCGGCATGGGCGCGCTGTCGACGCCGTTGGCCGGCGGGTCGACGACGATCGTGATCGTGAGCGAGCCCTTCTTGCCATGGGTGCGGACGGCTTCGAGCAGGCCGTGGAGCTCGCGGGAGAGCTCCTCGTCGGTGCGGCCGTTGAGGTGGCTGGCGAGGAACGCGGCGACGGGCGCGGTGGCCTGCTCGTCGGTGCTGGTCTCGGGCTGGATCGCGGTCATGCGGCTGCTCCTTGACGGTGCTGGTGCTTCGTGCGGATGGTCTGGACGAAGGCGGTGACGGCGGCGGCGCCGACGACCGGGCCCTCGACGGTGCGGCAGGTGAGGCACTCGTAGCGGGCGCGAGGCGGCCGGACCCAGGTGAGGTTCTTCAGCTGCTGGCCGCAGTCGATGAACAGGGCGCCGGCCACCTGCTGAGGGCCCGTCATGCGGCGGCCTTCTGGTCACGCATGCGGTTGCGGTGGTGCAGGTTGTACCGCTGGGTCGGCGTGAGGCCGGCGCGGATGCCGTACCGGTTGTCCTTGGTCTTGCCGCCCTCGGTGGCCAGGGCGTCGGTGAGACAGGAGTCCCAGACCGGGCAGGGGCCGCAGATCTGCTTGGCCTGGACGACGGCCTTCTTGTTGCCGGGGTCAGGGAACATGTCGTCGGGCTTGACGTACTGGCAGGCGGCGAGCGTTCGCCAGTCGGTGGCCTGCTCGGTGTTGATGCCTCGGGTCTCCATCAGGCGCCTCCGAAGATCGCGGCGTACCGGTCGCGCATGGGTCGGTCCTCGACGTGGTCGGGGTGGACGCAGCGCGCGGTGCCGCAGCCGGGGAGGACCTTGCCGACCGGGGGGCGGCCGTGCCGCTGCTGGAAGGCGTACCGGGTGGCGCTGAGGGAGCCGCCCTCGACGGTCTTGATGTGGTAGTCCGTGGTGGGCCACACGAGGTGCCCGTCTGCGGTGGGGATCGCGCGGCGCCGGAACGTCTGCTCGATGGGCTCGGGCTTGGCACCGGGCGGGTGAGGGGGGATGCCGAGGTCGTCGCGGACGGCGCGGACGCGGTCCGGGCTGACCTTGTGGGTCCGCAGGATCTCGGAGATCGAGTGGCCGGCGGTCAGCATGTCGGCGATGACGGCGCGCGGCACAGTGCGCTTGGCGGCCACAGCCGCCCGGGCCTCGGCGGCCGTTCGGGTGCTCCCGGTGCGGCCGTTCTGGTCCTGCATGTGGGCCGGTGCGACGCACTTGGGCTTGCCGCAGGCGGGGAGTGTCTTTCCGACGGGTGCGTGCCCGTGGTGGATCTCGAACGCGGCTCGGTAGGCGGTCCACTGGCGGCCCTGCCACCGGAAGGCGGCGACGCCGTTCTTCTGGACGCGGCTCGTCCACTGCATGTGGCCGTCGCGGCCCTTCTGGACGTGGGCATGGAACGCGTCCTGGAGCGTGGCGGCAGGCTTCTTGCCGGGCCGGGCCTTCGGCAGGCCGAGGGCAGTCCGGGTGGTGGCGGCCGTAGTCCAGTCGACGTGCAGCTCGCGGGCGATGGCCCGGTCAGAGTGCCCAGCGTGAAGCATGTCGGCGACGTTCTGGCGAAACGTCATGACGCCACCGCCATCTCGGGCCAGCGGACTCCACCGAGCGCCGCGCGGTGGCCGTCCGGGACGGACACGAGGGCCTGGCCGAGCCAGTCGAGGCCCATGGCGCGCAGGATCAGTGCGTCGGCCTCGTCGTCCGTCGGGAGGATTGCGCCGTACCGCTGCTGCGCGGCCTCCAGCACTGAGTTCTTGCGGGCGTTGCCCCGGCCCGTGGCGTACTTCGCGCGGGAGGTGGGCGGGATGACGGCAACGGGGATCTCGCGGCCGACGAAGCTGGACACGATCCGCCACCACAGCCCGGCCCGGTCCCACGTGGAGCCGCCGGGCTGCTGGTAGCTGACCGGCCCTTCGACGCAGACGAGGTCGACCGTGCCGACCTCCTCGATCACCCGGCCGGTGATGAACCGCAGGCGGGTGTCCCGGTCGGCGAGCGAGTCGGCGCGGCGGCCGGCGGTCGGAACACGCGTGGTGCCGCCGATGGTGGAGATGCCGGTGCCGGTGAGGCTGATGTCCAGTCCGGCGACGCGGTAGAGGCGCTTGGCGCCCGCGGCCGGGAGGCGGGTCATCCCGGCCGCGGGGGTCTGGGTGAGGCTCACGCGATCACCCGGATCTCGGAGATGCCGGAGTTTGCGGCCTGGAGGACAGCGAGCCGGTCGTGCAGGTCACGGTTGGCGCGCTTCTCCAGCGTGAGCTGACGGCGGAGCTCGGCGGTCAGCGCGTCGTCTACGACCCCTTTGCGGAGCTGGGAGACGGTCGTGGTGAGCGTCTCCACCTGCTTCTCCAGCTGGATGACGTGGTTGACGTCGGCGCGGCCCCGGGCGAGCTCGTACGTGCGGTCCTGAGCGGAGGCGAGGTTCGTCTCCAGCTCGCGGATGCGGGCGTCACGCTCGATGACCTTGGCCGAGGCGGCGCGCACCGCGTCGTTCGCGGCTCGGAGTCGGCGGGAGGAGGTGAACATCAGCGGTCTCCTGTCTGCTGGCGGGGGATGAGCGGCCACTCGGGCGGGCAGTACGCGGCCGGGTCGGTCTTGCGGAGATGGGCCTGGAGGCCGGCGGCCTGCTCTCCGGCCCACGTGACCTGGGCGTAGTGGAGGCCTTCGAGTGGCATGGCGGCCAGCTCGGGGCGGGTGCTGCCGATCCGCCAGGCGACGCGGCACGCGGCGATCGCGTCGGCGTCCGAGGTGTGGGCGGCGCCGAGCGGGACGCCGTAGTGCTCGCAGAGGGCCGTGAGGGTGCGGCGGCCCTTGCGGTAACGGTCGACGTACTTGTCGATGACGAGCGGGTCGATGACCGGTCCGTCCGGGAGCGGGGGGAGTCCGTGTCGCGCGGCCTCCCGGTCCAACAGGGTCAGGTCGTAGCGGGCGTTCATCGCGACGATCGGCACGCCGGAGGCGATGACCTGCCCGAGCGCGGCGAGGATGTCGGCGACGACCTCGGCCGCCGGCTTCCCCTCGGCGCGCGCCTTCTCGGTGGTGATGCCGTGTACGGCGGCTGCGCCGTCGGGGATCTCGATCCCGGGGTCGGCGAGCCAGTTCGCGGCCACGGTGGGCTGTCCGCCGCCGCACTGCACCACCGTGGCGGTGACGATGCGGTCCTGCTCGACGTCGATGCCGGTGGTCTCCAGATCGAAGCCAGCCATGCGGCCCAGGTGCCAGCTCACTCGGCACCTGCCTGGATGCGCTCCTGGCCGATCCGGAAGAGGAAAGCGCCAAGCTTCTCCTCGTCGCCGACCTCGTTCTGCACGAGCGTGTCGTAGTGGCCGATCTGCTTGATCTCGTAGTTGATCTGGGCGAGACGCTGGCGGGACGTTCCCGACTTGAGGATCTCGTCGCGGTAGTCCTCGGCGCTGCGGACGGCAGCTTCTCCGCGCTCGACGTTGACCGAGTCCGGATCGGGATCGGCGGTCGGGACGAGACCGCCCAGGAGCAGGAGCGACCGAAGCGAGGTGGACAGGGCCTTGGCCGTTCCCTTGTCAGCCGAGTCCATCGATTCACCGACAGACTGCACTTCGATGAAGTCGCCGGCGGGACCGACGATGCGGTACGTCACCGTGACGGTGCACTCACGGGAGTTCTTGCCCGTCGATGTCTTCACGTCGCGGTACGAGGCCTCAGTACGCACCGGCAGGACGAGTACGCCGTGCAAGCGGCAGGCCGGGCCGAAGGAGTTGAGAGCGGCGTCCACGCCACGGAACTGGTAGCTGCCACGCGAATTGGGTTCGCCGTACCAGGCGCCCTTGGCGATGCCCCGTACGGTGCCCATCACCCTGGACCACGCGACGTGCACCGGAATCTGCTCGGGGCCGTCGGGACCAGGCTCGGGGATGCCAGGGTCGTGCAGCTGCTCCGGGGCCTGGGCGGGCGAGGCGTCGGCGGCGGGCTGGTTGTCGGCGCGTCCGGCGGCGGCGGCCGCGCGCTCAGCGATGGTGGTCACGAGGTGTGCTCCTCACGGACAGAGCGGGGGATGGTCAGGCGGCGGGACACCCGGTCCTCGACGCAGTCGGCGTAGGCGTCTGGCCAGCGCTCGGCGAGCCGCTTGACGTCGCAGTGCTCGCGGGACTGCTCGTCGAGGGACACAAATCGGGACCCGAGGACCGAGGCAGCCTCCGCGCCGCCGAGGCCGGACAGGATCCGGGCCTTGGCTGCCTTCTTCCGGCGCTCGGCGGCGGCGTAGTCGGCGTGGGCGTCGAGGTAGTCGCCGACGGCGTCCTGGGTGTCGACGTCGCGGGTGATGTCGATCTCGCCGTCACGTTCGGCGTACAGCCGGTCGTACAGGTCGAGGAGGACGTCCGGGTCGGCGTCGCCCGGGACGGACGGCGGGCGCCGGTCGGTGATCTGCTGCCAGGCGAGGGCGCCGGCGGTGCGGAGGTCGGCGATCAGGTCGGCGTGGTCCGCGACCCGGATGACGAACTGCCGGTAGTCGTTCCCGCCGATGAGGACGGCGGCGTGGACGTGGTCGAAGCCGCAGACGTCGGCCTGCCACAGGGTCTGGACGAGGACGTCGTCGGCGACGCCGCGCCGAAAGGCCCCGGCCTTCATCTTGTCGCGGCACTTGATCTCGACGGCGCACTTCTCGCGGCCGTCGGCGAGCGGGCACTCCAGGACGCGGCGGTCGAGGGTACACATCTGCCACGGACGGTCGACGTTCTGGACGAGGCCGACGCGGCGGACGACGGAACGGTTGCGGCGGGCCCACTCGCGGGCGACGGTCTCCTCGAACGCCCGTCCCCAGAGGGCGGGTTCGGAGTCGTCGCCGTCGATGGGGAGGCCGCCCGTCTTGTCGTGGTAGACGGAGAGGGCGTTGCCGTAGCGGCTGATGCCGAGGATGGCGGCGATGTCGCTGGAGCCGAGCCCCGCGCGGCGGGCGTAGAGCCAGACGTCGCGGTCGGCGTCGGCGGAGAGGATGAGGCGGCCGGTGGGGGTGACCCGGCGGCCGGCGGCCGGGGCCGTGGTGGCCCCAGCCTGCGCGGTCGTCGTCATGCGGCACTCCTCAGGTTCAGGATCTTCGCGGTGTACGTGCGGCGGCCGGTCTCCCGGTCGTCCAGGGCGACGAGGGCCCCGTGGGCGGCCAGCGCCCGCAGGTCCTTCCTCGACGTGTTGCGGCCGGTCGTCGGCCACGGGCTCCCGTGCATCACGGCCTCCACGCGGCGGACCGTCCACACGCCGCCAGTGCGGCGGATCTCGGTGAGAAGCCAGGTGCGGCGGGCGGTGATCGGCTCAGCCACGGGGCACCTCCGTCATGCTGTGGCGCTCCCAGCCCGGGACGAAGGTGTCGAGGCTGGCGTCCGGCGTCGTACGACCGAGCTCGGCGCCGCACTGGCACGAGCCGATCAGCTCGCAGTCGCCGTACTCGACGATCAGGGCGTGACCACCGGCCAACGTCTCCCGGAAGTCGGGGTTGGGCGTGGTCTCGCGGGGCTCCTTGTCGGCGCGAGCCAGAACACCGGCGGCGCTCACGGGGCCGTGGCCGACGTACTGGAGAGCGCGGAGGATCTCGGCGCGGGCGCTGCTCATGCGGCACCGCCCGTCCAGCTCGGCATCGGGATACCGCGCTCGGCCCGAAACTCCTCGATCGCCTTGCCGCAGCACACCGGCTCGCCCTCGATGCTGCGGGCGTCGACGTTCGTGGAGTCGTCGGCCGCCTCGTCGGCGGTCAACTCCTCCCACAACAGGCCGCAGTGCGAGCACACCGCCACGGAGTCGGCGGCGAAGACGACGCCACAGCCGGGGAACTCCTCGGCAATCAGCTTCTGGACGGCCGGCCACACCGAGGTCCGGAAGGCTTCCGTCTCGTGGGCGTGCTCGGCCGGGCCCCAGTGCGGGCTGGACTGCGGGGTGACGGTCAGAGTGCCGCGCAGGCGGAGGGTGTTCTTCACGACGCCCTCCGGATCTGCTTCGGGACCGGCCGGGTCCAGGACCGCGACGCGAGCTCGCGGGACAACTCGACGGCCTTCGTGCCGTACAGCGGGACCTTCGACGATGCGGCCGCCGCGATCTGCTCGACGAGCTCCTCGTACGGGAGCCGGTTGTCCGTCGCGGCCGGCGCCTCGGCCAGCTCGTGGAGCCGGTCCCACGCGCTCGTGTCCTCCGGGTGGAGAAGCGCGTCGAGGACGTCGCCGACGACGAGGCGCGTGAGCGCGGCCATGTCGAGGACGACGGCGGCCGGGGTGGTCTCGACGTAGATGGGGATGGGCCCGGTGATGGGCGTGCGGTCGGTGCTCACAGGGCGCTCCCGGTGACTTCGATCGTGGTGGTGGGGAGGTCGTGGGGGATCGCGTACCGGCTGGCGAGCGGCCCGTCGTGCGGGTCCTCCTGCTGCCGGGCCAGAAGGGAACGGGGGTGGTCCGGGCACGGCAGGCCCGTCGACAGCTCCCGGCCGCACGGCTTCCGTGCCTGGCGGGCACCCAGCTCAGCGATCCGGGCATCTGCATGCATCAACTCGCCGTGCCAGTAGTCGCGGTGTCCGATCGTCGCGCGCAGCTCGCCCTCCAGCTCGGCGATCCGGTCCCGCTGGACACGCAGCGCCTCGGCCGCGTCGCTCAGCGACTCGTTCGTCGAGTGCCGCTCCTTCTCCAACCGATCCCGGTCCGCGTTCACGGCGATCAGTTCCCGAAGCAGCTCCCGGCCGCGCACAGACTTGTCCTGGAGCCAGCCCGCGTTCATGTCCCGGGACTCACGCAGCCACGACAGCGTCCGAAGCACCTGGCCGGGCACACTGCCGGAGAACGGAGTGTTCTCGGAGACCCACGACCGGACCGCGCGGACCTCCTTGCGCGCCTCGTGCACCTCGGCCACCAGTCGGGAGTTCTCCGACTTCAGCCGGTCGCCGTGCGCCTTCCGGCCCTTCGCTTCGGCCGTCCGCTGGCGAGCGATCTTCTGGACCTCGCGCAGCAGTTCCGTGCGCTGCTCCAACGTCTTCCGCAGCTCGACCTGCTCGGCCGCCGACTCCGGCGACTGGAGCAGACACGCCGACTCCAGAGCCACCGCGATACCCGCAGCCGTCTGCCGGGTCTGCATCGCGGCATGGACCACACCAGCTGCCGCAGCCACACGCTTCGCGTTCACGCCGCACGCTCCACCGGCGAGAACGCGCCCACGGCCTCGACCAGGTACGACTCCTCGGCCCACAGCCACCGCGCAACGTTCGCCGGGTCCAGGTGCGCCGGGACGAACAGCCGGCCACCCTCCTCGTCGTGGCCCGCGAGGCGCCACTCCTTGCCGTCCTCCGACTGGAACAGCTCGACCGGCGTGGCCGGGAGCTCGACGGGGATGTGGTTGGTGAATGCGGTCTGACCGGGAAGGTCGGTAGGGTTGGTGTTCACGGGGTTCCACTCCTTCTTGGGTGTGTGGGATTCCGAGGGGCTGCGTTCGGACCGGGCTGGGTTCGAGGCGGCCCCGTTTTTCTTGGGTCAGGCAGCGGTGTCGAGCGACTGCTCGGACATCCAGGCGCGGACCTTGTCGATGTCGAAGCGCCGGCCCCGGAACGCGGTGGGCTCCAGGGGGCAGCCCGACTTCACCCACTCGTTGACCGTCCAGTTGCTGACCCCGTAGCGGGCCATCAGCTGGGCGGTGGTGAGGAGCGGCGTGATGCCGGTGGGGCGGAGGACCTCGGTGCGATCAGCGAGGGTCTGAGTCGCCATGGGGGCTAGACCTTTCCACTGTGTCAGTTGAAACTGAGGGCATGTCGAAGAGCTCCTGGAGCGGTTCGCGGAGGACCGTGGCCATGAGCCACGCGGTCCGGAGGCGGCATTTGTCGACTGCCGTCTCGCCGCGTCCGGTGATCTTCGAGACCGTTGCCAGGCTGATCCCGCGCCCCGCCGCGTCGACCTTCTTTGTGGCCGCTGCGAGCTTCTCCCCGGTGAGCCCGTGGCGCTCCATTGCGCTGCGGATTGGCTTGCCGTGGTCTTTGCGGAGCAGGTGGGTCATGTACGCCTCGCGCTGGTCGTGTGGCTGGCGACGGGTTCCCCGTCGTCGTTGACACATTTCTACTGTGTCAGTGTCAGCTCGTCAAGTGAGTCTCGGTGAGTCGCGGTGAGTTTCGGTGAGGTTGAGTAAGTCGCTGGCGGGTATCGAATGGCTGTTCTATTCTCGCCGCATATGCCATGCGCGACGGCGCGCGACGGGGAGGTCACGCGCCGTCGCGCGATCCCGCCATGCTTCTACTTTTACTTGCAAAAGTAGAAGATCCACAGGCATGGTTACCCATGTGGAAACCCCTGCCGAGCGCACCGAAAACCTGGCGCAGCTGATCGAGGCCATCGAGTCCACCTACAAGGTGAGCCAGTCCGCGATCGCGCGCGCCATCGAAGTCGCGCCGGCCACGGTCAACGCCTGGAAGCTGGGTAAGCGTGGTGGCTCCCGCGGCCCGAACCCCGAGAAGCTCCGCGCCCTCCACGCCGCCTTCCCGAAGTTCACCGAAGAGCGCATCTTCGCCGCTGCACGCAGGGCCGCGCCCGGCCCCCTCGACGAGGAGGCCGAGCAGCGCCTTCTGGATCTCTTCCGGGGTCTCACTGAAGAGCAGCAGCGCGCCAAGCTCATCGAGATGCGCGCGCTCGGCGAGGCGAATAAGCAGTAGTCGGCCGCGCGGCTACAACCGTGTGCCGCCCTTGCGGGTCTAACAAAAATGGACCCCACCACTCCCCGTGATTCTCCGGGTGCTTGGTGTACGCAGAGTGGTCGCATATTCACCTACAAGGGGGTACGGTCGGTCAAGCGGCCTGCCCTCCCCCATGGCCGACGGTCAAACGTCGTCGCCTGCCTGCCCGGGGGATTCCCATGTGTCTTCGCGTCCGCTTCGCACCTCTCGACCCGCTTAACTTCCGGCCGTACGACCCCGTCGGAAACACGGTCACCCTCCCCGACGCGCTCCGCCAGGACACCTCTCTCGTAGCCCTTCGGGCTGTCCTTGAGGAACTGGCTGTCGAGCAGCCTCTGGACGGTGCAATCTGCTGGTGCGGGGCGCCTGTTGACCTCATGCCCCGCGTTCCCATTCAGCGGAGGAGTGGCCAGGTGACCCACCATGGCGCGTAAACCAGAGCAGGCGTCCAGCCCCCAGTGCGGATGCCAGGAATGCCTCATCGACTACCCGCCGGAGCAGTACGGCGCTAGGCCGCCACGGGCCGCGTGTCTGGGCCAGTGGCACGTTCGCTACCGCGCCTCCGACGGGAGGCAGCGGGCCGTGAGCTTCGCCACCCATCAGGACGCCCAAGCGTTCCTTGCAACTGCCGCATTGGAGGGTGAGCGCCATGGCGCGTAGAGCAGCGAACAACCCGCGGCAGCTGCGAGAGAAGGGCTGTGGCTGCGGCCCGTGCAAGGAGAAGTACCCCGAGCAAAAGTACGGCGCCCGGAAGAGCCGGCGGGACTGCATCGGCTCGTGGCAGGCCCGCTACCGAGACCCGGACGGCAAGCAGTGCGGGCCGACCTTCCCCACCCAGAAGGAGGCCCTGGCGCACCTCGACAAGGTCCGCACCCAGGTCCGTGAGGGGACGTACCAGGACCCGAAGCGCGGCGCCATTACGGTCGATGACTGGTGGGAGATCTGGTGGCCCACCGTCAAGGTCAAGTCGGTGACGACGCAGAACCGCAAGCTCTCCGCTTGGACGGTGCACGTCCAGCCGAAGTGGGGCCGGCGGAAGCTCAACAGCATCACCTGGATCCAGGTCCAGGACTGGATCACCAACGAAGTGAAGGGCCACGCTACCCAGAAGAAGGTGCTGGAGCTGCTGCGCCACCTGATGGTCGCGGCGCTCCGAGACCGGCGGATCACCGTGAACCCCACCCTCGACATCGAGGTGTCCCCGGCACCGGCCAAGCACCCCGACGACCTCATTCCGCCCACCGCGGCGCAGTGCGAACTAATTCGGAAGCATCTCAGTGAGTACTACCTGCCGTTGGTAGTGTTCGCCGAGGAGACAGGGATGCGCTGGGGCGAGTACACCGCGCTCCGCCTCTGCAACGTGGACCTGGACGCCGCCACGGTGAAGGTGAAGGAAGTTCTCATCGACGACCGGGGCAAGATCCGTCGAAAGCCCGCGCCCAAGTCCAAGGCCGGATTCCGAACCGTGCCGCTCACGCCGGCCGCTGTCGCCGCGGTTCAGGTGATGGTGGACAAGTGGAACCCCACCGCGACCGAGTCGGCCATCGACGACGGTATGCACCCCGAGGAGCTGATCTTCCGGGGCCCGCTGTCCGGCACCAAGCGGAAGGGCAAGGACGGCGTGAAGGTGGAGCTCGAAGGGGCCCTCACCCGCCCGAACTTCCGCCGGCACTGGATCCCCGCCATCAAGGCCGCTGGCCTGGCTCGACAGGTGAAGAACCCGGAGACGGGGCGGATGGAGTTCTGGCCGCGGGTGCACGACTTGCGGCACACCTTCGCCACCCGTCTGAAGGACGCCGGTGTCCCGGAGAAGGATGTCCAGGTCGTTATGGGGCACGAGCGCGGCGGTCGCGTCACGTGGCTGTACCAGCACGCGGGGCCTGAGCTGGTCGAGGAAGTACGGTTGGCGCTGGTCAGCGGCAGGCACCTGCGGGCGGTGTCGTGAGGCATGGATGCCACGGGATGCCACATAGATGCCACAAGACCCCCTCACGGAGACTCATTGAGCCTCACGGAGCCTCACTCTTGGGTCCTGTCCGGGTGTTGCACCCGCCTCACCAGGGCTCATTGAGACTCACTGAGCCTCACGCCCGTTCCACGGGTTCTTACAAAGCAGATGTCGGCGGTTCGAAACCGTCCGCGCCCACCAGTGCAAAGGCCCCGGACCGATCATGGTCTGGGGCCTTTGACATCTACATCTGACATCAACGGGGACGGTCGATCACGACCGCGGACGCCTCCTGAGCAGCCGGTCCATGTGGCTGACGGCCTCCCGCTGCGTGTCCTGGACGACGTGGGCGTAGACGTTCATCGTGACAGCGATCTGGCTGTGCCCGAGGATCTCCATGACGACGCGGGGAGCGACGCCGGCGGCGGTGAGGAGAGTCGCGGTCCCGTGACGGGCATCGTGCAGCCGGATGACGCGAAGGCCGGCGTTCTTCGCGACGCGGGTGAACGAGCGGTAGAGGTTGCGCGGCTCGATCGGCTTGCCGGTGCGGGTGGTGAAGACGTATCCGGTCTCCTCCCACTTCTCTCCGGCGAGCTCGCGGGCAGCGGCCTGCTTGAGACGCTGCCATCGCAGGGGAGCGACGCAGATCCCGGGCAGGGGAAGCGTCTGCTTGCGGCGCCGACCCTTGGGGTCGTCTTCATACACCTCTCCGCCGACCCGCTGACGCTGAGTCCTGACCCGGATCTCCCGCTTGTCGAGGTCGACGTTCTCCCAACGAAGACCGACGACCTCACCACGACGGAAGCCGAGCGCGATGGCGAGCACGAACGCGGCGTACAGCGGGTCCTTCCGGGCAGCGGTGAGGAAGTCGAGCGTCTCCTCCAGAGACCAGGGGTCCAGGTCCCGATCCGCCACTGTCGGCGGCTCGACGAGCGTGGCGACGTTCCGTGTAACGAGCTCCTCGCGGCAGGCCGCGGTGAGAGCCGTCCGCAGGACGCGATGCGACTCCTTCGCCGTGGCGGCGCTGGTCTTGTTCTCCAACGCGACGACGAACTTCCGTACGTCGGCGACGCTGAGGGACTCCAGCCGCTTGGAGCCGATCATCGGGACGAGGTAGAGCCGGACGTGCACCTCGTACTTGGCGGCCGTGGTCCGCTTGCGACGGGGCTTGACGATGTTGTCGAGCCAGTACGGCAGCCACTCGGCCAGCTTCATGGACCGGGTGGGGACCGGGATGCCGTTGTCGACCTTGTCCAGCAGTGCGCGGCGCTTGGCGTCGCAGTCGGCCCAGGTCTTGCCGTACACGTACTTGCGGGCGCGGGTGCCGTCCGGCTGGAGGACGTAGACGGCGGCCTGGTAGCGGCCGTCCTGGCGCTTGGTGATGGTGCCGGAGCCGTTGGGGTTGCGCTTGCGCGGGGTGGCCATCAGGCTGCCTCCTCGATCTCGTGATTGATGAAGTCCCGTACTGAATCGGCGGGGACGCGCCGCGCCCGCCCGATGGTGATGGAGGTCAGGCGGCGCGAGCGGATGAGGTCGTAGACCGTGGAGCGTCCGAGCTTGAGGAGCGCCATGACCTGGGGCACGGTCAGCAGTTCGGCGGGGGCAGTGGCGGTGGTCATGCTGGGGCTCCTTCCAGGGCCAGTTGGTCGCGCAGGGCCTCGCGGGCGGTCTCGCGGTTGAGCTGGATGTCCCGGGCGATGGACGCGGCCAGGGCGGCTTCACCGGGGGAGTGGCCCTGGCCGGCGTACTGCCAGGAGGTGAGGACGAGGACGGTGTCCGGCTCGATGGCGTCCAGGCCGCGGGCGGTGCGCTCCTGGGCGGCGCGGTAGTCGGCGCGGGTCTGGCGCAGTTCGCCGAGGGTGGTGGAGTACTGGCGGGACTTGGTGGAGAAGTGGCCGCGGAAGCCGAGCATGTGGGCCCAGGCCAGGAGCCGGCGATCCGGGTAGAGCGGGTCGAGGTCGAAGCAGGCTTCGACGAGGCGGCGGGTGTGGTCGGGGACGCCGAGGAGGAGCAGGGCTTCGCGGTTACCGACACGGCGGTCGAGGCTGCCGGTGGTCTCGGCGGCTTTGGTGGCGTACTTGGCGATGTAAAAGGCGACGGCCTGTTCGGTGATGTCGGAGCCGTCGCCGAAGGCTTTGACGGGCCGGATGTCGAGCTGGGTGCCCCAGCGCAGTCGGTGTGAGGGCTGATTGCCGACGGCGGGGACGGTGATCGTCGTGTACGCGTGGGCGGCGGCGGTGTGGATGGCTTGGCTGAGGAGCTCGGTGGTGGCCCAGGACGGGGGCGGGGTGTCCGGTCCGTCGGGTCCGTCGAGCCGGATCACGGCGTGGAAGTGGACGGCGCCCCGCTTCTGGAACTCGGCCACCTTCCCGTACGCGAGCCGGAGGACGTCTTTCAGCGCTCGCTGGGACAGTCCCGCGGAGGCGGCGAGCTCTCGGCGGAGGCGGGTCGTGAACCGCTGCCAGAGCTGTCCGGCGTGGTTGTTGAAGAGGACGGCGCCTTCGTAGTCGTACGACGCGGGGTCGAGGGGATTCCCCAACTCGGCCGCGTCCTCGGCGTGCCAGATGCCGCAGCGGCAGGGACGCGTATCGGGACGGTTGTGGACCGGTCCGAACGACGGGGCGGTGAGGGTGAGGAAGACACGGGGGTGGTCGCGGACGGCGGTGGGGATATCGCGGCCGTCGTCCCCGGCAAGGCCTGCGCGGATGAGGTGGTAGGTGTCGCCGGCGTAGGTCCAGGCGCAGGAGGGGCAGCGGGAGGCACGGCGGTTGCCGCAGGCAATGCGGAGGCGCCCGTCCGGCTCGGTGTCGGTGGAGTAGCGGTGGAGGGTCTCGCCGGTGGCCTTGTCCTTGGAGAGGGTCCACCCGGTGAGGTGGATGGGGCTGGAGCAGCCGCCGGTGCGGTGGATCTGCTCCTTCCAGCGGTCGTACCCGGGGGACGCAGCCACCCGGAGCATGTCGCTCAGGGTGGCCGAGTCCAGTCCCATGAGGGGCGGGGTCTTGATCACGCGGCCACCGCCGGGGAGGCCGGGCGGAGGGTGAAGTGGGAGTCGTGGTGGTCGGCCATGATGGGCGGGCGCCTTCCGGTTCTCTGGACTGGGTAGGGGCGGGGCTCCCGCGCGGCGGAGACTTGGCGGTTGAGGCCGCCCGGGAGCCCGACTAGCGGTGCTTGTGCTGGCTGTTGAGGAGCGAGCGCATGACGACGGCGCAGACGGCGACCGAGGCGGCGCTGATGGCGACGGCGAGGAGCATCGAGACGAGGACCGTGCCGACGATGAGGACGAGTCCGGCGCCGCCGGCGACGACCGTGACGAGGCCCGTCGGGGTGAGGCGGACGGCCGGGACCTGAGCCCGCGGCGAGGCCGGGGCCGGGGTGTGGGCGTGGTGGCAGGTGGCCGACTCGATGTGGGTCGCCGTGGCGGCGGTCGGCTGGATGAGCGGGCTGACGATGCCGGTCGGGAGCGGGTTGACCGGGATGCGCGGTCGGAACATGGCGGGTCTCCCTACTTGGTGATCGGGTCGATGAGCGGCGTCAGGACGCTGTCGGCGAGGAGGTAGCCGCCGAGGAGGATCACGACGACGAGCCACCAGGGCGGGCGGATGAGCTTGATGCCGAGGGCGCCCACGACGACCAGGGCGAGCCAGAGCGGGACGTCCACGAGCGGTATCCGTTCAGTTGGCGATGCGGCAGCGGTGGGTGCGGGCGGCGAGCTGGGCGGCGGAGGAGCTGGAGTAGTCGGAGGACCAGCCGCAGCGGTCGGCGGTGCAGACGGCGGCGTACTTGGTGTGGCCGTGGCGGTCGCGGTGGGTGCCGATCTGCACGGGGCCGATCCGCATCACGGAGTGGAAGTGATCGCGAGGGGCCATCGCTCAGACCTCCTTCGAGAAGTCGTCGGCGTGCTCGCGGAGCCACTGGCGGATCTCGGCCGACTCGAACTCGTCGGCGGCGATGATCACCGGTTCGGCGATGGCCATGGCGTCCACGAGGCGGTTGTTCCGGGTCAGTTCGGCGGCGCGCTCCAATGCGTGCCGGGTCGAGTCGCGCATGAATGGATCTCCCCTTCAGACGAGTTGGGCGGTGATGGCGTCGGCCATCTGGGACGGGACGCCGAGGCGGGTACGCAGGGTGTCGGCGTCGATCGGGTAGCCGGTGCGGGCGCGGTGGTCGTCAGCGACCTTCTGGGCGTGAGCGACCAGAGCTGGAGGGACAGCGAGGGCGGTGGTTGCGGGCTCCGGCTCCGGCTCGATGACGGGTAGCGCTGACGGAGATGCGGGACCGGCATCCGGCTCGTACGAGTCGCTTCGCCCGATGACCGTGTCGACGGCTACGGGTTCCACGGGATGAGGCGCCGGCGTGGGCACGGCCGGTGTGTGGACGAGGAGGGTGCCGCCGAGGAAGGCGAGGGCGGGCCATCCGGCAACGAGGATGCGCAACCAGTCGGGCACGTGGGTGAGGTCGAGGAGGCCGGCGGTTGCGACGTTCGCGCCGAGCGACGCGACCAGGGCGACGGTGAACCAGGTCCACGCGGAGCGGGCCGAGTCACCAGCGGCCCGGAGGCTTCGGAGACGGCGCCAGGCGGCGACGAGCAGGAGGTCGACGGAGACGGGGTAGGCCCACGCCTTCCATCCGGTCTGGCCGGCCGCTTCGGCGAGGTCGTGAAGGTGGGCGAAGGACAGGGCACCGGCGATCACGGCCTGTACGAGAACGGCGTCGGGTCGCAGTGTCGAGCGCATCGCGGGGTCCTCCTTCCGGCTTTGGACATGGGAGGGGTAGGGACAGGGCGTGAGGCGGTCGCGCCAGCCGTGGAGCGAGGGGTGTCAGGCGATTGCGGGAGCCGCGGCGGCGGAAGGCTCCGAAGCCTTGGCCAGGGGCGGCAGGACGGGCCGGAAGGCGTCCAGCGCGGGGATCTCCGGAGTGCGGCCGGCATGCGCGTTGCAGGTGTTCACGGCCCGTCGCAGGGTGAGGTGCGGGGTACGGATGCGAACCCAGCCGCCGGAGGCGTCACCGACGACGGCGGTACCGGGCCGGTCGGTGGGGATCTGGACAATGGCGAGCACGGCATCCGGGGCGATGTCACCGAAGGCCATGTTGGCGCTGGTCTCGTCGTTGACGCGGTGGGCGGTACGGCCGGTGAGCTGGGCACGGAGCATGGTGATGCCCTTGCCGAGTTCGGAGCCGAAGCGCTGCCCGCAGATCTCCAGATAGATGCCGGCGGCGCGGCCGAGCTGGGAGAGACGGACCAAGGAGGTGATGATCCGATCCCGGCGCTTCTCCTCGTCCTTCGTGGCGAACAGGGCGAGTTCGGCGACCTCGTCGACCATCAGGACGATCGGGGTCGGGCGGAGGTGATCGGGCAGGTCCCAGATGTCCGCGGTGATATCCGCATCAGGGAGATCCGCACTCAGCCGCTGTTCGCGTCGGATGAGCTGATAGACGTCTTCCATGTGCCCGACGAGCGCGTCGAGGAGGTCGGCCGCAATGTCGGGATTGTCGGCGAGGGCGGTGAACCGACGTGCGAGCGGCGCGAGTTCGACACCTTGCTTGCAGTCAATCCCGACCAGGGCAACATCGAGCGCGGCGAGAGCGGCGACAAGGTTGCGCTGATAGACGGACTTGCCCGACTGAGTGGCACCGACGTTCAGCGCGTGCGGGATCTGCCGGTAGTCGCGGTAGTAGACCTCTCCGTCCTCCCTCATGGCGACCGGAACCCGCATCACCCCACCACCCGGCAGGGAGGGCATCTGGACTCGCTTGAGGACGTCGTAACCGGTCATCCGCAGCTCGACAACACCGGATCGAATCTCCCGGGCGGTGACGTTCCGCATGACGAACGAGTGTCGCAGCCGGTCTGACGCGGCGGAGAAGTCGAACGCGTCCTGACCGGGCCGGAGCTTCACCCGCAGCACCAGCCCCGTTCGGGTGGGCCGCAGTCGCAGGATCCGAGGCGCCCGAGCCTCTGGGACGGGCCGGCTGGTCATCCGCGCCAGCGCGAGGCGCCAGCGAGGGGGCGGGACGGTCAACCCGCACGCGTCCATCACGGAGGAGTACCGGCCGAGGACCCGCACGAGCGCGAAGAGGATGCCGAAGGTCATCCAGTACCAGGCCGGACGCTGCCACCGCAGCAGCAGCGCGACGGAGGCGACCAGAGCGAGGGCGACCGATAAGCCGGTCATGATCAGGCCGCCTTCGCGGCGGCGAGGGAGGTGACGGCGACGGCGCGGAAGCTGATGCCGTGGCGCTTCTGGCCGTTGAACTCGTTCTCCCACGGCCGGGCGACGACGCCGGTCAGGGCGACCGGGGTGCCCATCGTCAGCTCGCCGGAGACCCCGGTCGAGGGCACGACCAGGTTCAGGATCTCGGCGCTGCCGTCCATGACGAACATGACGTCAACGGTCATCAGCGTCGCGCCGGTCTCGCGGTCGGTGGCGACCTCGCCGGTCTGCCGGTTCGCGATCTTCGGGGCCGGGGGCTGGGCCACCATCACCATCGCGGTGGACGTGTCGACGGGGATCTGACGCACAGTGGATCACTCCTCTATAGATGATGAACTCCATCACTCATGTATAGGAGTGACATGAAGAAGAGTGCCTGACTCCTGTACATGAGTCAACCCGCTGCGAAGAAGAAACCGCAGCGGGCTGTGGGGAGTTGAGCGAGCGTCAGTCGGTGGCGGGGATCCGATACTGGAAGACGAACTGGTCAGCGGCCATGAGGGTGTCGCAGACCTCGACGACGCGCCCCTTCTTGGTCACCGCGTCCCGCAGCAGATGAACCACAGGAGCTCCGGGACTCAGAGCCAGCTCCGAAGCCTCTGCCTTCGCGGCCGGCCGCGCCTGAAGCGTCTCGACGAACTCGACGAAGGTGTGCCCGTGGTCTTCGAGCCGGGCATAGATGCCGCCAGGCCCAGGGTTCTCGGCGAACAGCTCAGGGATGTCCTTGACGACATCCCACGGCAGGTACGACGAGGCTGTCTCGACTGGGGTCCCGTTCCGGAAGTACAGACGCCGCCGCGCGAGCACCTGTGTACCCGCGTCGACGCTAAGCCGCTCGGCGATGCCCGCCGGCGCTTCCATGGGCCCGATGTAGAGAACACTCACCTTGGCGGTGGCGCCGGACTGTGCGGACTCAGCGAGGTAAGCGGCCTTACCGCCCCGCCGGTGCGAGGCACGGAACCGATCCGAGGAGCGGAGCCGCACAGGAGGCCGATCCTTAACGATCGAACCCTTCCCGTGCCGAGTGTCCACGAGGCCACTAGCCCGCACCTCGACCATGGCCTTACGAATGGTCCCCCCGGCGACCCCATAGCGCTCGACGAGCTCCGACTCACTGGGCACCATGTCGCCGGGCTTGAGGATGCCGGCCCGGATCTGCTGAACGATCTCGTTGGCGATCTGCACGTACCGCGGTACGGCCCGATCACCTCCCACTGAAGTTCCCACGGTCCTACTCACTCTCCTATGCTCCTGTACATGAGTAACAGCGCCCGCGAAGCCCAGTCAACGCCACTGCACTCCGTGTCGGTGGCGGGAGCAGTGGTCCGCGACGACGGGCGCCTCCTCGCGATCCGCCGAGCGGACAACGGAACGTGGGAACTCCCGGGCGGAGTCCTCGAACTCACGGAGGCCCCCGAGGCCGGCGTCGCCCGCGAGGTCCTGGAGGAGACAGGCATTCACGTAGAGGTGGACGAGCTGACAGGCGTCTACAAGAACACGACGCGCGGCATCGTCGCCCTGGTCTTCCGCTGCAAGCCGTCAGGCGGCACCGAGCGAACGTCGGACGAGTCGACCGCGGTCGACTGGCTAACACCGGCAGAGATCGAGGACCGAATGTCCGAGGTCTACGCGATCCGCCTCCTGGACGCGGTCGATGGGAATGGCCCACATGTCCGCAGCCACGACGGACGCCACCTGATCGCGCAGCAGTGACCGCGCAGCCCGCATCGAGGATGAGCCGCAAAGCAGCGATCCCCCTCGTTCAACGCGTGCTGAACCCCGAGACACCCGATGAGGAGTCCTCGGAGATCCTGGAAGCGCTGCAACGAGGCTTGGCATGCCCGCACATCAGCGACTACGTCTACTGGGACCCCGATCCGGAGCCGACGGCAGAGAAGATCGTGGACAGAGCCATGGCCTATATGTCGATCGCCCTCTGAGAGCCCAGACATCACAGCGCGATAAGACTTTCTCTACTTCATCAAGGCACCCGCCGCGCACGGCGCGGCGCGTGCGGCCCGTCGCCCGGGCCTGCGCTCCTGTCTCCGCCCCGCTCCAGCCCGACCGCCGTCCGCACGCCTGACAGCTCGGGTTGATGGGCGGTGAACCCCTCTGTGGCTGGGGCGGTCGGCTCCACGGCTTTACCCACCTCCCCGGTTCGGGTCCCGCGTCGAGCAAGACCAGGGGGCCACTCGATCACATTGCGGTCAGGCCCAAAGACCTGACCGAGTTGCCAACGAGCGTACGGCCCCCTGATCATGCTCGACCCCAAACCGGGCAGGACACCGGCCAAAGCCGCTCCGCCGACCTCAACGGGGCTACCACCACCATGCGGGAAGGGCCGGTACACCCCCAGTGGTCTCGGGGCAGAACCCGTACCAAGAGCCCAGAAGCCAGGGCTGCGTAAGCTACCATCTCCACATGCACGCGTCCTTGATCCACTGTCCCCAATCGAGCGCAGAGCTGTCCCTCCGGGCGGCCGTCCTGCTGCAGGGACAGTGAGCGCGCGCGATAGGCGCTGGACGGTTGTTGACCTGTTCAGCGGCGCAGGGGGAATGAGCTGGGGGTTTCACGCCCATCCGGCATTTCGAGTTGCGGCAGCGGTGGACGCCCAGAAGAGCAAGCCGAGCCGAAGTACGCTCGATTGCAATGACACTTATGAACGCAACATCGGAGTCAAACCTCTGGAGTACGATCTCCAGGAAATAAGTGCTTCCGACTTGCATAAAGCGGTTCGACAAGAAGGTAAACTTCGCAATCCTACCGTTTTGCTTGCTTGCCCTCCCTGTACCGGCTTCACTCGCACTCTTCCCAAGAATCACAGCGAGGATGATCCCCGTAATAGTCTAGTAGGGCGTGTGGCTGATTTCGCCGCAGCTCTCAGACCTAAGATCATCGTTCTCGAAAACGCCAGAGAGCTCATCCGAGGGTCTTTTCGCTCGCATTCTGAAAATCTAACTTCCCAACTTGAGCAGTTGGGATACTCGGTGCACTCTCAGGTTTACCGTCTCGATCAGATGGGCCTGCCGCAACGCCGAGAGCGCTCCATCATCGTCGCAGTAGCTGCGGAACTCTCCCTCCGCACCCTTGATGACCTCTGGGCTGGATGGAAGGTTGATCCTAAATCGACCACCGTGCGACATGCAATTTACGACCTGCCCGAGGTCCATGCCGGCCAAGCGCACCAAGCAGATCGATCGCATGTCAGCAGTAATGTGACGGACGCAGTTCTGCGCCGGATCCAGGCTATTCCGACGGACGGCGGATCCTGGATCAGCCTCTTCGAAAGCCCTGACACGATCGAGCTGGCTACGCCAGCAATGCGACGGTCGGTTGAAGCGGCTCGCACGAATCACTTCAGCGATGTGTACGGACGTATGGCATGGGATGCACCTGCGCCGGTAATCAAGCGTGAATGCAGCCATGTCGGAAACGGCCGATACACGCACCCGCAGCAGGATCGCCTGTGTACTGTGCGAGAACTCGCGCTGCTACAAGGATTTCCCAGTACATACGATTTTGAGGGAACCAGCCGGCAGAACGCGTACCGCCACGTCGGCGATGCTGTTCCCCCTCTGATTAGCCATCAACTGGCTTGGGTATGCAGCTGGATACTGGGCGGAACCCGACCGAAGCCGAGTCAGTTCGTGCTGCCGGGAACGACGCTCAGCCCTCATAACATACTTGAAGATAAGACGCCACGGATCAAACAACTTAAGATTTCTGCCGCGAAAGCCTAGTGGCCCGAGGGAAACCACTAACCGGAGGTCTGTATAAAATGGCTACGTTCAAAGCCCGCGCCCGTGCAGTCGATATGCTTGGACGTCAACAGATCGCCGGAATTCCTACGGCAATCAATGAGCTTTTCAAGAACGCGCACGATGCCTACGCCGAAAACGTCATCGGCGACTACTTTCGTGATGAGAATGTTCTCGTGATTCGCGACGATGGTTTCGGCATGACTCACCGCGACTTTCTTGAAAAGTGGCTCGTCGTTGGAACAGAGAGCAAAGTCAATGCAGGATCGTCACTGCATTCCAGCCATGGCGAGCAACGCCCGATCCTAGGCGAGAAAGGTATTGGGCGTTTGGCAGTTGCTGCGGTTGGACCTCAAGTTATGGTTCTGACCCGAAGCGCCAATGACCCGTTTCTGACCTTTTCGCTAGTCAATTGGACTCTCTTTACGGCTCCGGGAATTGATCTAGAAGAGGTTGAAATCCCCGTTCGCCGGATTCCAATTGGTGAGCTGCCCAGCCGGGATGACGTTCACGAGCTCGTGCGGTCCGTTCGAGAAAATCTCCGAATTCTCGAAGGGCGAATCACCGAGAACATCGCGCAGATGGTCCAACATGAGATCTCAGCACTGGAAGATCTTGACCCCGCTATTCTATCTCAGCGAATGGCTGGACCGAGCCTTCGGGAAGCATCAGGAACTCAGTTCTGGATCACGCCGACAGACGAGATGCTGGCCTACGATGTGAGCGGCGATCCAAAGGATGATCAAGAGGCGTCCCCTCTTTTCAGGACGCTAATCGGATTCAGCGACACGATGGTTCCCGGAAACCCGCCCCCGCCGATGGTCGCCCATTTTTACGACCACCGCTCGCGCGAAGTGACTCTGGACGTCATCGGGGACGGCGAGTTTTTCACGCCGCAGGATTTCCAACTTGCAGATCATCAAATCTCAGGTCGCTTTGACGAATACGGCCAATTCACGGGACAGGTGTCCGTGTACGGCAGAGAACCTGTTTCTCACGTAGTTCACTGGCCCGGGTCGCGTGGAAATAGGACTCTCTGTGGAGAGTTCAACCTCAACCTTGCTTACGTTCAAGGTAATAAGAGTCAATCACGCCTTGGAGACGAAGACTTCAACAGATTGGCACGCAAACTTGCCCGCGTCGGAGGGCTTTATGTCTACCGTGACAGAGTTCGCATGCTTCCCTACGGACGAAGCGACTTCGACTGGCTAGATATTGAGCGCGAACGCAGCAAAAGTGCCTCTGACTATTTCTGGTCGTACCGACGCATGTTTGGTGTCGTCGGAATCGATAGCAAGGAAAACTTCCGCCTGCAGGAAAAGGCGGGTCGTGAAGGGTTCCGCGCCAACGCAGCCTACCGCGAATTTAGAGATCTACTTCAGAACTTTCTCGTGCAGACAGCACGAGATTTTTTTCGTGAGGATAGCACGGACGATTCTTGGAGAATCACCCGAAGCGAACTCGAACGCGAGGCCGAGGCTCGCCGGCGACACGACAAGCAATCGCGTGCGCGGCGAGCCGATTTCCGCCGTGATCTACACAAAGCGGAGCGACGCCTAAATGAAGGAGCACCGGAACGCGAGGTAGGGTCCCTTCTGCGGGAACTTGAGGTCAGCCTCGCCGATGCCACGTCAGACACAGACCTCGCCAGAGCCTCTGAAAAGGTTGTTGTGGCCGAAACTCGTGCGCTTCGAGCCGTGATTGAGATTCGATCTAGCTATCGAGTGTCCAGGCCCAGAGGGGTGGCAATCCCGAAGAGCGTGGCTCAGGACTGGGACAATTACCAGCGCGAGTTCGAAGTCCTGGAGCGCGGCCTCCTGGATGAAATTAGAAGAGAGATCGAGAGGCGCAGCTCTGCAGCAGCCGAACGATTGGGTTCCGCTCTCGACAGGCGCCGGCGCCTTGAGTCCGGAATCAAGACTCGCATCTCCGACGCCCAAGGGACACTGGGTCGCACACACCGACAGGCCGCTGAAATTGCCGAGGCAATTCGCGATACGCTAATGCGTCAAGCAGCAGAGAAGCGGAAGTCCTTCGAGGACGAATGTCGGCATGTGCTACTTGAACTGGCGAGCGTAAACACCGACGGTCTTAGTGATCAAGATATTGCCGATATTCGCCGAAGCCTGGAAGACAGGATCGACGGGGCTCTGTCGCGGGATTTGGCGCAACTCAACCAGCTAATTGATCGCGCCAATATGGCGCTCGGAACTGAAGGGGACCGCTCCGAGGGAGATTTCGTCGATGTAATCGGATCTCTAGAGCAAGAAGTGGTCTCGCTGCGAGATCGAGCCGATGAAGATCTCGAGCTTGCGCAGCTCGGGCTGGCACTTCAGGTAATCAACCATGAGTTCTCCTCAAGTATTCGCGCGGTTCGAAATAATCTTCGCAGGCTGAAGTCATGGGCAGACGCCAATAAGGCGCTGCGCCCGGTCTACGCTGATCTTCGAGCTAGTTTCGAGCACCTGGATGCCTACCTTCGGTTGTTCACTCCTCTAAACCGACGGCTTTACAGGCGAGACACGATTATGAAGGGGGCGGAGGTAGAGCGTTTTCTCCTTGACCTGTTCCAGGAGCGAATCACACAGGAGGGTATCCAATTCGAGGCCACCGCGGAGTTCCGCGCTGCAAAGGTGCGAGCTTACCCGTCGACGCTTTACCCAGTCTTCGTGAATCTGGTCGATAACGCCATCTATTGGCTCAGCACTCGCGGAAACCCGCGGACGCTTCGCCTCGACTATAGGAACGGACAATGGATCGTAGAGGACAACGGTCCGGGTGTCCCGACAGTAGACCAAGCGCGAATTTTCGAGCTCGGATTTTCTCGAAAGCCGAATGGTCGCGGAATGGGCTTGCACATCAGCCGAGATGTCCTGAAGAAGGATGCGTGGTCCTTGTCTCTATCGACCTCACCTCTCGGTGGAGCCAGGTTCACCCTCGGAGAGCCGCACGATGATTCAAAATCTTCATCAAAGGAGCAGGAAATCGCGGACACGCTAGCTCTGGACTTCGACGCCTAAGGATTACTCCTTGTTACCAACTCATTCGCCGCACCCCGACTCGTCGCGTAATAGAATGACAGGAGACCGCACAGATGGCAGCGACTGAAATGTCGTCTTCTCTGCATCCCGTAGATTCAGCTGCGGATTACCGGGATCTTTGCATACGTGCGGCTCAAGAGTTTCTCCACACGATTGTGGTCGTCGACGATCGTGCTACGTATGGGGAACAGGAAAAGGTAACGGGGCTGATCGAGCCCAATTTCGGGGGCTCTCCATCCGAGTCGCTCGATAGTTCGGTGGATTTTGAGCCTGGGGGCGCCTCGCTGGATGTGTCGGTGCTCACCGATGCGAGTGCAGATATTGGCCTCACTTGTGCAGTGCTTCGTCCGACTCAGGACGAGCAGGACGACGGCACGCTCAATAGGAGGCTTGTTAGGGCAGCACGCCGCGCGGATGTGCTTGTCTTGGACTGGCAGCTAAACGACGCCGGCGACGGTCAAGCGGCGCTAGCTTTGCTGTCCGAGGTCGCGGCAGAGGATCAGCTGGGGCAGGGGCGTCTGAGGCTGGTGTGCTTTTATACCAGCCATCCAGACCTGGAAAGCGTCTTTCGAGCGATCCAAGGCCATCTCGGAGACGCAGTCCTTTCGTCATCTGGCCCCAGCGACTCTTCCCGCTGGCTTGACTGCGGATGCATGCGCGTTGTGGTTCTCGCGAAGGCGGGTGGCCTGACAATCGGGTCGGTAGATTCGGGTCTCCAGGTCGAAGAAAGTGACTTGCCTCAGAAGCTCGTTGAGGAGTTCGCTGTACTCACCTCTGGCTTGGTTAGCAATGTTGCGGTGGCATCGCTCGCGGCTGTAAGAGCTGATGCGCACCGACTCCTCACACGCTTCAGCGTTGGCCTGGACAAGCCATTCCTCTCGCATCGGTTCTACGAGGGGGGACCCGAAAGTGAAGAGCTCGTTGTTCGCCTGATCGCTGATGAGATCAAAACTCTTCTGGATAGCGCCGACGTTCGCAGATGGATGGAACCCAAGGCGATCGTACATTGGGCCAAAGAGCATATTGCCGATCAAGTCGAGTTGATCGTCAAGAAGAAGGCCGCTGTCATATCCAAGATTGAACTGGTAGATGCCATTTCCGGCAGTGATCATCGGGGTCAATTTGAGGTGACCAATCAGGTTGCGACCGGCCATAAATTCAATCTGGGGCGAGAATTCAAAGAGACCATCACCGGCATACTTGCTTCCGACGGGTCCGCTGAGGGTTTGGATTACGACTTTGCGCGCTTGACATGCTTGGCCCGCAATGATCCGTCCCCGTTCCCCGGAGATCGAACTCCCATCCTGACGGAAGGCACAGTAGTTCGAGGGAGGGCTGGGCGAGAGAAGATCTATCTGCTCTGTTCCATGCCTCTGTGTGACACGGTCCGCGTCGGCGGTGAACGCCCGTTCCCCTTCGTTGCTCTCAAATCTGTGAGTTCTTCGGACCGCTATGATCTCGTTGCCTTGAGTCCTGAAGGAGAGCGCCTTCATCTTGCCTTCTCCACAGGAAAACACTACGACACGGTGCGTCATACTTTCGCCGGCGACACGAGTGGGGTTGTCCGTTCCCGGAAGAGGTCTGGTCGGCACACTCAGTTCGTCTTTTTCGATTCGGAACGCAAGCCCTGGGTCTGGGTGGCGGAACTCCGGTTTCAACACGCTCATCGCAAGCTGAACGACCTCGGTGCTGCCGCTAGTCGAGTGGGTCTCGACGAGGCGTCCATCCTGCGTGCCGCCAGCCAGCGAAAGTGAAAGGTCCTCCAGCCCATTCCGCTGGACTGCCGTCATCCCACACGGGCTTCCGGATCCGAGTGCAGAGAAGCCCCGGGGGCGAGTCCGGGGCTACTCGTAGTTGCATGGGGACGTAACTCGCTAGCCGAAGGCCGCCGGCAGCGTGGGGTCTTCGGTGCCGTCGGCACGGGGGCCCGGACCGGGAGCCAGCAGGCGGTGACCGCGGCTTTCTGCTACTCGCAACGTGTCCTGCAAGGCTTCACTGAGGTCCGTCGCGAGGGCTCGCAGCCCTTCTAGGTCGGCGTCCCCGTTGTTCAGCTTCTCGGCCGCGTGGTCCAGGAGGTCGGCCGCCAGGTTGAGCTGGATCGCTTCGGTGGTGTCGGCCAGGCGGGACAGGCGGCTGTTGGGGACGGCGGTGCTCAGGAAGCACGGTTTGCCGTCGGGGCCTGACCAAGGGAGGAGCCGCAGTTCGTTGTGAGGCGTCATCCTTCCGTCTCCCTCATTTCTTCGGTCGTCAGGTGGGCGGTGAAGACTGCGTCGGCGCGGTCGCCGGGGAGGACCAGGAGCGCGGCCTCTACTACGCGGTCGGTGGCGTCGGTTGCGACGCTGGTGATCGCGAGTACAGCCAGAGCGGAGCTGATCCTGAGTGTGGTCGCTTCCTCCGGGGTGGGGAGGCGGGCGGTGACCGTCTCTCGGATCCTGGTTGGTGTCGCCTCCGTTCCCTGGAGCCCGCCCGACAAGCCGAGTTGGACGGTCGGCGCCAGGTCGCGGGGGACGTAGATGCGGGCCAGGCTGTGGGGCGACATTCCCTCGTGGGTGACGCAGAGGAACTCGGTCAAAGGGCTGTTGGACGAGACCCTCAGTAGGGCTCTGAGATGCCCCCGCGCCCGGAGGTTGGTCGTGCGGATGCTGACCTGGAGTGTGGGATCGAAGGGCGTGCGGCCACCGCCGGTGTACGTGATGCGGCGGAGTGGGGAACGGATGAAGTTCCCTTTGCCGTGGACCTTTTCGACCAGTCCCGCGGCCTGGAGGAGCGCGAGGGCGTTCCGCAGGGTCGGCGTGCTGACCTTGTAGTGGGCGGCGAGCTGGGTTTCCGAGGGGAGGCGTTCGCCGGCCTTCAGACGGCCCGTCGAGATTTGGATTCGGAGGTCATCGGCGATGGTGTGGCGGCGGGAAGGCACGGAACGAGTCACCGCCTCGCATCATCCGCAGGGCGATGAGTCGGGTCCGGGTGTGCATCGTCAGCAGCTCGCCCGATTCGAAGAGGAGGCGTTTGGCGCCGCCGGGGAGTTGGAAGAGGTCGGCCACGCGGCACGGCTGACCGCCGATCTGGATGACGTCTCCCCGTTGCACGCTGGTCGAGGTGATCTCGACGTTGGCGGCCAGCGCGCCGCTGGGCGCCCATCCCCTCACTGGGGTGCCTCCGGCGGGGTGTGCCGGGTGCTCGCCGAGTGGCAGGGGCAGTCGCATGCCTCGTAGATCACGGGGATGCCGACCGGCGCCGCGGCGGGGGAGGAGTGGGCGCACTTGTGGTGTGTGCCGATCCGGCATGCGCTCGATCGGTAGGGGGTGGCGGGGTGTGTCACGCGTGGCAAGTGACGGCGAGGCATCAGAGGGCCTCCGTCGGAGCGAACCAGGTGAGCGTGAGGAGGTCGTGAGGTGCGGCGGCCTGGCGTCGCCGTGCGCGTTCCTCGCTGGCCAGTACGTACGGGCGGACGAGCGCGGTGTCCTCGCCCGGGAGGACTTCCGTGCGGTCTCGGCGCTGGCCCGTCGGCAGCGTCGGTCGGGAGGAGAGTCCGAGGTGGATGACCGTCGGGTGCACGGGCGTTAAGGCGCGGCGGTGTCGGCCCTTCGGGAGGTACCGCTCTCTGGTGCGCGTGATGGCGCGGCGGATACGGTTGAGCACGCTGATCAGCTCCTAGCGCTGATGGCCAGGTCCCCGGACGTCGCCTGTCGCGGGGACCGCTTTGTGTACGGCGGCCCATAAGGTGCGGCCGTTCAGGCTGGTGGCGACGAGCCCGAATCGATCGGCCTCCGCCACCACTTCCAGGGCCTCCCGCCATGACTCGGCCGGGAGGGATTCCGGTACCTCCGCTTCGATCGACGTGTGTGCGGCGTGTTGCTCCATGCGCGTGGTGAGTCCGATGGCGGACAACCGGGCGGCGATGTCCTCCGCGGTTACGTCCGAAGCAGGCACAGGGGAGCCTCCGTCACCGGTGATCACGTTGCGTGAAGCTAGTTAACTAGATTAGAGCTAGTGGACTAGATTTTCCATATGCCTGAGCAGCCGCCATATCTCCGCATCGCTGACGTACTCCGGCAGAAGATCGCGGAGCAGGAGTGGACACCGGGGGATCGGCTTCCCTCGCGTGCCCAGATCGCCGAGGAGTGCGGCGTCGGGGAGAACGTCGTGCGCCGGGCTCAGGAGCTACTGATCTCCCAAGGGGTCCTGGAAGGCCGGGCGGGCTCCGGTACGTACGTGGCCGAACCCCGTCAGCGTGTGCGCGTGGTCCGGTCGTCGGCGCGCGAACAGCGTGGAGGTTCTCCGTTCCGTGCCGACATGAAGGCCGTTGGGAAGCTGGGTGACTGGGAGAGCCGGACCGAGGCCAAGGTTCCTGCGCCGGCGGAGATCGCGGCGCGTCTCGGTATCGCCGAAGGGGACCTGTGCGTTCGCACCGTGTACGAGTTCCTTGCTGACGGCTGGCCCGTACAGCTGTCTACGAGCTGGGAGCCGTACGACCTCACCGCCGGCACAGTCGTCGTCCTTCCCGAGGGAGGGCCGCACGCTGGGGTGGGCGTCGCGAATCGCATGGCCGAGATTGGCATCACGGTCAGCCATGCAGTGGAGCAGCCGGAGCCGCGGCAGGCTACCGCCGAGGAGGCGTCGCTCCTCGGGGTTCAGAGGGCTTCCCTCGTTACGCACATCCGCCGGACGTACTACAGCGACCAGGGGCGGCCCGTGGAGACGGCTGACATCGTGCTGCCAGCTGCTCTGTGCGAGATCGTCTATGAGGTTCCCGTCAGTCGCTGACGGAACGCCGCTTTAGGGGGAAAGCGATGGAGCCACTCGGGTATCTCATGGGCGCCTTGGCATGGGGTGCGCCTGTTGCTGCTCTGCTGGTGGGGGTGCTCGCCACGGTTGTGACCGTGCGGTGGCGGCGGAAGGCGATCGCGGCCTTGGAGCGTGCAGAGCTGGATGCCGACGCGCGGCAGAGTGCTGAGTGGTCGGCCGAGGCAGGGCCGGCTCAGATGTCGCCTATTGGGGGGCACAGGGACCCCATGTAGGTCAGCACAGAAGGACTGACCTACGGCGATGCGCGAGACGCGCCGAGCCCGTGACGTCGTGTGCCGTCCGTGCTCCTGTCCGCGTTGTCTGCGCCTCCCCTGGCGTGGCTGGCGCTGGGAACATTCCGAGGTCTGATCGATGGCGATGCCGGAGACGGAAGGGGTCGGGATGGTCCAGTCGAAGTGTGGTGCTCCGACGCAGAGCGGAGGCCGGTGCCAGAGCAAGGCGGTCATCGGGAGCTCGCGGTGTGCCAAGCATCAGGGGCCGTGGTCCGCGTACGGGGTGGAGCAGCGGAAGAAGAAGGAGGCCGAAGCGAAGATGCGGAAGCTCCGGAAGAAGCGATGACGGGGTCTGCTGACTCGCGAGGCTGACATCTACAGCTGACATCAACGGGCCCGGACATGGGCGGTGTCGAGCGGTCGCCAGCGGTGTGGTGACGTGCGGGCGAGGGCTCTGGACGGCGGGCCCAAGCGAACTTACAAAGCAGATGTCGGCGGTTCGAAACCGTCCGCGCCCACCAGTGCAAAGGCCCCTCGCCGATCATGGCGAGGGGCCTTTGGTATCTCCTTCGCGCCACATATGTGTGGGTCGACGGCAGACGGGACGGGTCAGGCGCCCGGTCTTCCTGCCGGGGCGACCACGATCTGATTCTCGTCCTCGTAGATGACCCGGCCGGGGTTCGACGACGCCAAGCGACGGCACTCGACACCGTGTGCGGCGAGAAGCTCCAGGTATCCGTCCACACGCTTGATGAGACCTTCAGCGGACGACTTGAACCAGGCCACGGCGCCGGGGTTCACCTCGGGGTCGTACACATCCGGGTCGATTGTGCTCGGATTTGTGTAATTGGCGTCGTACCAGTCGTTGTTGGACCTCCAGAACCGGTACTGCTCGTCGGTCAACTTGCCCTGTGCCGCGAGCTCATTGGCAAGAATGAAGACGCCGGGGAAGTGTCCTCGTGAATGCCTTACCGTTCCCTGGAACCGGACATACAACGCTTGTTCCACGATCGCTCCCTCGCGCCGATCTTCACCGCCGAACGCGGATCCTAAGGGCTGTCCCGTAAACGATCTTCAGAGGGCGACGCGCGGTCCAGCATGCGGCCTTGCTGGGTCCTCTGCTCGTGTCCTGCCCCGCTTCAGGCCCGTGCGGGGAAGTCAGGATGGTCGGCGTAAGGCGAGGCAAGGTCACGTAGGTCGTGGCACGGCCAGGGGTCGCGGGCGTGACGGGCCAGGATGCGCCGCTTGGCTTCGACCTCGCGTAGGACGCGGGCCGGGTCGTGCAGTGCCACATGCAGAGCAATCGTGGGGTGGAATCCGGAGAGGTCAACCTGGCAGAAGTCGACCGTGTGTCCGTGGGCAGACCATTCCCCGCATCCGTCGCCGTCGCAGCGTCGTGCCAAGTCGGCCTCCTCGTCGAGCCGCGCCTTGAGAAACTTCACCAGCTTTTCAGCCATGGGAGCATTCTCGACGTTGTGTCGGCACCATGAAACGATCTTGTGGTGTCTGGTGTGATCACGGCGTCGGAGTCGTCCTGGATAACCCCGTTCACGGGGCTGAGCCCACGTGTCTTCGGCAAGTTGGTGACTGAACTGCGCCGCGAGGGTGCGGATCCGGTGCGCAAGGGCCGCCCGTGGTCCCTTCCGCTGGAAGACTGGGTGCTGCTTGTCGCGGCGTACTGGCGCACGAACCTCACGTTGCGCCAGCTTGCCCCGCTCTTCGGGATCTCGAAGTCCGCGGCCGACCGCATCATCGATGACCTCGGCCCGTCGCTCGCGCTGCAGCCCCGCAAGCGATTCCGCAAGGACACCGTGCTCATCGTGGACGGCACTCTGGTGCCCACCCGCGATCACACCATCGCCGAGCAGTCCAAGAACTACCGGTACTCCACCAACCACCAGGTTGTCATCGACGCTGACACCCGGCTCGTCGTGCTGGTCGGCCGGCCGCTGCCCGGCAACCGCAACGACTGCAAGGCGTGGGAGGAGTCCGGTGCGAAGGCCGCCGTCGGCACGACCACGACGATCGCCGACGGCGGCTATCCAGGCACCGGGCTCGTCATGCCCCACCGCCGCCGCAAAGGCGAAGAGCTGCCCGACTGGAAACAGGCCCACAACAAGTCCCACAAACAGGTCCGAGCCCGCGTCGAGCACGTCTTCGCACGCATGAAGACCTGGAAGATCCTCCGCGACTGCCGCCTCAAGGGCGACGGCGCCCACCACGCCATGCTCGGAATCGCCCGACTCCACAACCTCAACCTCGCCGGATAGACGGGCAGTCGGGTTGGTCACCGACCACGTCCACACGGCTCAGAGATCATTTACGGGACAGGACTTAGGCGTAGCTACCTGCCCCTGCCCGCAGCGTGATCTGTGCGTCGGGACGGTGGCGATGCCGGAGATGGAAGCCGGCGAGGCGACGACTGCCGGCGCGAGCAGTGCCGGGACAGCCCTGAGCGCTGACATCGGCCGGCGGCAGCGTGGTCGGGTCAGGCCTTGATGACTTCGACCTTCTTGTCCCCGGCGCTTGCCTCGACGACCGGCTTGACCGTGCCGGTCTCCCGGTCGCTGGCCGTGGTGGCTGTCGCTGCCGGGAGGGCCAGGGCTGCCGCGGCTGCCGCGAGGAGGGCGAGGGCGATGGCGGACTCGGTCGTCTTCGTCGTGCGGAGGGGGTGGGCCATGGTGTCCTCCCTGAGGGTCACTGGTCGAAGGTGGGATGAACGTACCTTGGGGCGGGGTGGGGCGTGGGGGAATGGGGAGAGTTGACGTGGGCCTGATCGGGCGGGTGTACTCCGGGGCATGGCTGAGGTGGGGGACGCGCCCGAATCCGCGGTGCAGAGCGGTGAGATGACGCCGCAGCGGTACATCGAGACCAGGCTCGTGCAGTACCAGGAGTGGTACGACACCAAGGCGACCCGGATGAAGGCGATGCATCTGCGGATGCGGACCGTGTCCGTCGTCGGTGGGGCGCTCGTGCCGGTGTTCGTGAACGTGGACCTCGCGTTCGCGCGGGTCACGGCCACGGTGCTGAGCGTCGTGGTCGTCGCCGCCGTGTCGCTGGAGAGCGTGTACCGGTACCGGGAGCAGTGGAAGAACTACCGGTCGACCGAGCAGCTGCTCGGGCACGAGCGCGTGTACTTCGAGACCAAAGTGGGGCCCTACCACGGCCTGTCGAGGCGCGAGGCCTTCTCCGCGCTCGTCGCCCGGGTCGAGCGGGCCATCGCCGGTGAGAATTCGGCGACGTTGAACGTGATGACGCTTGGTGGGCAGGTCAATGCCGATGTGGCGCAGCATGGGGTTCCCGCCGCCCGGCAGGAGTCGGAGCCTTCCTGAGGCGGCCGCGGGCCCCGGGTGCGCCGGGGCCCGCGGTTCGTCAGGTGCGGTGCGGGGTCAGCACCACTTGTAGTCGACCCGCGTCGAGTTGTACGAGCAGTTGTCGACCCACGTGCCGTTGCTCTTGCGCAGCGTCGCCGTGTCCTTGTCGTTGTTCCAGACGTACGCGCCGCGGTTCTGGTAGACGTTCGCGGACGTGTTCGTGCCGCGGCCCGTGCGGACCGTCACGATCTTGCCCTTGCCCAGGGTGAAGGACCCGAAGGTGTACTTGTGGTTCGCGGCGTCCGTGACCGTCCAGCCCCGCAGGTTCACCGCGGCACCGGTCGTGTTGCGTATCTGCACGTACTCGCCGTTGAGGCTCGTGTTCGAGCGCAGGTCCGAGCCCGGGCTGTCGTAGTAGATCTTGTACAGGTGGACCGAGCCGGCGGCCTGGGCCGGCGAAGGCAGCAGCAGGACGCCGGAAGCGGCGGCCGCGGTCAGCGCCGCGAGCGTGCGTGCACGAAGCATGAATGTCCCTCAGTTTCTGCCGGGCACCCGCCGATGGGGCCCGGCGAGCACACAGGATACGCACGTCCTTCACCCCTTCCGCACAAGTTCGGCCAAGGGGGAGGGAGGGGGAGGAGGAAGGGGAGGGCGGGGTGGCGTTCGCCTAGTTTGGGGTCATGGATCGTGACGTACTGCGGATCACCGTTCTCGGGTCCGCCACCCCCTTTCCCCGGCCCGGCAATCCCTGCTCCGGGTACCTTGTCGAGGGCGGCGGCGTCCGTGTCTGGGTGGACGCCGGCACCGGTACCCTCGCCGAGCTCCAGCGGTACGCCGCTCTCGGCGACATCGACGCCGTCTGGATCTCCCACCTGCACGCCGACCACAGCGCCGACCTGCTCACCGCCTATTACGCCTTGTTGTACGCGGGGCTGGACGTCTCGGTACCGGTGGCCCTCTTCGGGCCCGCCGGCATCGCCGACCGGCTCGCCGGGTTCCTGACCAACGGGGCCGAGCGCAGTCCCGTCGAAAGCGCCTTCGCCATAGAGGAGTTGTGCGACGGGCATGTGGCGAGGATCGGTGGGCTCAGCCTTTCGGCCCGGGCCGTCGACCATGGCGGCCTCGACGCCTTCGCGCTGCGCGTCGAGGACCAGGACGGGCGTTCCCTGGTCTACTCAGGCGATTGCCGCCCCTGCCCCTCCCTTGTCGAACTCGCCCGCGAGTGCGACCTGTTCGTCTGCGAGGCCGATGGGGACGTGGCCGGGCACCACTCCGCCGCACAGGCCGGGCGGAGCGCCGCCGAAGCCGGTGCCGGGCGGCTCGTCGTGACCCATGTCGGGTCCGGCGTCGAGCCCGCCGAGGCCGTCGCCCTGGCCGCCGCCGAGTTCCCCGGCGACGTCGCCCACGCCGACCCCGGCGCCCGCTTCGAGGTCACGCGTCGAAGTCGTACTCCAGCACGTACGACGACGAGTCGAGCGTCATCTCGTTGAGCTCCACCGCGACCCCGGGGCCCGTGTACGCCGTACGCCCGATCAGGACCACCGGCGTGCCGAACTCCAGGGCCAGCCGCTCCGACTCGTCCGCCGTAGGCATCCGGCAGCGGATCTCCTCACGGAACCTCACCGGCCCGTGCCCCAGCTCGGTCAGCCGGGCGTACGTGCCGCCCGGACCCGTGTCCGGCTCCGTGATCGCCGTCCCGCGCACCAGCTCCGCGGAGAGGTACGAGACCGACAGCAGCACCGGCTTGGCGTCCAGGACGAAACGGCGGCTGCGGACGCACACCGGCGCGCCCGGCGCGAGGTTCAGCGCCCCCGCCACCCTCACGCCGGCCTCCGCCTCCGCCACCTCGATCTGGTCGACCACCAGGGTCCGGTCCTCCACGTCCGCCGACCAGACCGAGCGCCCGCTGCCCCAGTGGTCCCCGGCGAGGCGCGGGATGCCCCGGCGGCGCAGCGGGCGGAAGACCCGGACGAAGACCCCCGCACCCTTGCGGGCCTCGGCGAGACCCTCGGTGCGCAGGACGGAGAGGGCCTGGCGCGCCGTCATCCGGGCCACGTCGTACGTCGACATGAGGTCGTTCTCGCCGGGGAGCCGGTCGCCCGGCGCGAAGGCGCCCGACTGGATCGCGGTTCTCAACTCATCGGCGATGCGCTGGTACTTGGGCCGGCGAACACTGTCCTGGTCAGTCACGGGTGGACCACTCCCTTCATCTGCGGGACACCCTAGGCGCACCCCCGGGCCAGGGTGCACACGTGTGCGCCGTCCCGCCGGGTCGATCCATCCATCGGGGGACATCTCTAGAGATACGTTGACAGGGCGGGGTGGCGCCGCTTCTCTTGTGGTCCCCAGGCTTCAGGAATTCGGGACGGAGGGGATGCGTGCAGCCACTGCCGGAGGTCGGTGACCTCATCCGCGACGCCGCCACCGGGCGGGTCGGCTTCTATGTGGAGAGCGTCTCCGGGCGCTTTCTGATCCGGACCGTCCACGGCGGCGCCGAGTGGGAGGCCGACCCCGCCGACGTACAGCTCGCCACGCCCCTGCGCGAGCTGCGGGCCCGCGCCGCCGAGATCAACGCGCGCAGCAGGCGTGGCCTCTCGTGAGGTGAGGTGAGGGAGGGGGCGGGTGGGTGCCGTGTTGTGCGGTGAGGTGCTGATTCGGGGCGATTGTCAGTGGGGCGCGCCACACTGGAAGCATGTGCCGCAGCATCAAGACGCTCCGACCGCCCGCGCTGCCCGAGGAGGCGACCGAGGAGGACTTCCGGGCCGCCGCCCTGCAGTACGTCCGCAAGGTCTCCGGCTTCCGCGCGCCCGCCGCCCACAACCGCGAGGTCTTCGACCGCGCCGTGGACGAGATCACCGAGGCGACCGCGAGGCTCCTCGCCGGCCTGGAGGTGCGCGGGGCGCACCCCGCCGCCGTCAGGAGACCGGAGCCGGAGCCGCAGCCGGACGCCGTATGAGGTACGCGGCGAGGCCGCCCGCCAGGAAGAGCGCGAGGGTCGACACCCCCGCGCTGAACCAGGTCGCGCCCAGCCACTGCCCGCCCAGCCAGCCGAGCCCCACGCTGTAGGACGCCCAGGTCACGCCCGCGAGCGCCGACCACGGCAGGAAGTCCTTGATCCTCCGCTTGGCCGCGCCCGCGCCCAGCGAGACCACGGAGCGGCCCGCCGGGGCGAAGCGCGCGAGCACGACGAGCAGCCCGCCGCCCCGGGCCAGTGCGGTGCCGAGACGTTCCTGCGCCAGGGAGAGGCGGCGCGAGCGGGCGATCGCCCTGTCCAGCCTGGCGCCGCCCCGCCGGGCGAGTCGGTACGCCAGGAAGTCGCCGAGTACGGAAGCGGTGGCCGCGCAGAGGAGCAGCGGGAGGACCGACGGCACGTCGGGGGAGGCCGCGGTGGCCGTCGCCGCGGCCGTGGCGGCGGTGATCACCAGGAAACCGCTCGGCAGCACGGGCAGGAAGACGTCGAGCAGGATCGACGCCGCCACCACCGGGTAGATCCACGGGCCGGCGGTCAACGACCGCAGCGAGCCGAGGCTGTCGAGCAGATTCACGGGCCAGAGCCTACGCGGGGGTCCGGGAGCCCCTTCCGGGCGGGTGCCGGGATGTGCGTGCGGATGGGTGCGGGTGTGGGGGGAAGCCCCTGCCGGGGCGGGGCGGGGCTGGGCGGGGCTGGGGTGGGGTGGTGTGGGGCGGGGCTGGGGGTGCGGCTGAGGGCGGGGCTGGGGTGTGGTGCGCGGCGGGCCGGGTGCCGCGTACGGAAAAGGCCGGAAACCGTCCTCCGGTTTCCGGCGCCTTCCATCAGGGCGTGGTTCAGGCCGCGATCGGCGCGCCCTGCTTCTCGTGCTCCTCGCCGGTCCTCGTGGCCGCGCCGCTCCGGGCGCCGAAGAGTCCGTCGAGGGCCAGCGCGCCCGGGCCCGTGAAGACGAGCAGGACGAGGGCCCAGCAGAACAGGGCCGCGGTGTCGCCGCCGTTCTGGAGCGGGAAGAGGGCCTCCGGCTGGTGGACCTTGAAGTACGCGTACGCCATCGAGCCCGAGGCGATGAACGCGGCGCTCCGGGTGCCGAGTCCGGCCAGGACCAGGACGCCGCCGACGAGCTGGATCACGGCCGCGTACCAGCCCGGCCAGGTGCCGGCCGGGACGGTGCCGCCGCCCATCGTGCCGCCGAGGACGCCGAAGAGCGAGGCGGCGCCGTGGCAGGCGAAGAGCAGGCCGACGACTATGCGGAACAGGCCGAGCGCGTAGGGCTGGGCCTGGTTCAGGCGGGCTGTGAGGCTGTTCTGGCTGGTGGTGCTCATGGGGGGAACTCCTTCGGCCTGACCCCGTCCGTGGGGAGGACGGGGTGCGGGGGACGGAAACCGACGAAGCCGTAAGGTTAGGCACCCCTCACTAGTACTTGCAAGTTCAACATTCGGCCACCGGGGAGTGTGTGGTGCGGTTCACTCCCCGGGGCCGCCGTGGTGACGGTGGTTCAGGGGCTGTGTGGTCAGCAGCCGTTGAGGACGGACTGCAGGGCGCTCTTCTCCGCGGAGTCGACGCTGAGGTTCCAGTAGTACTTCACGTGCACCCACGCCCGGGCGTACGTGCAGCGGTACGACGTGCGCGAGGGCAGCCACTCCGCCGGGTCCTGGTCGCCCTTCGACTGGTTGACGTTGTCCGTCACGGCTATCAGCTGCGGCCGGGTGAGGTCGTTCGCGAAGGACTGGCGCTGCGCGGTGGTCCACGCGTTGGCGCCCGAGCGCCAGGCCTCGGCGAGGGGGACCATGTGGTCGATGTCGAGGTCGGAGGCGACGGTCCAGGTGGCGCCGTCGTACTCGGAGTACCAGCTGCCGCTGACCGAGGCGCAGCTGGAGTCGGTGACGACGTTCACGCCGTCGCGCTTGAGGACCGTCTCGCGGGTGTTGCAGGCCCCGGACTGGGTGATCCAGTGCGGGAAGAGATCCCGGCTGTAGCCGGAGGAGGAACCTTCCGCCTTGACCGTGAGGGCGGCGAGGTAGGTACGGGCGGTGGCCGCGCTGACGGGGGTCGGCATGGCGGCCTGGGCGGCCGGTGCCGTGGCGAGGAGGCCGGTGACGGTGAGGGCGGCGGAGGTGGCGAGTACGGCGAGTCGACGCGCGTAGATCATGCCGACGGGCATGGGAACTCCCTTGAGGTGGGGGGACCTTGGCTGGGTGCCGTCCCCGCGGGGGTGCCGGGCGCTGGCCCGGTCATCGTGGCGGCGCCAGGTTTCGTTGGGGGGTGCGCCAGGTAACAGGGTGGCGACATGAGCACGTCACATCAAGGGGTGCGGCGTGACTGATGGAGCGCCAGATTCCGCCCGGCGTCCCCGCGTTGCGCGAGAGCTCTACTGTGGTCGTGTGCTTCTGGACGTGAACGTCACCTTTGGGGCGGTACTCGCCGTCCTGCTCGCCCTCGCCGCCGGCGTCGTCGCCCTCGCGCACCTCGGCCGGGCCCGCGACACCCTGCTCGCCGGCGTGCGCGCCGCCGTCCAGCTGATCGCCGTCTCGCTCGTGATCGGGTGGGTCGTCCGCTCCGTACCGCTGCTGCTCTGCTTCCTGCTCCTGATGTACGCGGTGGCGGTACGGACGGCGGGGCGGCGGGTCGTGCCCGCCCCGGGGCGCGGCTGGTGGTGGGCGGGCGTGCCGATCGCCGCCGCCGTGGCGCCCGTCGTCCTCGCGCTCGTCGTGACCGGACTCGTACCGGTCAAGGGGATCACGCTCGTCCCCGTGACCGGCATCCTCGTCGGCGGGGCGCTCACGGCCACCGTCCTCGCGGGGCGGCGCGCGCTCGACGAGCTGGAGACGCGGCGGGGTGAGGTGGAGGCGGGTCTCGCGATCGGGCTGATCGAGCGGGACGCGCGGCTCGAAGTGGCGCGGAAGGCCGCGGCGGACGCGCTGCTCCCCGGCATGGACCAGACGCGCACGGTGGGGCTCGTGACGCTGCCGGGGGCCTTCGTCGGCATGCTGCTCGGCGGCGCGTCACCGCTGCACGCGGGCGCCGTCCAGCTCTTCGTGCTCATCGCGCTGCTCGCGGTGCAGGCGGTGGCCGCCGCGACCACCCTGGAGCTGGTCGCGCGCGGCCGGATCACCCGGCCCCGGGAGGCGGGCGCGGAGAGCCCTGCGGCGGGGCGGTGAGCCCTGCGATGGGGCGGTGAGCCCTACGCCGCGGCGGTGAGCCCTACGCCGCGGCGGTGAGGGGGCTATGCCAGGGCGGTGAGGGTGATCGTGCCGTCGGTCGCCGTTTCGACCCGCAGTCGGGTGAGGTCCTCGACGTGGAGGTCGGGAGCGAAGGCCGCCGCGCGCGGGCCCACGCCCACGATCCGCATGCCGGCCGCGCGGCCCGCCTGGATACCGGCCTCGGAGTCCTCGAAGACGACGCAGTCCGCCGGGGCGAAGCCCAGCTCGGCCGCGCCCTTGAGGAAGCCCTCGGGGTCCGGCTTGCTGGCCCCGACGGACTCGGCGGTGACCCGGATCCCGGGCATCGGCAGGGCCGCCGCCCCCATCCGTGCCTGCGCGAGGGCCTCGTCGGCCGAGGTCACCAGGGCGTACGGCACCTCGGCGATCGCGGCCAGGAAGGCGGGGGCGCCGGGGACGGGCACGACGCCGTCCAGGTCGGCGGTCTCCTCGGCGAGCATCAGCCGGTTGTCGGCGTAGTTCTCGTCCATCGGGCGGTCCGGGAGGAGGACGGCCATCGTCGCGTAGCCCTGGCGGCCGTGGACGACCTTGAGGACGGCGTCCGCGTCGAGACCCTGCCGCTCGGCCCAGCGGCGCCAGCAGCGCTCGACGACGGCGTCCGAGTTGACGAGGGTGCCGTCCATGTCGAGGAGGAGGGCGCGGGCGGTGAGCTGTGCCGGGGTGGTGGCAGGCATCGGGTCTCCCGAGAGGGGTACGGAGAACGAAGCGGTCCCGCCCGCCGGTCAGGGTGTACGGGCGGGGCCACTTTGTTTTTCTACGATACAAAACCGGAGGGCGTCTTGGCCAACCGGTCCGCGTTCCGTGGTCCCGCGGCCGTCCCGGAGGTGCCTCAGAGCCAGGTGCTCCGCTCCAGTGCCTCGCGCGTGTGGGGGCCGTACACGCCCTTCGGGTCGCCCTCGATGAACATCCAGGACTGGTAGCTCTTCACCGCGCGCCAGACCTCCTGGCTGTACTCCCCGTCGATGCTGCCGTGGTACGCCCCCGCGAGGGTCAGGCGCTCCTGGAGCTCCACCACCTCGGGGCCGGTGGAGCCGTAGTCCAGGGTGGTCGTGGGCTCCTCGGTCTCCTCGGGGGCCTGTGAGGTGGGCGGGGCCGTGGTCGCGGTCGACGGCGTCGCGGTCGTCGGGGTGGCCGTGGCGGTGGCGACCGGAGGGGCCGCCGCGCCGGTCGTGGCGCCGGGGGCCGGGGTGGTCCGGGAGTCGGAAGGGGTGGGCGTGGGTGTGGCGGACGGTGAGGCGGAGGCCGAGGTGGTGGTCGGGCGTACGGACGGGGGCGTCGAGCTCGGCTCCGGGGTCTCGGACGACGCGGAGGGGGACGGGGCCTCCGACACGGCGACGTTGAGGGACGCGCTCGTGGTCACTTCGAGCCCGGAGGCCCGGTCGTCGGACGCGTCCGTGCCGCCGAGGACGGCCGCCGCGAAGGCCGCGGTGCCCGCCACGGCGACGGCGGCCACCGCCGCGACCACCATGCCGCGCCTGCGCCCCCCTGCCGGCTCCCGCTCGGCCGCCGGGTCGACGACGCGGCCGACGCCGTGCAGCAACAGCGGCATGGTCTCGGAGGGGTCGCCTTCGGGGTACGTGTCGGGGTACGTGTCGGGGTACGGGTCGGCGTGCGGGTCGGCGTACGAGGTCGGCCCTGGCGCCGCCCCCGGGCCCTCCGGGCGGATCGCCGCCAGCTGGGCCGTCGGCGGGTCCTCCGCCGCGTAGCTCCCGGCAGCCCCCGCAGGCCCGGCGGGCCCCGCAAGCCCCCCAGGCCCCGCGGGCCCCATAAGCCCCGCAGGCCCGACAGACCCCATAGGCCCGACAGGCCCCATACCCCCCGTCGGCTCCGTCGCGTCCAGCGTCACGTACGGACGGATCCGGAGCGGATCGAAGTCCTCGGCCGCCGCTATCTCCGCCTGGGCGCAGGTGCAGCCAGGTCTTTGTCCACCGCATTCAGGACAGGCATGTCCGGTCATGATGGGTCCCCTCCCCGAGACAACTGCGAGCGATTATGCAGCTTGCCCCTGTTCGGCGCTCCGGCCGGAGGGGGCCGGTAGCACCCCCCAGCAGGCCATATAGGGACATTCGGATCAGGATGGAGGAGTTGTCCGAGGAGCGGCCCGAGGAGACATGCCCATGGCCCAGGAAACGAGCCCGTCCCAGCTCGGTGGCGATCCCCTGCCCGGAGAGGGGCAGAGCCACCGCACGGTCCTCGTCGCGATCGGCGCGCTGCTGCTCGGCATGCTGCTCGCCGCCCTCGACCAGACGATCGTCTCCACCGCCCTGCCGACCATCGTCAGCGAACTCGGCGGCATGGAACACCTCTCCTGGGTGGTCACCGCCTACATGCTGGCGTCCACGGCGGCCACCCCGCTCTGGGGCAAGCTCGGCGACCAGTACGGCCGCAAGAAGCTCTTCCAGGCCGCCATCGTCCTCTTCCTCATCGGCTCCGCCCTCTGCGGCATCGCCCAGAACATGCCGCAGCTCATCGGCTTCCGCGCCCTCCAGGGCCTCGGCGGCGGCGGCCTCATGGTCCTGTCGATGGCGATCGTCGGCGACCTCGTGTCCCCGCGCGAGCGCGGCAAGTACCAGGGGCTCTTCGGCGCCGTCTTCGGCGCCACCAGCGTCCTCGGACCGCTGCTCGGCGGCCTCTTCACCGAGCACTTCTCCTGGCGCTGGGTCTTCTACATCAACCTGCCGATCGGGATCGTCGCCCTCTTCGTCATCGCCGCCGTGCTCCACATCCCGGTGCGCTCCACCCGCCACTCCATCGACTACCTCGGCACCTTCCTCATCGCCTCGGTCGCCACCTGCCTCGTCCTGGTCGCCTCCCTCGGCGGCACCACCTGGGACTGGGGCTCGGCGCAGATCATCGGCCTCGCCGTCCTCGGAGCCGTACTCCTCGTCTGGTTCGTGCACGTCGAGCGGCGCGCCGCCGAACCCGTCCTGCCGCTGAAGCTGTTCCGGATCCGGACCTTCACCCTGGTCTCGGTCATCAGCTTCATCGTCGGCTTCGCGATGTTCGGCGCGATGACCTACCTCCCCACCTTCCTCCAGGTGGTGCAGGGCGTCACCCCGACCATGTCCGGCGTCCACATGCTGCCCATGGTCCTCGGCATGCTGATCACCACGACCGCCTCCGGCCAGATCGTCTCCCGCACCGGCCGCTGGAAGGTCTTCCCGATCGCCGGCACGGCCCTCACCGCACTCGGGCTGCTCCTCCTCAACGAGCTGACGGAGAACACCTCCACGTGGGAGATGAGCATCTACTTCTTCGTCTTCGGCGCCGGGCTGGGCCTCGTCATGCAGGTCCTCGTCCTGGTCGTGCAGAACGCCGTCTCCTACGAGGACCTCGGCGTCGCCACCTCCGGAGCGACCTTCTTCCGCTCCATCGGCGCGTCCTTCGGCGTCGCCGTCTTCGGCACCGTCTTCACCAGCCGGCTCACGAACAAACTCGACGACGTCTTCGCGAGTGCGGCGGGCGCCGGAGAGGAGATCCCGCCCGGCATCGGCCCCGAACAGGTCGCCGCCGACCCGCGCGCCATCGGCGAGCTCCCGGCCGACCTCCGCCCCTCCGTCCTCCACGCGTACGCCACGTCCATCACCGACGTGTTCCTGTACGCGGCGCCGGTCGTCCTCGTCGCCTTCGTCGTCGCCTGGTTCCTCAAGGAGGACAAGCTGCGCGGCGCGGTCACGGCCCCGGACACGAGCCAGACCCTCGCCTCGAACCCCGTCGAGCGCTCCTCGTACGAGGAATGCGCCCGGGCGCTCTCCCTCCTCGGCTCCCGGGAGGGCCGCAGGGAGATCTACGTGAAGATCACCGCCCGCGCCGGGCTCGACCTGCAGCCCGCCGCGAGCTGGCTGCTGCTGCGGATCCGCCGCCACGGCACCGTCGAACCCGCCCGGCTCGCCGAGACCACCCCCGTACCCCTGCGGGTGATCACGGAAGCCGCCCGGCAGGTGGAGGAGGGACGGCTGGCCACCCGGGAGGGAGTCCAGCTGATCCTCACCGAGGAGGGCGTCGAGGTGGCGACGAAGCTCGCCCATGCGCGCGAGGAGTCGCTCGCCGAGCTGCTCGGCGACTGGTGGGGCCCCGACCGGCCGACCGACCTCGTGCAGCTGGTGGAGGAGCTGACGGCGGAGCTGAACGGCTCGGACGGGGAGCGCCCGAACACCCCCGAACCGCCGCGCGACCACCACGCGTAGGGGCGAACTCCATGACGGCGAACCCTGTATGACGGCTGTTCAGGGCCCCTCAGTAGGCTGTCCCCTTCAAGATCGCATCACAGGGGGGATGGGCAGGATGAACAGCGGAGAGCCACGTCAGGGCTGGTCGAACGACGGAAACGGCGGGAACGGCGGGTACGTCGCGAACGGCGCCTACGGCACACAGGTACCGGCCGCTCCGGCACGCGCGGCCTCGCACCGAGGGGCCTGGATCGGCGCGGGTGCCACTCTCGTGGCGGCGGTCATCGGTGTCGTCGGTACGTACCTGGTGAGCAGCGGCAAAACCAACGCGGACCCCGCACCGCCCGCCGCACAGGCACCGGCGACCTCGACCACCACGCCCGGCGAGGAAGTCCGGGGCGGCGACGACGCTCCCTCGGACGCGTCGCAGAGCCAGGGCGCCACGGCCGGCACGGACTCCACGGGCGGTACGGACTCCACGCAGTCCCCGGAGTCGTCGGCTTCGGCGACCCCGCCCACGACCCCGCCCGCGAAGCCGGCCGGGACGGTCGAGTGGCAGGGCGCCCTGGCGATCACGTTCGATGAGGACAAGGATCTGGACTCCGCGCCCCCCGTGGAGTCCGAGATCAACGAGGAGAACGACTTCTCCGTCTATCCCTTCGGCACGACCCCCATGCTGCGGCCCGAGGCCGGGGCCAAGTCGCTGGTGTGGAAGGACGCGGCGAAGGTGCCGACGCACGCGGACTGCGCCGGTGTCGTCGACACCCTGGGGACGTCGACGGACATGAAGATGAAGACGGGCCTGGTCGTCTGCGCCCGCACGAACGACGGCAGGCTCGCCCGGCTGACCGTCAAGGAAGTGACCGGGCAGGGCTCCGACACGAGCGGCGTCTTCGACGTCGTCGTCTGGAGCGGCTGACCCCTCGGTCAGAGCGCGGTCAGAGCACGGTCAGAGCTGCTTGCCGTACCAGATGTCCATGTACGGCCCTGTGCAGTACGCCGGGATCTCCTCGTACCCGTGCCGTGTGTACAGGGCGCGTGCCTCGACCAGGTCCAGGCGGGTGTTGAGGACCATCCGGCGGGCGCCGAGGCCGCGCGCCGCGTCCTCCAGCTCGCCGAGCAGGGCCCCGGCCCCGCCCAGGCCGCGGAAGGCGTGCCGCAGGAAGACCCGGGTCAGCTCGGCGCGCTCGCCGCGCTCGCCGTCGAGCATGAGGACCCCGCCGCAGCCGGCCGCCTTGCCCTCGTACCGCGCGACGAAGAACTGCCCGGTCGGCGGCGTGAGCAGCTCGACCCCGTCGTTGGTCAGCCCCTCGTCGATCTCGGCCTCGGTCGCGGGGCGCTTCCAGTAGCGGCTGGCGACGTCGTCGTAGTAGTCACGGCGGAGGGCGGACGCGTCCGGGGTGTCGACGCGCTCGGTGGAGAAGGTCCAGGTCATGCGCGCCATTGTGCGGCGCGCACGGCCTGGGGCGCAGCTCAGTTCTTCGGGGACGCCTGCTGCACGACCTCGAACGACCAGAGGGTGGACCCGGAAGCGGCCGGCTTCGGCCGCTCGCCGCCCTCGCCGCCACCACCGCCGCCGTGCGCGGCCTTCATGGAGCCGTTCATCCAGTTCTGGAAGTCCTCCTCGCTGCGCCAGCGGGTGTAGACGAGGTACTGGTCGGTGCCCTCCAGCGGGCGCAGCAGCTCGAACCACTCGAAGCCGTCGGATCCCTCCACGGACCCGGCGCGGGAGGCGAAGCGCTGCTCCAGGACCTCACGCTGCTCGGCCGGAACGGTCAGGACGTTGATCTTCACCACACTGGGCACACGACACCTCTCAGTACGTACCTGCAGGCCGGGCGCTGTGCCGGGCCTTGGTCATGTGTCTGCAGTCTCCTACACCGCACGTCGGGACGGTGTGAGCGGTCATCATGCTCGTGAGGCACGACGGACGAGACAGGGGGCAGGGTGTGGGTGGCGTGGGCATGGTCGGGTTCGAGGTGGCGGGTGGAGCGGGCGCGGTGCGAGAACTGGCCGGGCGCTGGCTGACCCGTGTCGCGGACGGCGACGGCGGTGACTTCGTCGTGTCGCCCGTCGGGTTGTGGCTGGCCCTCGTGGCCGTCGCCTCCGGGGCGCGGGGGCGGACCGGGGAGGAGCTGGCGGGGCTGCTCGGGGTCGAGGGGGAGGCGGCGGCGCGGGCCGTGACCGAGGTCGGGCGGTGGCTCGGGGGGACGGACGGGGTCGCGGTGGCGACCGGGGTGTGGAGCACGATGCCGATCCTGGACGGCTTCCGGCGCGGGCTGCCCGGGGTCGGCTTCGGGGTGCTGCCCGGCGCGGCCTACCAGGCCCTGCCCGACTCGGTCTTCGGAGCGACGGACGACATGTCGTCGGGGGAGATCCCCGACGCCCAGGAGGAGCTCGACGCGTGGGTGCGGCGGGTCACCGGCGGGCGGATGTCGTCCCTGCCGCTCGACCTCGAAGGGTCCGAGGACCTCGTTCTGCTCAACGCCCTCGCCCTGAAGGCCTCCTGGCGGACCGCCTTCCCCGCGCACCTGACCCGCGACGAGCCCTTCACCGACGGGAGCGGCGTCACCCGGCCCGTACCGACCATGCGGCAGCGGATTCCCGCCGCGTGGGTCCGGTACGTGGACGGGGTCGCCGTCGTCGAGCTGCCGTGCGAGGGCGGGGCCCGGGTGCGGTTCGCGCTGGGGGCGGAGGGCGCCGGGCCCCGTGACGTACTGCCGGCCGCCTGGGCCGGGGACGGGGACGGGGCTGGGCCCCGGGAGCGGACGCCGCTCGCGGCCGACTCGGTCGACCTCTTGCTGCCGCGTTTCACGCTGCGGACGAAGACCGACGTCCGCCCGCACCTCGACGCCCTCGGCGTCCGGCTCGCGCTGGGGCCCGAGGCCGACTTCTCCGGGATCTCCGCGGCCGACATGTACATCGACAAGGTCCTCCAGGAGGCCGTCGTGGAGGTCGCCGAGGAGGGGGTCGAGGCCGCGGCCGTCACCCAGGTGACGATGACCCGGACTGGGGCCGCGCCCCGCCCCACCGTGGTGGAGCGGATCGCCTTCGACCGGCCCTTCGGCGTCGTCGTCCTCGACGGCGACGGGGAGGTGCCGCTGTTCGTGGGGTGGCGGCAGGACACTCCCTAGCCGACGCCCCCTGGCTGACGCCCCCTGGCCACGCGCTCTGGCCGACGGGCCCTAGCCGACGACGCGGGCCAGCAGCAGGCCGTCGTGGCCCTTCGTGCCGACCGTCTGGAACGCGGTCGCGTCCAGCCGGGGTTCGCGTGCCACCAGTTCGAACATCTCGCGCGTGCCCGTGATCGCCGGGTCGTCCGGGTGCGCGGTGGCGACCTTCCCGCCGCGCACCACGTTGTCGACGACGATCACCGTGCCCGGGCGGGAGAGCTTCAGCGCCCACTCCACGTACCGCGGGTTGTTGACCTTGTCCGCGTCGATGAACACCAGGTCGAACGGGCCCGCGCCTTCCGCCTCCAGCTGCGGCAGGCTGTCCAGGGCCGCGCCCGTGCGGACCTCGACGAGCTTGTCGAGGCCGGCGCGGGCGATGTTGGCGCGGGCGACGTCCGCGTGGGCGGGGTCGTACTCCAGGGTGATCAGCCGGCCGTCGGCGGGCAGGGCGCGCGCCAGCCAGATCGTGCTGTAGCCGCCGAGGGTGCCGATCTCCAGGATGTTCCGGGCGCCCTGCATCGCGGCGAGCAGGTGCAGCAGCTTGCCCTGGTTCGGGGCGACCGCGATCTCGGGCAGGCCGGCCGCCGTGGACGCGGCGAGCGCGCCGGTCAGCGCCTCGTCGGCCGGGGCGAGCAGCTCGGTGACGTATCGGTCGACTTCGCTCCACTGAGGGTTCGTCATGCGGGCGAACGTACACCTGGGGTGGGGTCCGGACGGCGCCTCGACGCGCGTACGGCGAGGAGCGTCGCCGCCGTCGCGAGCAGCGCGCCGCCGCCGACCGTCGCGAGCCAGGCGGGGATTCCGCCGCCGAACGTCAACAGGCGGTCGTGGTAGACGACTTCGCGGTACGGAGTGTCCGCGACCGCGCGGAGGTGGTGGTCGTCGTCGATGCGGTCGGGCTGCGGGAACCGCTGCTCCAGGGCGGTGAGGTAGGTCGGTCCCGAGCCCGCGAGTCCGGCGACCGCGCCCTCCGGGGTGTCGATCCGGCCCGCGAAGGTGACCTCGGGGCTTTCGCCTCCGATGGGGGAGCGCGGCTCCATCCGGTGGTCGGCGAGGATGTGGAGGCCGAGCGTCTGGGCGTTCTTCGCGAGCCGCGACAGCCGCATGGGGTAGACGAGTTCGGGGGAGGCGAAGGCGATCCGCAGCGGGGTGAGCTCGCCGGAGAGGACCGCGTCCTTCTCCTCGGGCGCGAGGCGGACCGCGACGTACTCCCACTTCCGGTCCACGTACGGGCGCAGCGCGCCGGTGAGCCGTTCGGGGAGTTCGAAGCCGTTGGCGCGGAGCCAGTCGCCGAGGGCGTCGGGGTCGGTGGCGGTCAGCCGGGCCACGTCGAAGGGGCCGAGCCGCTCGCGGCCGACGAGCCCGACGCCGGCGTCCGCGCCGGGGGGCGGGGCTCCGACCCCGGCTCCGTCGCCGTAGTCGTCGTCGAACGGCCAGTCGTCCTCGCGCGGCCAGAAGTAGTGGCGGTCGCGCTGCTCGGGCTCCGTGAGCCGGTCGAGCGCGTCGAAGAGCGCCGGGTCGCCGAGGGACACGTCGGCCCGGGCGGGCACCGGCATGATCCAGGCGGCCCGCCGGGCGTTCCCGTGGACGCGGAAGCGCATGACGACGGTCTCGGTGTCGCCGTCCCAGTGGACGGCCGACTCCTCGCGGTCGACGCCGATGCGTTCGGCCTTGTCCGGGATCATGGCGCCGCAGCCGCAGGCGTACGCCGGTGCGACGAGCTGGCCGAGTTGGAGCGCGAGCAGCGCGATGACGATGGTGACGACTCTGCCGGCCAGGGCCCGGCCGGTCAGGCTGGTGGCCAGGGCCCGGCCGGTGGCCAGGAGTCTGGTGGCCAGGAGTCCGGTGGTCGGGCTTGTTCCGTGTGTCCCCCGCATGTGGGGTCGGACGCCGCCCGTGGTGATCCGGTTCCGCCGGGCGCACGGCTCATGCCGTGCGGACCCTGAGTTCCTTCACGCCGTTCAGCCAGGCCGCCCGCAGCCTGCGGGGTTCGCCCGCGAGCGTGAGGTCGGGCAGGACGTCCGCGATCGCGTTGAAGATCAGGTCGATCTCCTTGACGGCGAGCGACTTGCCGAGGCAGAAGTGCGGTCCGCCGCCGCCGAAGCCGAGGTGCGGGTTGGGGTCGCGGGTGATGTCGAAGCGCTCGGGGTCGGTGAAGACCTCGGGGTCGTTGTTGGCGGAGGAGTAGAAGATGCCGACGCGGTCGCCCGCGCTGATCTTCTGCCCGCCGATCTCGGTGTCCTGGGTCGCGGTCCGCTGGAAGGAGACCACGGGGGTCCCCCAGCGGACGATCTCCTCGGCGGTGGTCGCGGGCCGTTCCCGCTTGAAGAGCTCCCACTGGTCGGGGTGGGTGAGGAAGGCGTGCATGCCGTGGCTGATGGCGTTGCGCGTGGTCTCGTTGCCGGCGACGGCGAGGAGGAGGACGAAGAGGCCGAACTCGTCGGAGGAGAGGTTGCCCTGGCCCTCGGCGGCGACGAGCTGACTGACGATGTCGGCGGCCGGGCACTCCTTGCGGGCCGCGGCCATGGTCATCGCGTAGCCGATGAGCTCCATGGCGGCCTCGGCGCCGACCTCTTCGGTGATGGCGTACTCGGGATCGTCGTACGCGATCATCTTGTTCGACCAGTCGAAGATCCGGGAGCGGTCCTCCTGGGGGACGCCGATGAGTTCGGCGATGGCCTGGAGGGGCAGTTCGACGGCGACCTGGGTGACGAAGTCGAAGGTGCCGTCGGGTCCGGCGCCCTGCCGGGCCTCCTCGGCGATGGCGCGGGCGCGGTCGCGCAGGACCGTCTCCAGGCTGCGGATCGCCCGGGGGGTGAAGCCGCGCTGGACGATCTGGCGGACCCGGGTGTGCTCGGGCGGGTCCATGTTGAGCATGATCAGCTTCTGGACGTCGATCTGCTCCTGGGCGATGCTCTCGTTGAAGCGGATCACTGCGGTGTTGAGGTTCGAGGAGAACAACTCCGGGTGCGTGGACACGTACTTGACGTCCGCGTGACGCGTGACGGCCCAGTACCCCTCGTCCTGGAAGCCCGTGACGCCGGCCGGCTGGGGGCACCACCACACGGGGGCGGTCTGCCGCAGTTCGGCGAACTCCGGCAGGGGTACGCGGGTACGGAGGAGGTCGGGGTCCGTGGCGTCGAACCCTTCGGGGAGGTGAGGGCAGGGCATCGGCAACACGCTCCATTATCCGATGATTATCTGATGGCCCATCAGAAACTGCCGGGAAAGTTAGTAACGAGTTCGCCAAGTAGCAAGAGGCGGAGCGAGAACTGTTGCGTCCCGGACCCTTGCGTACCCGAGGTAGCAGTCATAAGACTGCACTCAGAACTAGAACGCGTACTAGTTCCCCCGGGACGCCGACCGGACGAGGTGCCGGGACACCCCGACCGGTCGAGGAGAGGACGAGCTCATGGCCGCGGAACCCGTCATCGTCGAAGCCGTACGCACCCCCATCGGCAAGCGCGGAGGCGCGCTCGCCAACCTCCATCCCGCCTACCTCCTGGGCGAGACCTACCGTGAACTCCTCGGCCGCACCGGCATCCACGCCGACTGCGTCGAACAGATCGTCGGCGGTACGGTCACCCACGCCGGCGAGCAGTCCATGAACCCGGCGCGCACCGCCTGGCTCACCATGGGGCTGCCCTACGAGACGGCCGCCACGACGGTGGACTGTCAGTGCGGCTCCTCGCAGCAGGCCAGCCACATGGTCGCCAACATGGTCGCGGCCGGCGTCATCGACATCGGGATCAGCTGCGGCGTCGAGGCCATGTCCCGCGTCCCGCTCGGCTCCGGCTCCAAGCACGGCCCCGGCAAGCCGTTCCCCGACGAGTGGAACGTCGACCTGCCCAACCAGTTCGAGGCCGCCGAGCGCATCGCCCGCCGCCGCGGCCTCACCCGCGAGCGCGTCGACTCCCTCGGCCTCCTCTCCCAGGAACGGGCCGCCGTCGCCTGGGCCGAGGAGCGGTACAAGCGCGAGACCTTCGCCGTCCAGGTCCCCACCACCGAGGCCGAACAGGCCGCGGGCCAGGGCATGTGGCGGCTCGTCGACCGCGACGAGGGCCTCCGCGACACCACCATGGAGGGCCTCGGGCGGCTCAAGCCCGTCATGCCGACCGCCGTCCACACCGCCGGGAACTCCTCCCAGATCTCCGACGGCGCCTCCGCGATCATGTGGGCCTCCAAGCGCATGGCCCGGGCCCTCAAGCTCCGTCCGCGCGCCCGGATCGTCGCCCAGGCCCTCGTCGGCGCCGACCCGCACTACCACCTCGACGGGCCGATCGACGCGACCCGCGCGGTCCTCGGCAAGGCCGGGATGAGCCTGAAGGACATCGACCTCGTCGAGATCAACGAGGCCTTCGCGTCGGTGGTGTTGAGCTGGGCGCAGGTCTTCGACCAGGACCTGGAGAAGGTCAACGTCAACGGCGGCGCCATCGCCATCGGCCACCCCGTCGGCGCGACCGGAGCGCGGCTCATCACCACCGCCCTGCACGAACTGGAGCGCACCGACAAGGAGTTCGCGCTCATCACCATGTGCGCGGGCGGCGCGGTCGCCACCGGGACGATCATCCAGCGGCTCTGACCGTCTGTTCCACGAGCGCGGAGAGGTACGCGGCGGCCGAGGGCGACTCCTGCGCGAGCGCGGCGGCCTGGCCGGCCCAGAGGTTCACGTACTCGGGCCGGCCCTGCTCGGCGGCGGCCCGGCGGATCGGCGCCATCAGCGCGTTCTGCACGGGGTACGGGGGGACGAGCTCCTCGTGGGCCGCCATGTCCCGGACGAAGCCGTTCGGGATGCCCCGCGCCGTACGCCCGGAGAAGAGCCGGGTCAGTACGGTCGTCCGCGACTCCGGGGTGCCGAGGGTCCGCCGGTGCGCCTCGCTCGCCCCGGACTCGCGGGCGGCGAGGAAGCCCGTGCCGATCTGGACCGCGTCCGCGCCGAGCGCGAGCGCTGCGGCGATCCCGCACCCGTCGGCGATCCCGCCCGCCGCGACGACGGGGACGGACACCGCGTCCGCCACCTGCGGGACGAGCGAGAAGGTGCCGACCAGGGACTCCCGTACCGGCCGGAGAAAAGCGCCCCGGTGCCCGCCGGCGTCGCTGCCGGACGCGACGACCGCGTCCACCCCGGCCTTCTCCAGGGCCACGGCCTCGTCGACCGTGGTCGCCGTGCCCACCACGACGATCCCGCGCCGCCGGGCCTCGGTGACGAGGCGGCGCGGCGGCAGGCCCATGACCAGGCTGATCACGGGCGGGGCCGCGGCGAACAGGGCGTCGAGCTGCTCGTCGAAGTCCGGCCGGGCCCGTACGTCCTCGGCGCTCGGAGCCCGTACGCCGAGCTCCTCGTAGTACGGCCGCAGCCGCTCGACGTGCTCGGCGAGCTCGGCGTGCTCCGCCGGTGCGATGTGCTCGGCGTGCTCGGCCGGGGCGGCGTGCTCGGCCGGCGCGGCCGCCGGGAGCCCGCGCGCCTCGCCCTCCTGCGGCACCCAGAGGTTCACCGCGAACGGGCGGTCGGTGGCCGCGCGGAGCCGGGCCACCAGGGCGGTGATCTCCTCCGGGGTGTGGATGTGGGCCCCGTACGAGCCGAGGCCGCCGCCTTCGGACACCGTCGCGGCGAGCTCGACGGAGGACAGGCCGCCGCCGAAGGGTCCCTGCACGATCGGGAGCGCGATGCCGACGAGCTCGCCGAACCGGCCGGGCGGGAGGGGAGTGGGTGTGGGTCTGGGCGTGGGCGCGGGTGCGGGTGCGGACATGGGGTGGCCTCCGGGGTCGGTCGCGGCGGGGTCTTCCGGGTGCGGCGCCCGCCGGTGCCCCGAACACTAGACGACCGGTCTACTAAAAATCCAGAGCCGAAAACGCCGCAGGCCCCGCCCCTCCGTGAGGAGGGCGGGGCCTTGCGGGTGCGCTGTGCGGCGGCAGGGACTCTTAGTACCAGCCGTTGGCCTGCCAGAACGCCCAGGCGGCGTTCGGGGAGCCGTAGCGCTCGTTCATGTAGTTCAGGCCCCACTTGATCTGCGTGGCCGGGTTGGTCTTCCAGTCGGAACCGGCCGAGGACATCTTCGAGGCCGGGAGGGCCTGGACCAGGCCGTACGCGCCGCTGGACGAGTTGGTCGCGGTGTGGTTCCAGTGCGACTCGTGCTCGACGATCTTGCTGAAGGACGCGTACTGCGAGGAGGGGACGATGTCGCGAGCGAGCTCCTGCGGGCTGGCGGCCGAAGCCGAGCCGGTCGTGCCGAGCACCGCACCCGACGCACCCAGCAGCACGGCTGCGGTGGCGGCGATCTTCTTGTTGCGGGCAGAGGCACGAGTGGTGAGCGAGCGGAACAACGTATCTACCTAACGTCGGGAACAAGGGCCGCGCCGGGCGATTTCGGCATGCCGGAACCAGAGCCCGGGAGACCCGGGAACTGGGGGGAACCGGCCGTCCGAAGCGCCGTGATGAACACCGGCTGCCTGGCGACGTCCTCTACAGAACCAGGGCCGGAGCGCCGACGCAACGACCCCTTGTACGAGGAAGGTTCGGACCCGGGCGGAAGGTCCCGGGGGGTGAGTGCGGGGTGGGTGTGGGGGATTTCCGCAGGTCATGCCCTGCTGTGGGGCGATTTGGGCGGGTACGCCTGGCTACTATTTCCGCTCGTACGTGACGTAGGTCCTGTGGGGCGGCTCACCCGCAGCGGCCTTTTCCAGGCCTTCGAATGTGACCTGGGCCTCGAAGTTCGCCCTTCGTGTGGCACGTCGGAGGGCCTTCAGGAGCGTGGATCCGATGGTGAGGGTGAGGACGACGGTGAGGGCGGCGCGGCCGAGGTCCCAGCCGAGGGAGGTCGCGACGACGTAGGCGAGGAAGCGGACCAGGTTCTCGTGGGTCGAATCGCCGGGCACGAAGTAGATTCCACCGCTTCCGTCGCCCGCCGCTACCTCTGCGCCACCGATCGTCACCCAGCCGTAGAGATTGGTGATCGTGCCGTACGCGAACGCCGCCACGAAGCCGTACGCGGCGAGCATCAGCCGCTCACCCCGGCCCCGGAGCCGCTCAGGAGCCGGCAGCAGCCCGGCCCCCATCGTGAACCAGCCCATCGCGAGCATCTGCGTCGGCATCCAGGGGCCCACCCCGCCCGTGAGCAGCGCGGACGCGAACATCGTCACCGAGCCGAGGACGAAACCGAAGCCCGGCCCGAGGACCCGGCCACTCAGCACCATCAGGAAGAACATCGGCTCCAGGCCGGCCGTCCCCGCCCCCAGCGGGCGGAGCGCGGCCCCCACGGCGGCGAGCACGCCCAGCATCGCGATCGCCTTGGCGTCCATCCCGCAGTCGGAGATCGTCGCGATCACGACCGCGATCAGCAGCGGCAGCAGAGCGGCGAAGAGCCACGGCGCATCCGCCGAGTGCGTGGTGACGGCCGAGGACGCGTCCGCGAAGAGCGGCCAGCAGATGCCGACGATCCCGATGAAGGAGACCAGGGCGAGCGCGGTGATCGAGCGCGGGCCGAGCCGGACGGGGCGGGTGCCGGTGCCGGTGCCGGAGTGCTTCACAGCGCCGCCTCCACCTGTTCGACCGTGAGCCAGGGCTGCGGCGCGAGGATCTTGGCGACCTGCGGGGAGAACGCGGGGGACGACACGACGACCTCGGCCGTCGGGCCGTCGGCGACCACCTCGCCGTCCGCGATGATCACCACCCGGTGCGCCAGCTCCGCCGCGAGCTCCACGTCGTGCGTGGCCAGCACGATCGCGTGACCGTCCGCCGCGAGCGCGCGCAGATGCGCGACCAGCCGGGCCTTGGCCGCGTAGTCCAGACCGCGCGTCGGCTCGTCGAGCAGGAGGAGGGGCGGGCGGCCGGTCAGGACCACGGCCAGCGCGAGCGCGAGCCGCTGCCCCTCGGAGAGGTCCCGGGGGTGGGTGTCGTCCGCGACGCCCGGCAGCAGCTCGGAGACCAGGTCCCGGCAGGTCCCGGGCGCCGCGCCCGCGTCCGCGTCGGCCGCCGCGCACTCGGCGGCGACGGTGTCCGCGTACAGCAGATCCCTCGGCTCCTGCGGGACGAGGCCGACCTGGCGGATCAGCTCGCGGGGGGCGGTGGTGTGGGGGGTGCGGCCGGCGACGTGGACCGTGCCGGAGGTCGGCGGGATCATGCCGACGACGGTGGAGAGGAAGGTGGACTTGCCCGCGCCGTTCCGCCCCATGAGCGCGACGGTCTCACCGGCCCGGACCTGGAGGTCCACCCTGCGGAGGGCTTCGACGCGGCCGCGCCGCACGCCGAGCGCGTCCGCGAGGAGGAGGGGAGTGGTGGGAGTGGCGGGTGTGGTGAGGGTGGGGTCGGTGGCCGGGCCGGTGGCCGGGTCGGTCGTGCGGTTGCGGCGGCGTAGGAACGGGAGGATTCCCCCACCCCGCCCCTTCCCGAAACCGGGGGCGCCGCCCCCGGACCCCCGCGCCTCAAACGCCGGCGGGGCTGAAACGGCTCCCCGCCGGGAAGGCGCTGTGGGGGCCGGAAAATCCCCCTGCGGCGGAGCCGCGCTCGCGCCTGAGTGATCCAGCCCGTCCGGAGTCTGAGGACCGGGGTCCGGGGCGGAGCCCCGGTTTCGGGAAGGGGCGGGGTGGGGGAGCAGCCCCGCAGGGTCCCGCCCTTCCAGCCGGCCCGCCAACCGCTCCTTCAGCTCGCCCGACCTCCGCCGCGCGTCCCGCACCGTCAGCGGCAGCGGGTCCCAGCCCGCCAGGCGGCCCAGCGCCACCACCGGCGGGTGGACCGGTGAGGCCGCCATGATCTCGGCCGGCGGGCCCATGACGCCGTCCGGCAGGAGGATGACCTGGTCCGCGTACTGGACGACCCGCTCCAGGCGGTGCTCCGCCAGGAGGACCGTCGTGCCCAGGTCGTGGACCAGGCGCTGGAGCACCGCCAGGACATCCTCCGCCGCCGACGGATCCAGCGCCGAGGTCGGCTCGTCGAGGACGAGGACCTTGGGGTGCGGCGTCAGGACCGAGCCGATCGCGACGCGCTGCCGCTGCCCGCCGGAGAGCGTGGCGATCGGGCGGTCGCGGAGTTCCGCGAGGCCCAGGAGGTCGAGGGTCTCCTCGACCCGGCGCCGCATGACGGCCGGGGCGAGCCCCAGGGACTCCATCCCGTACGCGAGCTCGTCCTCGACCGTGTCCGTCACGAAGTGTGCCGACGGGTCCTGCCCGACCGTGCCCACCACGTCCGCCAGCTCGCGCGGCGGATGCGCGCGGGTGTCCCGGCCGTCGACGGTCACCCGGCCGGTCAGGGTGCCGCCCGTGAAGTGCGGGACGAGGCCGGAGACCGCGCCGAGGAGGGTCGACTTGCCGACGCCGGACGGGCCGACGAGCAGGACGAGCTCCCCCTCGGGGACGGTGAGGTTCACGTCCCGCAGGGTGGGCTCGGCACCCTCCTCGTACCTCACCGAGACGTTCTCGAAGCGGATCACGAGCTCTCCTTGGCGACGGTGTCCCGGGGGACGGACTCCCGCGGTACGGACTCCTGCGGTACGGGGGCCACGAACGCCGGGACCAGGCCCACCAGGATCGACACGGCCGGCCACAGCGGCAGCTCCGGCGCCTCCAGGGGGACGACCCCGGGGTGCAGCGCCTCCGGTGCGTACGCGTTCGCCCAGATCATCAGGACCGCGACCGCCACCCCGGAGCCCGCGACCAGCCAGGCCCGCACGCCCCAGCGGTCGGGCCGGTACCGGGTCCGTACGGTCCGCAGCCCGCCCAGCCGGAGCCCCGCCATGGCCGCGAGGAGCCCCGCGGCGAGCAGCGGCAGCCCGTACCCGGCGCCCTCCGCCGCGAGCAGCCCGTACGAACCGGCGCAGACCCCGAGCAGCCCGCCCAGGGTCAGCGCGTTCGTCGTACGGCGTACGGACGCGGGGACCTGGGCCGTCCGGCCGTAACCCCGCGCGTCCATCGAGGCCGCCACCGCGATCGACCGCTCCAGCGCGCCTTCGAGCACCGGAAGACCGATCTGGAGCACCGCCCGGACCCCGCCCGTGGGGCGGCCCCGGAGGCGGCGGGCGGTCCGCAGGCGCACCACGTCGGCGACCATGTTCGGCGCGAAGGTCATCGCCACGACGACGGCGACCCCGGCCTCGTACAGGGCCCCCGGCAGCGACTTCAGCAGCCGCGCCGGGTTGGCCAGCGCGTTCGCCGCGCCCACGCAGATCAGCAGGGTCGCCAGCTTCGCCCCGTCGTAGAGGGCGAAGACCAGCTGCTCGGCGGTGACCCGGCCCCCGATCCGTACCCCTTGCACCCACTCGGGCAGCGGCACCTCGGGCAGCGTGAACAGGACGTGGGTCCCCGGGATGGGGGAGCCGAGCAGCAGCGAGAAGACCACCCGCAGGAAGACGACGAACAGGCCGAGCTTCACGAACGCCCCGTACGAGCGCGCCCAGGGCGCGTCCGTGCGGCGGGCCGCCACGACGTACCCGGCGACCCCGACGAGCAGGCCGAGCAGCAGCGGGTTGGTCGTGCGCGAGGCGGCGACGGCCAGGCCGAGCGCCCACAGCCACCAGGCTCCGGCGTGGAGGGCGTTCGACCGGTTCGCCACCGGGGCCGTGAACCTGCTGCTGGTGTTCCTGTTGTCGTTCTTGTTGCTGCTGCTACGGGTGGGGCTCATCCGCGACGGCGGGCCTTCCAGATCGCGGCGCCGCCGAGGGCGAGCACGGCCGCCCCGCCGGCGAGCACGCCGATCGACGGGCTGCCGTTCCCCTCGTCGGAGGCGGAGGCGGAGGAGGAAGCGGAGACAGCGGGAGTGGAGGTCGGCGCCGCCGACTGCTCTCCGCTTCCCGTGTTCTCACCGTTCTCCGCGACCTGCTCGCCACAGCCCCGCGCCGGATACCCGGCGATCCCGCACAGCATCGCCGCGCCGTCGTACCGCAGCGGCTTCGCCACCTCGGCCAGGGCCTCCGCGGCCGTCGCGTCCTCGCGGACCTGCGCGCAGCCGACCTCGACCCGCTTCGCCGGGAGCTTCTCGCCGGTCGGGGCGTCCTTCGGGCCGCCGGAGTCGACGACGACCGCGATCCGCTTGCTGCCGTCCTCCTTCTCCACGCCCGCGCAGATCTCCGCGAAGTCGGGGGCGGCGGAGGGCTTGGACGTGTCGCTCGTGCCCTGGCTGATCGCGAAGCGGAAGCCGATCGCGTCGCCGTCGGCGGGGCGGGCGGTCGCCGGGCCCTGGGTGGCGTAGGTCCAGGACGTCCCGCCGTCGCTCTCCCAGAACGACCAGTAGCGGTACCCGGCGGCCTGCGCCGGGGCCGCCGCGACGGCGGTGAGCGTCAGGAGCGCCCCGGCCGCGGCGCCCGCGATCCGGGCCGTACGTCCGGTGATGGCGGTCGTCACTTCTTGCGGCCGCTCACGAGGAAGCCGATGCCGACGCCGACGACCATGCCGATGCCGATGATCCACCAGATGTCGAAGCCGGATTCCTCGTCGTCGCTCGTGGCGGCGGCGGAGGTGTCCGGGCTCTTGGGCGCGGGGCCCAGGGCGTTGAGCTGCTCGACCAGGTCGGTCGTGCCGAACTCGCGGGGGTCGGTCTCCGTCGCGCGGGCGGCCAGGATCAGCTGCGCGTAGGCGGCGGGGCCGCTCTCCTTCGCCCAGGCGGCGGAGTTCTTCTCCAGCCATTCCAGCGCGGGCTGGGCTTCCTTGGCGGCACCGGCGGCGGCGAGCGCCACGACCGCGTCGGCGGTGTTGCCGATGTCCGGCTTCTCCGTCGTGTCGGTGGAGCCGGGCATCGGCGGGGCGGTGAGGTGGCCGGTCTTCGCGAGGGCCTTCGTCAGGTAGGAGGCGCCGTTGAGGGCGGCCCGCTCGATGGTCGGCTTCGTCAGGTCCTGGCAGGTCGGGGCCTGGTCCGGGGAGGCCTTGGTGGAGACGATGCTCTTGCCGAGCCCGGCGAGGGTGGCCGCGGCGGTGGCGTCCGCGTTGGCGAGCAGCTTGCCGGTCTTGTCGGGCTGGTACGCGAACGCGCCGGCGCCGGCCTTGTCGGAGCAGGGCACGGCGAAGGTGAGGAGCGTGTCGTAGGGGGTGCGGCCCTCGGGGGAGGTGAAGGAGCCGGGCTTGACGCCGACCGCGGCGAGGGCGCCGACGATCACCGAGGTGGAGTTGGCGTCGCTGGGGCCGCCGGGGGTGTAGCTCCAGCCGCCGTCCTTGTTCTGCACGGACCGCAGCCAGTCGGCGCCGGCGGTGACGGCCGTGTTGACCTTCTCCGGTTCGGCGGCCTGGCGGCGGACGGCGCCGAGCGCCTGGACGGCGAGGGCGGTGGCGTTGGTGTCCCGCATCGTCTTCGCGTCGCAGGGCTGCGTCGTGTCGGCGCGGTAGGAGCTGAAGGAACCGTCGGCGCACTGCTGGCCGAGGAGCCAGTCCACGGCCTGGTCGGCGGGCTGATAGCCGGTGCCGCGCTGGGCGAGGAAGGCGAGCGACTGGCGCCACACACCGTCGTACGTCGGGTCCGTCGTGCCGTACAGACCGCTGGAGGCGGTGCCGCCGGATGCGGATGCCGACGGGGAGGCCGTATCGGCGGAGGCGGAGGCGGATGCGGACGGAGACGGCGCGGCGGCGGCCGGAAGGGCCGCTCCGGTGCCGAGTACGACTGCTGCGGCGGCGAGCGCGGCGGCGCCGCGGCGGACGGTGTTCATGGGGCCCTCTCCTGCGGCCGGGCACCGGCACGCCTCAGGGGCACCAGGCTCCGGCTCCGTATTCCTCGACGGTGCCGGCGGTCACGTCCCGGGCGGGGCATTCCGACTCGCCGCCCTTGGACGGGGCGGCTCACGGTTGCGGGTCAGTGCCGGATTCGCACCGGCTTCCCCCCGTACGGGCATGATGACGACCCGCTCACTCTACCGGCCCGTACGCCCGCCGCCCCGGGGGTGCGAGGCGCCTCACACCGCCTCACACCGGCTCGCACCCGCCGGGCGACTTCGGGGCGAGGCGCCTCACACCGCGACGTACGTGACGGGGTCCGTGTCCCCCGTCGCCTCCGCGCGGCCCAGTTTCACCAGGCGGCGGACGTGGGCCTCGGCCTCGCTGACGGCGATGTTCCGGGAGCCGTGGGGGATCTCCGCCCAGGGCCGGTTCCACTCCATCCGCTCGGCGAGCTGCCAGGGGGTGAGCGGGGTGGCGAGGAGGGCGAGGAGCCCGGTGAGCCGTTCCTCGTGGTGGGCGAGGAGCTCGTCGACCCGGCCGGCGGCGTCGGCGAACGCGTACTGGTGGGCGGGGAGGACCTCGGCGACGCCGAGGCGGCCGATGCGTTCGAGCGAGTCGAGGTAGTCGCCGAGGGGGTCGGTCTCGTGGGCGTCGCCCGGGTGCTCGTACAGCCCGATGTGCGGGGAGATCCCGGGCAGCAGGTGGTCGCCGGAGAAGAGCCGGCCGTGGCCCGGCAGCCCGGCGGGGTGCTCCTCCTCCAGGTGGAGGCAGACGTGGCCCGGGGTGTGGCCGGGCGTCCAGATCGCGCGCAGCCGCCGGCCGGCGAGGTCGAGGAGCTCGCCGGGGACGATCTCGCGGTCGGGGACGGCGGAGCGCAGGCCGGGAAGGGTCCGCAGGTGGCCGGCGGCCCGGGCGGCCCGCAGCGGGGCGACGTGTTCCTCGGGGGCGCCGACGGCGGTCAGCTTCTGGACCATGTAGTCGAGCCAGGTGCCGGGTTCGGCCTCGCGGGTGCGGCGGACGACGGCGGTGTCGGCGGCGTGCATCGCGATCCAGGCCCCGGACTCCTCGCGGACGCGGCCGGAGAGACCGTGGTGGTCGGGGTGGTGGTGGGTGATGACGACCCCGTGGATCTCCTGGACGGAGAGCCCCAACGCGTCGAGTCCGCCGGTGAGTTCGGCCCAGGAGTCCGGGTCGTCCCAGCCGGTGTCGACGAGGACGGGACCGCGGTCGGTATCGACGACGTGCACGAGGGTGTGGCCGAGCGGATTGTCCGGGATGGGCACCCGCAAGGACCAGACGCCTCCGCCGTGCTCGGTCACCTGGGTCATGTGCCCTCATCTCTCCAAGACCTTGCGGAGCTTGCTCGACCTTGCCGGTACTGCTGCTCGTTCTGTTGTCCATCATAACTAGAACTGACGATCCGTCAGAGTGGCTTGCGTCGCACCGTCATTGCCCTGTTCCTGACCTGGGATCACGCCGTCGTCATTGGTCGTTGCTGGTCGCTGCCGGGCCGCCTCGCACGGCCCAGGGGCAGCCCGACATGTGGGTGCGTCGACACCGAGTCGCATGTGGCGCGCACGGCTGAGGTTTGTTTGTGGATCACGTCTTGCTGAAGTTGGCGTTGCATGAGGACTGCGGAGTCGGCGGCCCTGTAGCGGGATGAGCTTCGCTCACTTGGTGAGGGGTGACGTGGGGCGCGGTGACTCGCCGGGGAGTTTCAGAGTGGCCATCGATCGGGTGGCAGCTGCCTGCCGATGAGAGGCGAAGGCCCTTCGGGCAGCAGTTCGAGGCGTCTGCCGTCTCAACCCCTGCGGCGGCGGGCCTTGTTGGCCATCGGCCCAGTCGCGCTGGGCTTGCCCGCACGGGCTCGTGGAGGGGGCGGCGATCCGGTATGGAAGGTCGATCAGCCAGAACCAGCCACCGCCTGTCCGCTGGAGCGGTCTCCTCCTAGAATGCGCCCAGCATTCGGTCAAGCAGTCCCCTTTCGGGGGTGCTTCACGGTACGAGGGGTCGAAGTGAGCGAGCTTGAGATCGCGCAATGGGCGGCTCCAGCCGCCCAAGCTCTTGTGGGCGCGATGATGGGGGACTTGTGGGGCAGCGTCAGAGATCGGTTCACCGGCATCCTGTCGCGACGCTCCGAGGACGCGTCCGACGTCGCGGAGGAGCTTGAAGAATCGCGTCAGCGTCTCCTCGGCGCAGAAGGCGGCGAGGAGACGCGGAACGAGGTCATGGCCGAGTGGCGGAGCAGGTTCCGACGAGCCCTGACGCAGAACCCCATGCTCCTTGATGAAATTCGTACAATGTTGGCAGAATTCGAAGGCGATAAATCTGCAGAGCAGAGGTACCGCGTGGAGCAGCATGTTCGGACCAGCGGCGGAATCGTCTTCAATCTCGGATCCGGAACTCAGCACAACTCGGTACCCGGCGCATGAGTGGCGAAGGCCCGGAGGAGGGTATTACGCAGTCAGTAAACGCGAACGGCGAGTCCGTCGTCTTCAACCTAGGTCAGGGGACCCAGAGTAATGAGGTGACGCAGTACTTCTATGGCGGCGGTGCTTTGGCTGGCGCGGACCCTGAGACATGCTACCGCTATGGCCGGATGAAGCTCGAGGCCCGAGACTTTCAGGAGGCCGAGTTTCCGCTGTTGACGGCAGCTGAGGCTGGCAACATCGAGGCTGGCAAACTCCTGGTGCTGCTATATGAGGTAACCAAGAGGGCTAACAACGCCACAGCTTGGACTCAGCGACTTGCCGAGGTGGGGGATCCTCAATCCTGCTACAAGGTGGCTTCCAGAATCCTCATGCGGGCTGAGTTTGCGCAGGGGGCCACGCGCCGCAAACTCGATCAAACGGAAGAATATGAGAGTGCTATTTCATGGCTCCGAAAATCGACTGAGGGTGGAGTTGGTGTCGCAAACGAGAAGCTCGGGATCGTACTCTTTGGTCTAGAGAGATACGAGGAGGCTATTCCCTACCTTGAGCGGGCAGCGAATCCAGAGAACGAGGACGGTGCGTCTCCAGAAGCCTGGTGGAGGTTGAAATCTGCGCGGAAGCACCTAAAGAAGCAGAAAGAGAAGGGCGAGCCTAAAGCCTCTGGGGTCTCCAGCAGTCGATGGTGGAAGAAATCCGAGTAACTGCCTCGGTTATTTGCATGGCGACAGTCTGCTTCGTGGGCGGACTCGGCATAAGGGGATCGTATCCAGGCTGACGTACTTGACCCGGCAGGTGAATTGAGTTGAGCCGCCTCCTTCCCGCCGGGACGAGTTCAGCGACCGCCTGGCAGCGCAGTCGGAGCCCGAGCAAGCGCACCCGTGTCCGCGATGACGGCGCAGGCTACGGCGAGCGCTTCGGTCTTGCCCGGTTTGTTGGCGAAGCCGATGCTGTTTGCAGCCGCTGCTCTGGCGGCCTCGGTGTCGCTGACGGAGTCACCCACTAGCGCGGTCCGATCCGGTGCCACGCCGAGGATCGCCGCGGCTTCGAGTAGGGGGTGTGGTGACGGCTTCATGAGATCCGGCCGTAGGGCCGGCCGACCCGCCACCACTTCGACGGCATCCGAAAGCCCCTGCGTTGACAGGTAGGCGTGCACGCACTCGGCGGAGTTGTTGCTCACGACAGCGACACGCCGCCCTGATGCACGTGCCGCTTTCAGGGCGTCAACGGCGCCGACAGTCGGCGCGTCGGCGACACTGCCTGCTCTGACCTCCGCCGCCGTGAGCGCCGCCGCGACGGCGGCCAGAACGTCTGCCCCCGCCTCGCGCGCAAGCTGATGTACCACCATCGGGTCGTCCGTCGCGCTGGCTACCTCGGGCGCGTGGACCCTGGGTTCACGCTCCGGGTGTACACGCGCCTGATGCCGAGCAGTGAGAGCCGCACCCGGACGGCCGTCGACGACATGTATCGGAGGGTCAGCGGGGCGGCTGACGGCCCAGAGGCGGCCCAGGCGGCATGACGATGGCCCCCACCGGCAGCAAAGTGGCTGGTGGGGACCTATTTCGTCCGCTGCATTGCTCACTATAACTAGAACTGGTATCAGTTCTGAGGCATCGTCAGAGAATTTCATCTCCTCGGGAGGCCGCGGTCATGACCGAGCTTGTGGAGCACGGAAAGCTGTTCATCGGCGGGGAGTTGACCGATCCGCTCGGCGATGCGGTCATCGAGGTGATCTCGCCGCACACCGAGGAGGTCATCGGGCGCGTCCCGCACGCCTCCGCGGCCGATGTCGACCGGGCCGTCGCCGCCGCCCGCCGGGCCTTCGACGAGGGGCCCTGGCCGCGGATGGCGGTCGAGGAGCGGATCGCGGTCGTGACCCGCATCAAGGACGCGATCGCCGTCCGTTACGAGGAGATCGCCCGGTCCATCAGCTCGCAGAACGGCTCCCCGTACTCCTGGTCCGTCCTCGCCCAGGCGCTCGGCGCGATGATGGTCTGGGACGCGGCGATCACCGTCGCCCGGGACTTCGCGTACGAGGAGCGGCGCGGCGGTGTCCTCGGCCCGCTGCTCGTCCGGCGCGAGCCGGTGGGCGTGGTCGCGGCCGTCATCCCGTGGAACGTGCCGCAGTTCACCGCCGCCGCCAAGCTGGGGCCCGCGCTGCTCACCGGCTGCACGGTGGTCCTCAAGCCCTCGCCGGAGTCGCCCCTCGACTCGTACATCCTCGCCGAGATCGCCACCGAGGCCGGGCTGCCCGAGGGCGTGCTCAGCATCCTGCCCGCCGACCGCGAGGTCAGCGAGTACCTCGTCGGCCACCCCGGCGTCGACAAGGTCTCCTTCACCGGCTCGGTCGCGGCCGGCAAGCGGGTCATGGAGGTCGCCTCCCGCAACCTCACCCGCGTCACCCTGGAGCTCGGCGGGAAGTCGGCCGCCGTGATCCTGCCCGACGCGGACCTGGACACCGCCGTCGCCGGGATCGTCCCCGCCGCCTGGATGAACAACGGTCAGGCCTGTGTGGCCCAGACCCGTATCCTCGCCCCGCGCTCCCGCTACGAGGAGATCGCCGAGGCCTTCGCCGCGGCGGCCGGCGCGCTCGTCGTCGGCGACCCGCTCGACCCGGCCACCCAGGTCGGCCCGCTCGTCGCCCGGCGCCAGCAGCAGCGCTCCCTCGACTACATCGGCATCGGCCAGGCCGAGGGCGCCAAGGTCCTCGCGGGCGGCGGGCGCCCGGCCTCCCTCGACCGCGGCTGGTACGTCGAGCCGACGCTCTTCGGCGGCGTCGACAACTCCATGCGGATCGCCCGCGAGGAGATCTTCGGCCCCGTCATCTGCCTCCTGCCGTACGGGGACGAGGCCGAGGCCCTCCGGATCGCGAACGACTCCGACTTCGGCCTCAGCGGCAGCGTCTGGACCGGCGACGTGGAGCACGGCATCGACTTCGCACGGGGCGTGCGGACGGGCACGTTCAACGTCAACACCTTCAGCCTGGACATGCTCGGCCCCTTCGGCGGCTACAAGAACTCCGGTCTGGGACGGGAGTTCGGCCCCGAGGGCTTCGGCGAGTACCTGGAGCACAAGATGATCCACCTGCCCGGCGGCTACGAGTCCCCGGCGGCGGAGTGATGGGCGACCGCTGGCACGTCGAGGTCGACCGGAGCGTCTGCATCGGCTCCGGCATGTGCGTCAACCACGCCCCGGCCGCCTTCCGTCTCGACACGGCCCGCCAGTCCCATCCGGTGGAACCGGAGGTGGACGCGGGGGAGACGCTGCTCGCGGCGGCCGAGGGCTGCCCGGTGGAGGCCATCCTGATCGCCCTCGCGGACGGAGGGGAGCCGGTGTTCCCGCCCGAGGAATAGGGGGACGGGGGCCCGTCCCCCGTCCCCCTATTCCTCCGGTGACGGGGGGCCCGGCCCCCGTGCGACACTCCCTCGGCACGGCGTCGGACGGGGCCACGGAGGCGCGGCGGCTGGAGGGCCGGCCGGGAAGCGGCAGGACCGGACGCTCGACGGGAACGGCTGGCGCATCACGGCCCGTTGTCGTTCCCTTGTGCAAAACTAGGCCCTTGGTCACGGGGGCAAGGGGCCTTCGTGCGCACGTCTTTGGGAGTGTTGTGCGCAAGGCGAAGTGGGTGGCCGCGGCCGCCGGTGTGGTGCTGCTGGTCGCGGGTTGTGGCAGCGAGGGCGGTGCGGACAAGGGCGGTTCGTCGTCCGCGGGTTCGTCCTCGGCCGGCTCGGCGGCGACGGGCGGCTCGGGCGGTTCGGGCGGCGAGCGGCTCGACGGGGCCGCGGTCACCAAGGAGCTGACCGACGCGGCGACGGGGGCCGGCTTCACGCAGGACGCCTCGGGCGAGCAGGTGCCGGCCGAGGTCAAGGACTGCATGGTCAGCTGGACGGCCGACGCCGAGAAGGCCGCCGACCCGGCGAAGTCCTACACGGACACCGTGGCGACCCTGACCAAGGGCGGCTGGACGGAGGAGCGCAGCTCCGGTCAGGGCGGCTCGGTCATCAAGTCCCTGAAGAAGAGCAGCTGGCAGCTCCAGGCCAGCAACCACTCCCAGGGCCCGCTGAAGCTGGTCATGTTCGTCGCCGTCGACAGCGGCCCGGAGTGCGCGGCGGCCATCGCCGAGGAGAACGCCAAGGCCAAGTCCTGACCTTGTGCGGCTCGTGCCCCCGTGCGGGAACGCCGGGGGCGCGGGCGGTGCGGGCGGCGGCGTGAGCGGCGGTGTGAGCAGCGGCGAGGGCGGGACCTCGGCGCGCCTCACGATCCGGCGTGAGCCGGACGTCTCAGCGCGCAGCCTGGCCCGGTGTCGGCGCCGTCAGGTCGATCAGTCGGCAGACCGTCTCGATGTCGATCTTCACCTGCGCGATCGAGGCGCGCCCGGACAGCCAGGTGATCAGCGCCGAGTGCCAGGTGTGCTCGATCACCCGCACCGCCGACAGCTGCTCCGGGCTCGGGTGCTCCGCCCCCATCGCGTCCAGGATGATCGCGGTCGTCAGCCGCGAGACCGTGTCGACCTCGGGGCTCACCCCCCGGTCCGCGAAGGTCAGCGCCCGCACCATCGCGTCGGCGAGCTGCGGTTCCCGCTGGAGTGCCCGGAAGGCCCGCATGAGGGTCTCCGCGACCCGCTCCGCCGGGTCCGTGCCCGCGGGCGGCCGCTTCCGCAGCGTGGTGTGCATGTGCTGGAGCTGGTCCTGCATCGTCGCGACCAGCAGGTGGATCTTGGACGGGAAGTAGCGGTACAGCGTGCCGAGGGCCACCCCGGCCGCCTCGGCGACCTCACGCATCTGTACGGCGTCGAAGCCGCCCCGCGCCGCGAGCTGGGCGCTGGCGTCCAGGATGCGACGGCGCCGCGCCTCCTGGCGCTCCGTGAGGGCCGGTGCCGAGGGGCTGAGGTCCGCTCTGTTGTCTGCGGTCATGAGGTCCCGTTCCGTGCGGTGGGAGCGGAGGTGGGGAGCGACAGTATCGCGGTCCGGCCGTCGTGGCGCGAATCACCTGTTCCGGCTCTCACCACGGAGCTACCTGCCGGTAGATTCTGTCCTCCTTGAACGCTCAAGAAGATCATGCAAGAAGATCGAGAACGATCAAGTCTGTAACTTGTTCTAGATTAGCGCGAGCGGTTACGCTCCGGCGAAACACGCTCGAAGGGGGTCGCGCATGACCGCGGAAGCCATAGAGGCAAGCCCGGCAAGCCCCCGACAGGGCGTCACCGCGGACGGTGCCGGTCCCTTGCGGATCGCTCTCCTCACGTACAAGGGGAACCCGTTCTGCGGCGGCCAGGGCGTCTACGTCCGCCATCTCTCCCGTGAGCTGGCCCGCCTCGGCCACCACGTCGAGGTCATCGGCTCCCAGCCGTACCCGACGCTCGACGACGGCGTGCCGCTCACCGAGATCGCCAGCCTCGACCTCTACCGCTCGCCGGACCCCTTCCGGACGCCGAAGCGCGACGAGTACCGGGACTGGATCGACGGCCTCGAAGTCGCCACCATGTGGACCGGCGGCTTCCCCGAGCCGCTCACCTTCTCCCTGCGGGCCCGGCGCATGCTCGCCGCCCGCCGCGGCGACTTCGACGTCGTCCACGACAACCAGACCCTCGGCTACGGCCTCCTCGGCGGCCCCCGAGCCCTGGGCGCGCCGCTCGTCACCACGATCCACCACCCCATCACCGTCGACCGGCAGCTCGAACTCGACGCCGCAGCCGACTGGAAGCGCCGCGCCTCCGTCCGCCGCTGGTACGCCTTCACCCGCATGCAGAAGCGGGTCGCGCGCCGGATGCCGTCCGTCCTCACCGTCTCCGGCACCTCCCGCCAGGAGATCGTCGAGCACCTCGGCGTACGCGAGGACCGCATCCGGGTCGTCCACATCGGCGCCGACACCACGCTCTGGTCCCCGGACCCGGCCGTCGCCGAGGTCCCCGGCCGGATCGTCACCACCTCCAGCGCCGACGTCCCCCTCAAGGGCCTGATCCACCTGATCGAGGCGCTCGCCAAGCTCCGCACCGAGAACCCGGACGCCCACCTCGTCGTCGTCGGCAAGCGCGCCGAGGACGGCCCCGTCGCCCAGGCCATCGAGCGGTACGGGCTCGGGGGCGCCGTCGAGTTCGTCAAGGGCATCAGCGACGCCGAGCTCGTCGACCTCGTGCGCTCCGCCCAGGTCTCCTGCGTGCCCTCGCTGTACGAGGGCTTCTCGTTGCCCGCCGCCGAGGCCATGGCCACCGGGACGCCGCTCGTCGCCACCACCGGCGGAGCGATCCCCGAGGTCGCGGGAGCCGACGGCGAGACCTGCCTCGCGGTGCCGCCGGGCGACGCGGGGGCGCTGGCGGCAGCGCTCGGGCGGGTCCTCGGCGACGCGGAGCTCCGCGCCCGCCTCGGTGCGGCGGGTCGGGCCCGGGTCCTGGAGCGCTTCACCTGGGCCCGCGCGGCGCAGGGGACGGCCGACCTCTACCGCGACGCCGTGGCCGGACAGGGCGCCCGGCAGGGCGTCCGCCGGTGACCGCCCCGCCCACGCGACATCCGCACCACGTGCACCCGCACCTCACGCATCCGCACCACATGCACCCGCACCGCCCCCGTCCCGACCGCGAAGGCAGGCCCTCGTGCTGACCGTCGACTTCACCCGCTTCCCGCTCGCCCCCGGCGACCGCGTGCTCGACCTGGGCTGTGGTGCGGGCCGGCACGCCTTCGAGTGCTACCGGCGCGGCGCCCAGGTCGTGGCGCTCGACCAGAACGGCGACGAGATCCGCGAGGTCGCCAAGTGGTTCGCGGCGATGAAGGAGGCCGGGGAGGCCCCCGCCGGGGCGACCGCCACCGCGATGGAGGGCGACGCCCTCAACCTCCCCTTCCCCGACGACTCCTTCGACGTCGTGATCATCTCCGAGGTCATGGAGCACATCCCGGACGACAAGGGCGTGCTCGCCGAGATGGTCCGCGTCCTCAAGCCGGGCGGCCGGATCGCGATCACCGTCCCCCGCTACGGCCCCGAGAAGATCTGCTGGGCGCTCTCCGACGCGTACCACGAGGTCGAGGGCGGCCACATCCGCATCTACAAGGCCGACGAGCTCCTCGGCAAGATCCGGCAGGCCGGCCTCAAGCCGTACGGCACCCACCACGCGCACGCCCTGCACGCGCCGTACTGGTGGCTGAAGTGCGCCTTCGGCGTCGACAACGACAAGGCCCTGCCGGTCCGCGCCTACCACAAGCTCCTGGTCTGGGACATCATGAAGAAGCCCGCCCTGACCCGGGTCACCGAGCAGCTGCTCAACCCGGTCGTCGGCAAGAGCTTCGTGGCGTACGCGACCAAGCCCCACCTGCCGAAGGCGGACTCCTCGGACGCGGCCAAGTGACGAGTCCCGAGCGGATCGCGGAGCACCTCGTCCTGCCCGGGGTGCTCACCGCCGAGCAGGCCGCCGAGACGGTCACCGGGATACTCGCCGTCCAGCGCGAGGACGGGGCCATACCGTGGTTCCGGGGCCACCACCTCGACCCGTGGGACCACACCGAGGCGGCCATGGCCCTCGACGCGGCCGGCGAGCACGCCGCCGCGGACCGCGCCTACGCGTGGCTCGCCCGCCACCAGAACGCGGACGGCTCCTGGTACGCGGCCTACCACGACGGCGACCCGGACGACGTCAGCGACCGGAGCCGGGAGTCCAACTTCGTCGCGTACATCGCGGTCGGCGTCTGGCACCACTACCTCGCCACCGGCGACGACGCCTTCCTCGACCGGATGTGGCCCGTCGTCTTCGCGGCCGTCGAGTTCGTCCTCGGGCTCCAGCGGCCCGGCGGCCAGATCGGCTGGAAGCGCGAGGCCGACGGCACGCCGGTGAACGACGCGCTCCTCACCGGCTCGTCCTCCGTCCACCAGGCGCTGCGCTGCGCCCTCGCCATCGCCGAGGCCCGCGAGGAGCCGCAGCCCGACTGGGAGCTGGCGGCGGGTGCGCTCGGCCATGCGATCCGCCGGCACCCCGAGCGCTTCCTCGACAAGTCCCGCTACTCGATGGACTGGTACTACCCGGTCCTCGGCGGCGCGGTCACCGGGCCAGAAGCCCTGGCCCGCATCGACGCCGACTGGGACGCGTTCGTCGTGCCCGGCCTCGGCGTGCGGTGCGTGATCCCCAACCCGTGGGTCACCGGCGGCGAGAGCTGCGAACTCGCCCTCGCCCTCTGGGCGATGGGGGAGTCCGACCGGGCCCTCACGATCCTCCAGGACATCCAGCACCTGCGGGCCGCGAACGGCATGTACTGGACGGGGTACGTCTTCGAGGGCGACACGGAGAGCGACAAGGCCATGTGGCCCGAGGAGCAGACCAGTTGGACCGCCGGGTCCCTGCTGCTCGCGGTGGCGGCCCTCGGCGGCGAGGAGGCCACCGTCGCCGTCTTCGGCGGCGAACGCCTCCCGAAGGGCCTCGAACCGGACTGCTGCGGGGCCTGACGCGCACGGAGCCGTCCGGGCCGCGGGCCGGGCGGCTCAGATCTTCGGGAACGAGATCCGGATCCGGTAGCGCTTCTCCAACTCGCCGACCTTCTTCGGGAGTTCGGTGCGCAAGCGGGCGATGTCGGCGGAGTTGGCGGCCAGGAACCTCCTGGCCGCCCGCTCGCGCAGCGGCTCCCGCGCGGCCTCCACGGGCTTCATGCAGGTCGCGTAGAAGCCCCCGAGCCGGCGGCTGCCGGCGGTGTCGGCGGCCTGCATGGTCCGGTCGGCGAGGGCGAAGAAGGCCGCTTCGTCCTTGGTGTCCACCCCCTGCCCGGCGAGGCACTCCCCGAAGCCGCGCCAGGCCCGCTGCGCCTCGGGCGCCCGGTTGACCGAGTCCATCTCCGTGAACCACCCTGACCGCAACGGGCCGTAGATCTGCCGGAGTTCCTGGATCACGGAACCTCCCTCGGTCAGACACCGCCGAAGGGCTGGGCTCGGCGTGGCAGCCGCGTCCGCCTGGGCCGGTGCCACGTGTGGCGCACCGGGAACCCGGGTGTTCCCGCCGAAGCCGTACTCCCGCAGGAAGTCCAGGTCGGGCAGGTCGGAGTACCGGGTGAACATCGGGGGAGGGGAGTCCGGCACGGTTTCGCCTTGTCGGCGCGCACAGCCGTCGACGGCCCAGGCGGCTGCCAGCGCGCCGAAGGCGTCCAGGCCCTGCGCCTGCCGGCCGGCCTCTCCCGTCGTCGGCAGCACCATGGCGGTGACGTCCGCCGGCATGCCGTACGAGACGGTGGCGGACGTCGTGGATGTGGCGGGCGCATCGGCGGACCGCTGGTGAGGGGCGGCCGTGTCCGGGCCGCTCGCGCATGCGCCGACGAGGGGGAGCAGGACGGCACACAGCGCGGCGGCGCCGCGGCGGTGGGTGCGACGTGTGGGACGGGCGGGGCGGGACATGGCTGATGCTGCTTCCTCGGGTTCGGCGACGGGGGGAGCGGGGGCCTGCCTCGCCCGGCGGGCCCCCGTCGTGATCAGTGGGTGACCACGGTCCATTCGCCGCCCTGGAGGAAGGTGCCGACGCTGAACGGTGTGCCGGGGATGAGGTCGGAGATCAGGACGATCTGGTCGACCGCGTACGCGCCGTTCTTCACCTTGATCCAGCCGGCCGAGGCCTGGACCCACGTACCGGAGGCGTTCTTGTAGTAGCCGGCGTAGGGGATGGGGCCGGTCCAGCTGGCCGAGTAGGCGTAGGTCAGGTTCACGTCGTTGCAGGGGCCGGCGGCCTTGTACGCCACCGTGCCCGGGCCGTCGAAGCCCGTCGTGATCCCGGAGGTCACGCACCCGGCGGCCGAGGCCGTGGGGGCGAAGGCGAGCAGCGACGCGGCGGCGACTCCGGCAGCCGCGAGCGTGGCCAGAGACTTGTTCATGAGATTCCCCAGTCTGTGAAGCCGAACAGGCGGCATCACTATCGGACGCCCGTCGGCGGCAGGACCAGGGATGGCGGCATCTCAGGGACGCCCGGGGACGTCCGGGGACGCCTAGGGACGCCCGGGGTCGCCCAGGGACGTCCGTACGCGGGGTACGGACCCGTACGGAGCCGTCCCGGTGGCGGGCGTGCGGGGGCGGGGTGAGGCTGGCGCCACAAGCCCCAGGGAGGTTCCGTCGTGCCCAGAAGTCCTTCGCGCGGTGTCGTGGCGCTGTTGCTGTCCTGCGTCCTGCTCATGACCACCGCCGCCTGCAACGGCGACGACGAGCAGAGCGCGAGCGGTGCCGCGACCCCGACGAGTACGAGCACCTTCGAGAAGCAGAAGCTGGCCAAGACCCGGTTCGTGGCCAACGCGGGTCTCGCCGCGGGTGCCACGTACCAGTGGATCGTGAAGCCGTATCGCGCGGGCAAGTTCGCGAAGGGCGCGGACGGGCGGACCTTCGCCCTCGTGAAGGCCGGGCTCGCGGGCGCGTTCACGTACAACCGGCTCAAGGCGGCGGTCGAGAACGCCAAGGGCGACCCGCTGCTCTCGAAGGCGGTCGCGCCGCTCTCCGCGGGGATCGAGTCGCTCAAGGAGCTCGGCACGAAGCTCCGCAAGGGTGAGGTGGGCGCCGCGGACATCGGCGCCTTCGAGTCCGTGATCAACAGCGTCAAGGACGCCGGCAAGAGCGCCGGTGCCGTGGTGGTCGAGAAGGTGCCGAGCGCCTCGCAACTCGGCGGGTAATACTAGGAGTTGAGCTCCGCGAGCACGCGGAGTGTGGCGGGGTCCGGTGAGGTGGCCAGCAGGTCCGTCACCGGGCCCCGCCGCCATGTGTCGAGACGCGCGGCGATCCGCTTCCGGGGGCCGACGAGCGAGATCTCGTCGGCGAAGGCGTCCGGCACGGCGAGCACCGCCTCCTCGCGCCGCCCCGCCGCGAACAGCTCCTGGATGCGGCCGGCCTCCTTCGCGTACCCCATCCGCCCCATGAGGTCGGCGTGGAAGTTCCGGGCGGCGTGCCCCATGCCGCCGATGTAGAAGCCGAGCATCGCCTTGACGGGCAGCAGCCCGGCGGCCACGTCCTCGCAGAGCTGCGCGCGGACCATCGGGGCGACGGTGAAGCCCTCGGGGAGCTTCTCGGGGAGCGCGTACACCTCGGCCCAGCGGTCCGGGGACCAGTAGAGGGGCAGCCAGCCGTCGGCGATCGCGAGGGTCTGGGCGATGTTCTTGGGGCCCTCGGCGCCGAGGAGGATCGGGAGGTCGGCGCGGAGGGGGTGGGTGATCGGCTTGAGCGCCTTGCCGAGCCCGGTGCCGTCCTCGCCCGCGTACGGGTGCGCGTGGAAGCGGCCGTCGAGCGCGACGGGCCCCTCCCGGCGCAGCACCTGGCGGATCACGTCCACGTACTCGCGGGTCGCGGTCAGCGGGGAGCGGGGGAAGGGGCGGCCGTACCAGCCCTCGACGACCTGCGGTCCGGACAGGCCGAGTCCGAGCATCACGCGCCCGCCGGAGAGGTGGTCGAGCGTGAGCGCGTGCATCGCGGTCGCGGTCGGGGTGCGCGCGGCCATCTGCGCGACGGCCGTCCCGAGCCTGATGCGGGAGGTGTGCGCGGCGATCCAGGTCAGCGCGGTGAACGCGTCGGAGCCCCAGGCCTCCGCCGTCCACACGGAGTCGTACCCGAGCCGCTCGGCCTCGCGGGCGAGGTCGAGGTGGCCGGGGGAGGGGCCGCGGCCCCAGTAGCCGAGGGCGAGTCCGAGGCGCACGACGAGCCACCTTTCTGACGGTCCGTCAGGTCAGTTTCCCGGGACTGTACGCCAACGGCCCCCCGCCCGGAAGGGATTCCGGACGAGGGGCCGTCGAGTGCTACGTGGTGCGCGCGCGGTGTCAGCCGCGCTGGATGCCCGTCGTGTCCTGGAGGACACCGCGGCGGCCGTCCTGGGTCTGGGCCACCAGGGCCGGACCGCGCTGCTCGACCGCCAGGTACCAGGTACCGGGGGCCAGTTCGGCGATCGGCGCCTGCGAGCCGTCCTCCGCGTACAGCTGGCGGGCGACCGGCACCGCGAACCAGAACGGCGTGAAGTCCGCACCCGGCTGCGCCGAGGCCTGCGGCTGCGGGGCCGGGGCCTGCGCGGCCTGCGGCTCCGGCTGCTGCGGGGCGTGCGGCTGCGGGGCGTGCTGCTGCGGGGCCGCCTGCGCGCCGAACGGCTGGCCCGCACCCTGCGACGGGTCCTGCGGGGTGCCGAACTGCTGCTGCGCACCCGGGTAGCCGTAGCCGCCGGGGACGCCCGGCTGACCCGGCTGGCCGGGCTGCATGCCGTACGGCTGCGGGGTCTGCGGACGCGGCGCGCCCACGAGCGGGGCCTTCAGGGCGGGCACCAGCGGACCGGTGACGGCGGCACCGGCGAGCACGAGCGCGGCGATCAGACCGAGGATCAGACCGGCACCGGCGTTGTTCGCCTCGAAGATCCACATGAGCAGGGACCAGGCGGCCGCGATGGTGAAGCCGGCACCGACCTGGGGAAGCTCCAGACCGGCCACCTTGCGCTGCTGCGGCAGCCCGCGGGAGACGACGATCAGTGCGGCGCCGACGATGCCGAGGAAGAACGTGCCCCAGCCGAGGTAGGACACCTCCCACGAGTTGGGGGTCTCGTACTGGTCGCAGATCGCGTCGGGGCCGTCGCAGCCGGCGACGCCCAGGAACGAGGCGATGAACAGCACCACCGCTGCTCCGATCAGCACGCCATCGCCTCGGGTGAGGGAGCGGATATTCACGTAAGAATCCTTCGTCGGGTCGTCGTCGCGTCGTCGTCGCGTCGGGGTGGCGCTCAAGGTCGTGGCACGGGGGCGGCCCCATATTACGGAGCGAATCTATCGCTCGCCGGTTCTACCCGTTGAGGTAGGTGGCGATGCCGTCCGCGATGCCCTGGGCGGCCTTCTGCCGCCAGGCCGCCGACGTCAGCAGCGCGGCGTCCTTGGGATCACGCATATTGCCGCATTCGACGAAGACCTTGGGGACGGTTGAGAGATTCAGCCCGCCGAGATCGTCGCGGACGTCCAACCCCGTACCGGACCCCAGGTAGTTGGAGGGGGCCGTGCCCGTCGCGCGCGCGAAGCGGTCCGCGATGTTCTCCCCGAGTTCACGGGAGGGGCCCACGATCGGGGCCGTGTCCGCCGCGCCGGAGCTCACCCGGGCCGGGAGGATCACATGGAAGCCGCGGTGTCCGACGGCCGAGCCGTCCGCGTGGACGGAGACGACGGCGTCGGCACCGGCCTTGTTGCCGGTCTCGGCCCGCTCGTCGATGCAGGGGCCCCAGGGGCGGTCGGCGTCGTGGGTGAGGACCACCTTCGCGCCGCGCGCGGTGAGGAGGTCCCGCAGCCGGTGGGAGACGTCCAGGGTGAAGGCGGCCTCCGTGTAGGCGGCCTCCGTGGCCGTGCCGTTCGTGGAGGTGCCGGTCGTGTCGCACTCCTTGCGGCCCGTGCCGATGTTCACCTTCGCGTTGATCTCCCGGGAGTGCCGGAAGTTCCCGGGGTTGTGGCCGGGGTCGACGACGACGGTCCGGCTGGCGAGGGAGCGGGTCCCCGGCGTCCCGGAGGAGGCCGGGAGCGGGGTGCGGCTCGACTGCCCGGCGGAGCTCGGGGGGCCGGTCGTGGAGGCGAGGGCGGGCGGCGGGGTCTGCGTCCCGCCCTTCCCGGCCGTCGGCGACGCCTCGGAGGCCTCGGAGGCACCGCAGCCGGCGAGCGCGGCGCAGCAGCCGGTGAGGGCCAGCGCGAGGGCGAGGGTACGGGGGGCGGTCTTCCGGTGGTCGTACGGCACTCCGCGACTTTAGGCCCTTCGCGGGGCGAATGCCGGTAGCGGGTAGGTCGCAGCTTGGTCACCGGGTTCGGGAAACCGTGGACGCGTGTGCGTGGACGGTGAAGGGTAGGTGGAAAGAGGCGACGGTGGGGTGTCACCGCGCATGGACCCACGAGGGGAACCGTGGTGGGGGAAGAACCGAACGACGCACGTCCCGAGCCGTCCGACCGGATTCCGGGGGACGGATCGTTAAACAGACCGCCGCAGGGCACGCCCGGCGGCCAGAACGGCGCCAGTAACGGCACCGGCAGCGGAGCGGGCACCGGCGCCGGCAGTGGGGATACGGGCGGGGGCTTCGGCGCTCCGGCGCCCTGGGAGGCCCCGGCGCCCGGCGCACCGGCTCCAGGCGCTCCAGGCGCTCCAGGCACTTCGAGCGCATCGGGCGCATCGGCCCCGGGCGCTTCCGGCGCCCCGGCCCCCGGCTTCGGCCCGCCGCCCGGGACCGGAGCAGGACAGGGGCACGGATACGGCTCCGCCCCCGCGCCCGCCCCCGGCACCGGACCCGCGACCGCGCCCGGCTGGGCGGGAGCGGGCACCCTGCCGCCGCCGCCCGCCGCACCGCCGGGATACGGTCCGCCGCCCGGCTCGGGCCCCGGGCCGCGCGGCGAGGCGAACCCGGCCCAGGCCGCCCTGATAGGCCTGCTCAACCTCTCCTGCCTGGGCCTCGGCTACGTCTTCCTGCGCAACTGGATCGGCGCCGCCGTGTGCTGGGTCGCCACCGCAGCCCTGCTCGTGATGGCGCTCCCCGCCGACGTCGACGGCGTGCCCGCGGGCCTCCTCGTCGGCTACGGCGTCTTCCTGCTCGCCGCCGCCGCCGACGGGGCCCGGCGCGGCCTGCGCGCGACCCTCAGCATCGGCGCCTCCTTCCGGCGCCTCGCGCTCCCGCTCGCCGTCGTGCTCCTCGCCGTCCCCGCGGGCGGCTCGCTCGCCTACGGCGCGGCCCGCGACGAGGCGAAGGAGCAGGCGCTGCTCGACCGGCTCTCCGCGGCGGACGCGCAGGTGAAGTCGGCCGACGGCCTCGCCTTCGACAAGGCCGAGCCGATCCTCGGCAAGGCGCTCGCCGTGTACCAGGACCTCGGCACGAAGCACGCGGGCTCGCGGGCCGGGAAGCTGGTCCCCGCGCGCCTCGACGCGTACTACGAGACGGTCTCCGGCCCGTACGAGGACAAGTCGTACTGCGAGGCGATCGCCCCGCTCAAGCACCTGCGGGGGCTCGGCGGGACCGTCGACAAGGACCTCCTGGGCGCGCGGCCCGACAAGACCGACGAGCCGCTCGCCCACTCCCTCTACGAGTGCGGGACGGCGGCGCTCGGCGTGTACACCGCCACCCCGGCCGCCGAGGACAACCTCAACGAGCTCTACAAGACCTTCCCGAAGTCGTCCCACACCAACCGCGTCGAGCCGGCGGTCCGGGCGGCCATCAAGACGCGTACAACCGCGCTCGACGGCGGCTCCGCGCCCTGCGACACCACCAACGAGCTGCGCACGCTCAAGAGATCCCTCCAGGCCTTGTCGGACCCCTCCCTCGAAGGGGCCACGCGCGAGGCCAAGGAAGCCGTCCAGCGGGGCGACTTCGCCTGCGGGACCGACCAGTTCAAGGACAAGGACTACGCGAACGCGATCAAGACCATGACCGAGTACGCCAAGGAGTACCCGGACAGCCCCCAGGCCGCGCACGCCCGCTCCATCGCCATCGCGGCCGAGATCGCCGAGGAGGAGCCCGCGGCCGGCAAGAACCTGCCGCCGGCGAAGGACCCCGGCGGCAGCCGGATGATCCTGGTCATCAGCAACGACGGGCCGGGCGCCGTCGACGTGCTCTACACCGGTCCGACGAGCGGCAGGGTCACGCTCAAGACCTGCGCGACCTGCACCGAGTACCCGGGCCCGATCCTCTCCCAGGGCAAGAAGGTCAAGGCCTGCACCGGTCCGTCCTCGAAGTACCCGAAGGCGACCCTGCTGCTGCCCGCCGGCGACTACCACTTCCTCCAGAAGCGGGGCGGGAGCACCTCCTCCGCCGGGGACACCAAGACGAGCAAGGTGAAGATCGAACCGGGCTACAGCTACACCAACTGCCTGTACGTGACGTCGAGGTTCTGAGTCCGTTCAGCCCCGGCGGCGCAGGACCCGCAGCGAGTCGGTGACCGAGACCTCGTCGAAGTCGCCCGACTCCAGAGCACGGAGGTAGATCCGGTACGGAGCCTGGCCGCCGTCCTCCGGGTTCGGGAAGACGTCGTGGATGACGAGCAGGCCCCCGGGGGCGACCTTGGGGGCCCAGCCCTCGTAGTCGTTCGTGGCGTGCTCGTCGGTGTGCCCGCCGTCGACGAACACGAGGCCGAGCTGCCCGCCCCACGCCTTCGCGACCAGCGGCGACCGGCCGACGACCGCGACGACGTGCTCCTCAAGGCCCGCCTTGTGCAGGGTCCGGCGGAAGGTGGGGAGGGTGTCCATCAGCCCCACCTCCGGGTCGACGACGGTCGGGTCGTGGTACTCCCAGCCCGGCTGCTGCTCCTCGCTGCCCCGGTGGTGGTCCACGGTCACCGCGACCGTCCCCGCCTGCCGGGCCACGTCGCCGAGCAGGATCGTGGACCGCCCGCAGTACGTCCCGACCTCGAGCAGCGGCAGCCCGAGCTTGGCGGCCTCCGTGGCCGCCTCGTACAGCGCGAGGCCCTCCCCGACGGGCATGAAGCCCTTCGCGGCCTCGAAGGCGGCAAGGATCTCGGGCGCGGGCACGGACATGGTGGTCTCCTACTGGCGAGTACGCGGCTACGGCCGCCCATCGTGCCCTACGCGTCGCACTCGAACCACACCGTCTTCCCGTCGGCCCTCTCGTCGACCCCCCACCGGTCCGTCACGGCCTCCACGAGCGCGAGCCCCCGCCCGCTCTCCTCCAGCGGACCGGCCAGCTTCGCGATCACGGCCCCGGGGACGGCGTCCGCGACCTCCACCCGCAGCCCGTACGGCTCCCGCAGCATCAGGACGGAGCACCGCCGGCCGGGCACGTGCCGGACGACGTTGGCGACGAGCTCGGTGAGCGCGAGCGTGCCGGAGTCGGCGAGGTGGTCGAGCTCCCAACGCGTGAGGAAGATGCGGAGGATGCGGCGCATGTGACCGGCGGAGTGGTCACCGACGGTGAACCCCATGCGGTAGCTCGTCGCAAGTACCGCAGGATAGGGGTCTGTTGCCTGATTCATGCCACCAGAGTGGGCTCGTTTCGTTACGCTCGGCTACGGACTGAACGCAACGCCTCACCGCGTGAGCTTGGGGGTGACCTCGCCGTGGTCAACATCCGTGCCTTGGATCCCAGCGCCTCGCCGCTGGACTACTACGGATTCGAACTCCGCCGCCTGAGAGAGGGGGCCGGGCTCAGTCAGTCGCAGCTCGGCGACATCCTCTTCTGCACCGGCTCGCTCGTCGGTCAGATCGAGACGGCGAGAAAGGTCCCGACCAGGGAGTTCTCGGAGCGGCTCGACGCGGCGCTGATGACGGGCGGGTTCTTCACACGCCTGGTGGGGCTGGTGCTGAAGAGCCAACTGCCGTCGTGGTTCAGGCCGTACGCGGACATGGAGGCGAAGGCGACGTACATCTGCTCCTTCCAGGTGCAGCTGGTCGACGGCCTGCTTCAGACGAAGAACTACGCCCAGGCTCTTATGGGGGCCAGATTCGAGAACGACCTCGACGTTCTGGTCGCCGCCCGGATCGAGCGCCAGCGGATCCTGGACCGCGAACACCCGCCGCTGTTCTGGGTCGTCATGAGCGAGGCGGCATTGCGCCAGGAGATCGGTGGGCGGGAGGTGATGCGGGAGCAACTGGCTCACCTGTTGGAGATGCAGGAGCGCGAGTGGGTGAAGATCCAGATCCTCCCGTTCGAGGTCGGAGCGCACACGGGATCGCTGGGTTCCTTCACTCTCCTCCGCTTCGACGACGACCCCGACCTCGTCTATACCGAGGACTTCGTCCAGGGGCATTTGACCGTGGATTCGGCCGCGTTCAGGGAGGGGTTGCTCCGTTACGATCACCTCCGAGCGGCCGCTCTTTCAGTGGAGGACTCGACCGCGCTGATCACCCGCGTCATGAAGGAGCACTATGGAGACCAACCGGAACCTGGCGGGCGCGCGCTGGCGTAAGTCCTCGTACAGCGGTGACAACGGCGGTCAGTGCATCGAGTGCGCCCCGCTCGGCACCACCGCCTGGCAGAAGTCCTCGTACAGCGGCGACAACGGCGGCGAATGCATCGAGGTCGCCGACCTCACCGCTCACGTCGCCGTCCGGGACTCCAAGAACCCCGAAGGGCCCGCCTTCCTCGCCACCCCCGCCGCCTTCACCGCCTTCGTGAGCGCCGCCGTCAAGGGGCGGTTCCGCTGACATGAGCGGCGGCGGGGGATGGTGAGTCCTGGTCGAGACGCACTGCGGCGGGTCTTCGGCCGGGACTGAGCGCCTGGTCAGGCCCCGGCCAGGACCGCCCGCAGCTGCCGTACGCCCGCCTTCCACTCCTCGCCGTCCGACTCCTCCCACAGCTCCAGGAGCTCCGACTCCGGGGTGAGGACCCGGTCGAGCGCCGCTACGGCCAGCGGGCGCAGATCCGCCGGGAGTTCGGGCAGGGGCTGCTTCGGGCCGTACGCCGTCGTGACGGGGTCGCCGCCCGGGCACTGCGCCGCGACCAGTGCCGCCGACGCGATCGCCTGCACCGCCTCGTACGAATCCAGGTAGCCGTCACCGGTCGCGGTCACCTCGTGGAAGGCCGCGCGCAGCACCTCCGCCCGCTTCTCCGGCGGGGCCTCGTCCACGCGGTACGAGAAGTCGGCGGCGGTGTCGTTGTCGAAAGGTCCGATGTCCCAGGTGCCCATGGTGCGTTCGCTCCTCTGTGCGCGTTCTGTTCGCGTTCTCTGGGGATCGTGACAGGCCCCACTGACAACGCCCCCTGGCGCGGGCGGCCGTGCGACGATGCGCCGTCCGTTGCCGATCATGAAAGGACGTGCCCATGCGCGCGTCGTTCAGAGCGCTGCTCGCCGCGCTCTTCTCGATAGGACTGCTCCTCACCGCCGGGACGGGGCCCGCCCAGGCCGACGAGGTCACCCCGCAGACCGCGAAGCCGGTGCGCTTCCTCTCGTACAACGTGTGCGGGGCGAACTGTCCCCTCGCGGACCCGACGGACGGGGGCAGGTCCGCGTGGGTGAACAACCTGGTGAAGGAGATCGACACCTGGGACTCCGACCTCGTCATGCTCCAGGAGCTCTGCTACGGGCAGTGGAAGCTGATCCGTGACGCCCTGTCGCCGCAGTCGCGCGTCGGGCAGGTCAGCTACGACACGGTGTGGGGCGCGGCACTGCCGTCCGCCTCCGGCTGCGGTCAGTGGGACCCGGCCGACCGTCGCTTCGGGCTGGCGATCTTCTCGAAGGGGCAGGGGTCGATCGTCGCCGGGACGCGGACCGTCACGTTCCTCCCCGAGGAGCCCACGGTCCCGACGGAGGACCGCATCCTCCTCTGCGCCCAGGCGCAGTTGGACGGCCGGTCGGCCCGCGCCTGCAACACCCACGTCGACTTCCACGACGCGACCACGGCCCTTCAGGTCCCGGCGGTGGCGACTCTCGTCGAGGCCGCCAGGGAGGGCGGCGAGCCGGCGGTCCTCGCGGGGGACTTCAACCAGGTTCCCGACCACCGCGACATGAACTCCCTCTACAACCACGGGACGGGTTCGACCGGCCGGTTCCAGGAGGTCGACGAGAACGACAAGGAGCAGTTCGCGGGGGTCGACTGCCCGCAGACGGCGGACCGCTGCCGCAGCGGTGAGGCGACCGCCAGCCCGACCTGCTCGGAGCACACCACCGTGACCAGCAAGATCGACTACGTCTTCCTGAGCTACGAGTGGTTCAAGACCGTGCAGGGAGACGCGCTGCCCTGCCCGCCGGGGATGTCCGACCACCACCCCCTGCGCGGCGCGGCGGCCTGGGAGAAGTAACCCCTCCCGGGTCCAGGGCGGGAGGTTCGGCCCGGATTCCCCGAGCCGAAATACTTTCTGACCTTCCGTCAGAATGGAACGTGTTCTAGTCTGCGGCGCATGGGCATCGCCATCACGCACGAACAGCGGGAGCTCGGCCGATCCGTCCGGGGCTGGCTCGCCCGCGCCGTACCGCCCGAAGAGGTCCGCAAGCACCTGGACGTCCCCGACGCCGCCGCCGGACGGCCCGCGTACTGGGACGCCGCCGCCGAGCAGGGCCTCCTCGGGCTCCACCTCCCCGAGGAGTGCGACGGCGGGGGCGGCGACCTCGTGGACCTCGCCGTCGTCGTCGAGGAGGCGGCCCGGGCGCTGCTGCCGGGGCCGTACCTCCCCTCCGTACTCGCCGCCGAGGTCCTCCACCGCGCCGGACAGGGGGAGCTGGCCTCCTCGATCGCACGCGGCGAGCGCATCGCCGCCGTCGCCCTCGGCGGCACGGGGAGCCTCACCGCCGTCCGCACCGCGAGCGGCTGGCTCCTCGACGGCGCCGCGCCCCCGGTCCTCGGCGGGGCGCAGGCCGATCTCGTCCTCCTCCGGGCCGCCACCGCCGACGGCTCCGTCTGGCTCGCCGTCGACACCGAAGGGCTCGCCGTACGGGCCCACGAGAGCGCCGACCCGACCCGGCCCACCGGCGAGGTCACCGCGCGCGCCGCCCACGTCCCCGCCGTCCGCGAACTCACCCTCGACGCCGGTCTCGTACGGGACCTCGCCGCCGTCCTCCTCGCCGCCGACGCCTGCGGAACGGCCGCCCGCGCCGTCGAGACCGCCGCCGAACACGCCCGCACCCGCGAACAGTTCGGGCGGCCCATCGGGCAGTTCCAGGGCGTGAAGCACCTCTGCGCCGACATGCTCGTCCGGCTCGAACAGGCCCGCGCCCTCACCTGGGACGCCGCCCGCGCCGGCCACGACGAGGCCCGCTCCCTCACCGCCGCGCTCGCCGCCGCCACCGCCCTCGACGCCGCCTACACCTGCGCCAAGGACTGCATCCAGATCCTCGGCGGCATCGGCTTCACCTGGGAGCACGACGCCCACCTGCTGCTCCGCCGCGCCGTCGTCGCCCGCCAGCTCCTCGGCAGCGGCGACCACCACCGCCTCGCCGCCCTGCGGCACGCCGCCGACGGCGTCCGGCGCGGCCTCCGCCTCGACCTGCCGCCCGAGGCCGACGTGTACCGCGCCGCCGCCCGCGAGGCCGTCGCCCCCGCCGCCGGGCTCGACCCGGCCGCCGCCCGGCGCGCCCTCGCCCCCACCGGCTACGCGGCCCCGCACCTCCCGGAGCCGTACGGACTCGGCGCGAACCCGCTCCAACAGCTCTCCGTGCAGAGGGAGTTGGACGAGGCCGGGATCAGTCTTCCCGGGCTCGGGATCGGGGCCTGGGTCGTGCCCTCCCTCCTCGCCCACGGCACCCCGGAGCAGCAGGAGACGCACCTCGGGCCGACCCTGCGCGGCGAACGGCTCTGGTGCCAGCTCTTCTCCGAACCCGGCGCCGGCTCCGACCTCGCCTCCCTCCGCACCCGCGCCGAGCGCACCGAGGACGGCGGCTGGCGGATCACCGGACAGAAGGTGTGGACGAGCGCCGCGCAATGGGCCCACCACGGCATCCTGCTCGCCCGCACCGACCCCGCCGCCCCCAAGCACCAGGGGCTGACCTACTTCCTCGTCGACATGCGGAACACCCCCGGCATCGACATCCGGCCGCTGAAGGAGATCACCGGGGACTCCCTCTTCAACGAGGTGTGGTTCGACGACGCGATCCTCCCCGCCGACGCCGTCGTCGGCGAGGTCAACGACGGCTGGCGGGTCGCCCGCAACACCCTCGGCAACGAACGCGTCCACATGGCCGACCAGGTCGCCTTCGACACCGGCCTCGAAGCCCTCATCGAGCGGGCCGAGCAGGCCGACAGCTCCGTCCGCGCGCGGATCGGGGCGCTCGTCGCCGAGGCGCACGCCCTCGCCTGCATCGGCCTGCGCACCACCCTGCTCCAGGTCTCCGGGCTCGAACCGGGCGCGGGCGCCAGCGTCCGCAAGCTCGTCCAGACCCTCCACCAGCAGAAGCTCGCCGAACTCACCCTCGAACTGCTCGGCCCGGAGGGCGCGTTGCGCGAGGGCCCCGGTGAACGGGCGCTGCACGGAATGCTCATGTCCCGCTGCCTCACCATCGCGGGCGGCACCACCCAAGTACAGCTCAATGTCGTCGCCGAGCGCCTGCTCGGCCTACCGAGGGACTGAGGGGGAACAGCTCATGGGCAAGGCATACGTCGTCGGCGTCGGGATGACGAAGTTCGAGAAGCCGGAGAGCCGGGACTGGCAGTACTGGGACATGGCCAAGGAGGCGGGCACGGCCGCCCTCGCCGACGCCGGAATCCCGTACGCGAGCGTGGAACAGGCCGCCGTCGGCTACTGCTTCCAGGCCTCCACCGCCGGACAGCGGGCCGTGTACGAACTGGGCCTCTCCGGCATCCCCGTCTACAACCTCAACAACAACTGCGCGACCGGCTCCACCGCCCTCATGACCGCCCGCCAGTTCGTCGAGGGCGGCGTCGCCGACTGCGTCCTCGCCCTCGGCTTCGAGAAGATGGCACGCGGCTCGCTGGGCGGGGGAGGCTCGGCGGGCGCCGAGGACTTCAAGACCTCGCCCGTCGCCCGGCACTACGGCATCATGGCCGCCGGCCACGGCTTCGAGATGTCCCCGCCCACCGCGCAGATCTTCGGCAACGCGGCCCGGGAACACATGGAGCGGTACGGGACGACCGAGGTGCAGCTCGCGGCCGTCGGCGCCAAGAACCACCAGCACTCCGCGAACAACCCGAACGCGCAGTTCCAGGACGTCTACACCGTCGACGAGATCCTCGCCGCCAGGACCGTCCACCGGCCGCTCACCAAGCTCCAGTGCTCGCCCACCTCCGACGGCGCGGCGGCGGCCGTCGTCGTCTCCGAGCGGTTCGTCGAGGAACACGGGCTGCGCGGGCGGGCGGTGGAGATCACCGCCCAGGCGATGACCACCGACACCGAGGAGTCGTTCGCCTCCGGGTCCTGCATCGACGCCGTCGGCCGCCCCATGTCCCGGGCCGCCGCCCGCCAGGTGTACGAGCGCTCCGGGCTCGGCATCGAGGACGTCGACGTCATCGAGCTCCACGACTGCTTCTCGATCAACGAACTCCTCACGTACGAGGCGCTCGGCATGTGCGAGGAGGGCGCCTCCGGCAAGCTCGTCGAGTCCGGCGCCACCACGTACGGCGGGCGCTGGGTCGTGAACCCCTCCGGCGGGCTCATCTCCAAGGGCCACCCCCTGGGCGCGACCGGCCTCGCGCAGGCGGCCGAGCTGGTGTGGCAGCTCCGCGGCGAGGCGGGCCCGCGGCAGGTCGTCGGGGCGCGGGTCGGGCTCGCGCACAACATCGGCCTGGGCGGGGCGGCGGTCGTGACCCTGCTGCGGAAGGCGTAGGGCTTCGGGGGCACGGGCCGAGGGGGCGCAGGGTTCGGGGCACGGGGCGAGGGGGCGTAAGGCCTCGGCGGCACGGGCCGCAGGGCGCAGGGGTCGGCGGCACGGACCGCAGGGCGTAGGGCTTCGGGGGCGCCGGGCCGCGGGAGGCGTAGGACCGAATCCCCATGTACGGGGCGGAGTCGGTCTGCGACCATGACATTCATGCCGCAGACCGACTCCGCCACGAGCGCTTCCCTCGCCCCCTCGATACGCACCCCCCGCCCGTGGCTGGTCGTCCTGACCGCCTGTGCCGGCCAGTTCCTCGTCGTCCTCGACGTCTCCGTCGTGAACGTCGCACTGCCGTCGATGCGGACCGACCTCGGACTCTCCGCCTTCGGGCTGCAATGGGTGCTCAGCGCGTACTCGATCGCCTTCGCCGGCTTCATGCTCCTCGGCGGACGCGCCGCCGACCTCTACGGGCGGAAGGCGATGTTCCTGCTCGGGCTCGGGCTCTTCACCGCCGCGTCCGTCGTCGGCGGCCTCGCACCCGAGGGCCAGTACCTGATCGGCGCCCGCGCCGTGCAGGGCCTCGGCGCCGCCCTCCTCTCGCCCGCCACCCTGACCCTCGTCACCGGCGCCGTCGCGGCCGGACCCGCCCGCACCCGGGCCATCGGCACCTGGACGGCGGTCGGCGCGGCCGGCGGCGCGGCGGGCGGCTTCGTCGGCGGCGTCCTCGTCGACCTGCTGTCCTGGCGCTGGGTCCTCCTCATCAACGTCCCCATCGGCATCCTCGTCCTCGCCGCCGCGCTCCTCTGGCTCCGCGAGGGCCCCACCGGCACCGGCCGCCGCCTCGACCTGCCGGGCGCCGTCCTCGTCACCGGCGGCCTCGCCACCCTCGCGTACGGCATCGTCCAGACCGAGGAGGCCGGATGGGGCGCCCCGTCGACCCTCCTGACGCTCCTCGGCGGCCTCGCCCTCCTCGCCGTCTTCATCGCCGTCGAGGCGCGCACGGCGGCCCCCCTGATGCCGCTGAAGATCTTCCGCAACCGGGCCGTGTCGGCGGCCAACGCGGCGATCCTGCTGTGCGGTTCGAGCTCCTTCGGCATGTGGTTCTTCATGACGGTGTACGCGCAGAACGTCCTCGGCTACACCCCGCTCCAGGCCGGCCTCGCCCTCGTCCCCAGCTCCCTCAGCGTCATCCTGGGCTCCAAGCTCGCCCCGCGCCTCATGCCGGCCCTCGGGGCCCGGAACGTCGCCGTGGCCGGCGCCCTCATCGGGGCGGCGGGCTTCGCCTGGCAGTCGACGCTGACCGCCGACGGCACCTTCCTCGGGACGATCCTGGGCCCCGGCGTCGTGATGATGGTGGGCCTCGGCCTGGCCACCACCCCGCTGGCCACGCTCGCCACCTCGCACGCGGAACCGGGCGACGCGGGTCTCGTCTCCGGGCTCGTCAACACCTCCCGCACGATGGGCGGCGCCCTCGGGCTCTCCGTCCTCTCGACGGTTGCCGCGGCGGCGGCCGCCACGCCCGCGAGCGGCTACGTCCCCCTCGAAGGCGACGCCCCGCTCCTGGCCCTCACCGTCTCCCAGGACTACCTGGTCCCCGGCTACGCCATGGCCTTCCGCGTCTCGGCCTGCGTCCTCGTGGTGGCGTCGGTCCTGATGCTCCTGTGGCTCCCGAAGCCGGTCCGGCGCATCGGGTGACCGGGCCCGGGGCGACAATGCCCCGGTGATATCGATCAAGAGCAAGTTCAGAACGGCCGTGACCGCGCTCGCCGTCGGCGCCGCCCTGACCGTCGCGCCGTCGACGTCGGCGTCGGCGGAGCCGGTCCTGACCGTGACGACCGGCGCCCTGTTCAACGACCCGAACAGCACCGAAGCCGCCGCCCGGGGACGGATCCTCTTCCACCTGGCGGACCTCGTCGACGGCGCGGAGGCGGGGTCGTCCATCCGGATCTCCCTCTACCTCTTCCAGTCGGTGTACCTGGCCAACAAGCTGGGCGACGCCCAGAAGAGGGGCGTCACCGTCCAGGTCGTCGTCGACGACGACAGCAGGTCGACGGGGCTCGACACCCTGAAGACCCGGCTGGCGGACCCGGCGGGCAGCTCCGACTCCTGGGTCCGCGGCTGCAAGCAGGAGGAGGCCTGCCTGGCCCTGGACCCGGGCACCACGGAGCAGGACCCGAAGGGCACGTACGACAACGTCAACCACAACAAGTTCTTCCTGTTCTCCCGCACCAAGGGCAAGGGCGACACCTACGCCGACGACGTGGTCGTGCAGGCCTCCGGGAACCTCACCGCGCAGGACACCGACGACTGGTGGAACGACGCGCTGACGGTCGCCGGCAACACGGCCCTGTTCGACGCGTACACCCAGTACTTCGCCGACCAGGCCGCCGCCGCCGTCGGACAGACGCCGCAGGTCGCCGACTACGCGCACGACACCCAGGCGGGCAAGGCCAAGGTCTACTTCTTCCCGCGGGCGACCATCGACCCCGTCGTCAACATCCTCGCCACGGTGGCCCCGGTCGGCACCGCGGACTCCTGCGGCGGCAACTCCCCGGGCTTCGGCACGACCGACGGCCGTACGAAGATCCGCATCGCGCAGGGCCACATCACCCGCACCGACGTCGCCAAGAAGCTCTGGGAACTCGCCAACGCGGGCTGCCAGATCGAGATCGTCTACCGCTCCCTGGACAACTGGAGCGACGTGACCGGCAAGCCCATGTCGGAGGTGGCCAACTGGCTCACCAGGCCGGTGACCGGCAAGGGCCGCATCACCCTCCACCAGCTCGACAACGACAAGCGCGGCGGCTCCGACTCCCACACCAAGTACCTGCTGATCGAGGGCACGTACTACGGCGGCGCGAACAAGAAGATCGTCTTCACGGGCAGCCACACCTACACGCAGACGGCCCTCAGGTACAACGACGAGACGCTGCTCAAGTACGAGGACGCGACGGTCTTCGACGCGTACGTACGGAACTTCGAGTCCCAGCGGACGGCGGCACTGACCGAGGGCCTCTAGGGCCTGCCGGGGGCCGCGGCTCTTACAGCCACCCCTGCTGACGCGCCGCCCGCACCGCCTCCATGCGGTTGCGGGTGGACGTCTTGCCGATGGCGGAGGACAGGTAGTTCCGGACGGTCGACTCCGACAGACGGAGCTTGAGCGCGATGTCCGCGATCGTCGCGCCGTCCACGGAGGCGGCCAGGGCCTCCCGCTCGCGCCCCGTCAGCGGGTTCGGACCCGCGCCGAGAGCGGCGGCCGCCAGCGCCGGGTCGACGACCGTCTCCCCGCGCAGGGCCTTCCGGATCGCCTCGGCCAGCTCCTCCACGGGCCCGTCCTTCACCAGGAACCCCACCGCACCGGCCTCCATCGCCCGGCGCAGATACCCCGGCCGGCCGAAGGTCGTGAGGATCAGCACCCGGCAGTCCGGAACCTCGTCCCGAAGGTCGGCGGCGGCGTCGAGACCGCTGCGCCCCGGCAGCTCGATGTCGAGAAGCGCCACATCGGGCCGCGCCAGCAGCGCGGCGTCCACGATCTCGTCCCCCCGCCCGACCTGCGCCACGACCTCGATGTCGTGCTCCATCCCGAGCAACAGGGCCAGCGCCCCGCGCATCATGCCCTGGTCCTCGGCGAGGAGAACCCTGATACCCCTTACCGGGCGGTGGTCCTGCGGCATCTCGGTCACGGGAGACAGAGTAGGACGGACTGCTCGTCGGGGCCCGCCCGGCGGCCCGTGACGTGGTGGTCGAACCACCAGGGCCTGTCCGGCGGATCGCGGCCGGCGGGGCCGGTCCGGGCGCGGTGGGGAGGTGCTCAGCATTCGGGCCGGGGCGGAGTGCCGTCCGGATCCGGGGTCTCCGTGGGGAGTTCCGCGGTGACCCGGAAGCCGCCCCGGGGCGTCGGTCCCGAGTCCAGGGTGCCGCCGGCCGTCGCGACGCGCTCGCGCAGGCCCCGGAGGCCGGTTCCCGGGGGGCCTTCGGTGGGGCCCCGGCCGTCGTCCGTGACCGTGAGGCGGACCCGGTCGGCCGTGCCGTCGAGGGCGATCTCGCAGCGGGTCGCGCCGCTGTGCCGTACCGCGTTCGTCACGGACTCCCGGACGACCCAGCCGAGGAGGGCCTCCGCCTGCGGCTCCAGGAGCGGGCCCGAGCGGCGGACGACCGGCTCGATGCCGGCGGAGGAGAGCGCGTCGCGCGCCCGGTCCAGCTCCGTGGAGAGGCTGCCCTCGCGGTAGCCCGTGACCGCCTCCCTGATCTCGGTGAGCGCCTGGCGGCCCACCGACTCGATGTCCGCGAGCTGGGTCAGGGCGCCGTCGAGGTCGTGCGGCGCCAGGCGGCGTACCGCCTCCGACTTCACCACGACCACCGAGAGCGTGTGGCCGAGGAGGTCGTGCAGGTCGCGGGAGAAGCGGAGCCGCTCCTTCTCCACCGCCGACCTCGCCAGTTCCTCGCGGGTCGCCCGCAGCTGCCGGACCGTATCGTCCAGGGCGAGGATCGCCGCCGTCACCATGATGGAGATGAACGTTCCGTACACCACGCTGATCGAGTCCCACTCGTCCCGCCACAACGTCACCACCCCGGCCCCCAGGACCACGGGGACGGTGATCAGGGTCAGCTTCCTGCCCCGGCGCACCACCGCCCCCACCGCCAGGCCCAGGAGCGGGAACAGGAGCAGCCACTCCCGGCCGTAGCCGATGGCCAGGGCGAAGGTGAGGAGACCGAGGCAGCCCAGGAGCGTCCAGGTCAGGCGGGACTCGCGGAGCTCCGGTACGAACGCGCGGAAGACGATCGCGATGTAGAGGGTGTTGAAGGTGATCAGGCCGAGGCCGCCGATCCAGGGGTTCGCGGCCTCGCCCCCGAGGAGGTGGGAGAGCGCGCCCATCCCCATCAGGAGCCAGGGGAGGAGGCTCAGCCCCTTCGGGCCCCGGTCCGCGTGGGCCCGTGCCGTCCTTCGCCACCGTCGCCAGGTTCGCATCCCCGCCCGCCTTTCACGCCGTCCGTGCGGAACGACGGTACGAGACCGCCGCGTACACGCCGAAGAGTGCCGTCCACACGGCCACGACGGCCAGGGCCGCCGCCCCCGGCGCCGTGCCCTCCGTCACCGCCACGCCCAGCTCCGCGAAGCGGTTCGTCGGGGTGTACTCGGAGACCGTGCGGAGCCAGGACGGGAAGAGGACCGTCGGGAACCAGAGGCCGCCGACCACCGCGAGGCCGAGGTTGCAGGCCACGTTGACGACTCCCGTCGTCTGGGCGGAGAGGCGGTAGCCGTTGCCGATGCCGAGGAGGGTGAAGGGGAGGGAGCCCAGCCAGAGGACGAGGGCGAGCGCCGGCCACTGCCAGGCCTCCAGCCGTACGCCGTTGGCCAGGCCGCCCGCGAGGAGGACGCCCGCGATCGCCGGGAGGACGACCACCGAGCCGGTCAGGGCGCGGCCCGTCACCACCTGGCGCGGGGTCATGGGCGTGACGCGCAGCTGCCGCAGCCAGCCCGTGGACTTGTCCTCGGCGACCCCGGTGCCCAGGGAGAGCGCGGCGCCGAGCGCCCCGTACGCCGCCATGCCGACCATCGCGGCCGTCTTGAACGAGCCGTCGTCCGCACCCAGGTTGGTGAAGAGGAGGTACATCATCACCGGGACGCCGATCGTGGAGATCGCGAAACCGGTGTCGCGCAGGGTGCGGCGGACTTCCAGGCCTACGTATGCGGTGATCATCGGGACGGCTCCAGGTCTGCGGGTGCGGCTTCATGGGTGTGCGCGTGGGCGGCGGCTCTGTGCGTGAGGGCCAGGAACGCGTCGTTCAGCGAGACCGGGGCGACCTCCAGGGCCCGGATCGCGTCCCGCGCGGCCAGGGCGCGGACCGTGGCGTCGGGGTCGTCGGTACGCAGCCGGGCGCGGTCGCCGCGGATCTCGACGGAGGCCACCCCGGGCAGCGCCCCGAGCCACTCCGTCGGGCCGCCCGCCAGGTCGAAGGCGACGAGGCTGCCGCCGGCCGCCCGCTTGAGCTCCTCGCCCGTGCCGTCGGCGAGGAGCCGGCCGGAGTCGAGGACGACGATCCGGTCGGCGTGCGCGTCGGCCTCCTCCAGGTAGTGGGTGGAGAACAGGACGGTGTTGCCCCGGCGCGCGTAGCCGCGCATGGCGTCCCAGAACTCCTGGCGGGCCTCGACGTCGAGGGCGTTCGTCGGCTCGTCCAGGACGATCAGCTCCGGGTTCCCGGCGAGGGCGACGGCGAAGCGGACCCGCTGGACCTGGCCGCCGGAGAGCCGCTCGACCCGGCGGTCCGCCAGGTCGGTGAGGCCGGCGAGCGCCAGGGCCTCCGGCACCGGCATCGGCGAGGGGTACGTCCGGGCGACGAAGGCGACGAGCTCGCGGACCGTGACCCGGGGGATCGGCCGGCCCTCCTGGAGCATCGCGCCCACCCGGCCCGCCGCGACGGCGCGGGCCGGGGTCCCGCCGAGGAGCCGGACCCGGCCGCTGTCGGGTGTGTCGAGGCCGAGGAGCAGGCCGATGGCCGTGGACTTGCCGGCGCCGTTCCGGCCGAGCAGGGCCACGGTCTCGCCGGGCGGGACGGCGAGGTCGAGGCGGTCGACGGCGCGGACCGGTCCGTACGCCTTGGAGGCGGCCTCGAAGGCGACCGCGGGTTCGTTCGTCATGGGGACGACGCTACGGAGCGGGGGCCCCGGCCCGGCAGGCGTGAATGTACGGACCTGGCCGTGACAAATGTCCCGGGAGGCCCCGGGAGGCCACCCGAGGGATTTCTGACGCGCCGTCAGGTGAGGGGTGCGGGGAGGGTTCCCAACTCCTTTCGCCTCGGCTATACATGAGATCCACCGACCTAGAACGCGTTCTAGAACGGCCGCGTTCCGGGACGGTCCCGCACGGCCTCGGTGCGACCGACGGTGCGGACGGTCGCACCGAGGTCTTTCCCCGCCACCTCGCCCACGAGGAGCAGCAGCCCGATGCCGATCGACCCCGCCAAGGCCGTCGCCGCCGAACCCCGCAGCGCCGAGATCTCCTGGGACCACAAGGACGTCCAGCTCTACCACCTGGGACTCGGCGCCGGCTCGTTCCAAGGCAAGCACAGCCCCGCCACGGACCCCGACGAGCTCCGCTACACCCTGGAGTCCAGACTCCACGTCCTCCCCAGCTTCGCCACCGTCGCGGGCGCCGGCATGGGCGTCGTCGGCGGGCTCTCCGCCCCCGGCATCGACATCGACCTCGCCGCCGTCCTGCACGGCGGCCAGTCGGTCACGCTCCACCGGCCCGTCCCCGTCAGCGGCCGGGCCGTCTCCACCTCCCGCGTCGCCGCCGTCTACGACAAGGGCAAGGCCGCCGTCCTCGTCCTGCGCTCCGAGGCCTCCGACGTCGACGGCCCCCTCTGGACCAACGACGCCCAGATCTTCGTCCGCGGCGAGGGCGGCTGGGGCGGCGACCGCGGCCCCTCCGAGCGCCTCGCGCTCCCGGACCGGGCCCCCGACGCCACCGTCGAGCGGCCGATCCGCGAGGAACAGGCCCTGCTCTACCGGCTCTCCGGCGACTGGAACCCGCTCCACGCCGACCCCGAGTTCGCCAAGCTCGCCGGCTTCGACCGGCCGATCCTGCACGGACTCTGCTCGTACGGCATGACCCTCAAGGCCGTCGTCGACACCCTGCTCGACGGAGACGTCACCCGGGTCCGCGCGTACCGCACGCGCTTCGCCGGGATCGTCTTCCCCGGCGAGACCCTGCGCGTCCGGATGTGGTCGGGCGAGGGCAGCGTGCAGGTGACGGTCACCGCCGTGGAGCGCGACGACGCCCCCGTACTCGCCGACACCGTCGTCGAACACTCCTGAGACCTCCCACCCCGTCCCGTACTCCTGAAGGGAGCCGCACCATGCGCGCAGCCGTACTGCACGAGATCGGCCAGGACAAACTCGAAGTCCTCGACGACGTCGAGGCGGTGGGCTTTGGGCCCGGCAAGGTGCGGATCCGCGTCCGGGCCACCGGTCTCTGCCACTCCGACGTCTCCGCGATGAGCGGCGTGCTCCCGCAGCCCGCCCCCTTCATCCCCGGCCACGAGGGCGCGGGCGAGATCCTCGACGTCGGCGACGCCGTCACCCACCTGACCCCGGGCCAGCGCGTCCTGCTCTGCTGGCTGCCCGCCTGCGGCACCTGTCCCGCCTGCAAGCGCGGCCAGACGCAGCTCTGCCTCGCCGGCTTCATGAACGCCGGCACGCCCAACTTCAAGCGCCCCGGCGGGGACGTCTTCGGCTTCGCCGGCACCGGCACCTTCACCGAGGAGGTCGTCGTCGACGCGGGCTGCGCCGTCCCCATCCCCGACGACGTGCCCTTCGACATCGCGGCCCTCATCGGCTGCGGCGTCACCACGGGCCTCGGCGCGGCCATCAACACCGCGAAGGTGGAGGCCGGTTCGTCGGTCGCCGTCATCGGCTGCGGCGGCGTCGGCATCTCCGCGATCCAGGGCGCCAAGCTCCAGGGCGCCGCCCAGATCATCGCCGTCGACCCCGTCGCGTCCCGGCGCGAGGCCGCGCTGCGCTTCGGCGCCACCGAGGCGGTCGCCCCGGACGCGCTCGCCGACGCCAAGCAGCGGATCACCGCGGGGGAGGGCTTCGACTACGTCTTCGAGGTCGTCGGCAGGTCCGCCACCGCCCGTACCGCCTACGAGACGACCCGGCGCGGCGGCACCCTCTGCATCGTCGGCGCGGGCGCCCTCGACGACTTCCTCCAGCTCAACATGTTCGAGCTGTTCTTCGACGAGAAGCGGATCCTGCCGTCCATGTACGGCGGCGGGGACGTCCTCACGTCGTACGAGCGGACCATCGCGCTCTGGCGGGCCGGCCGCATCGACCTGGAGTCGCTCATCACCCACCGGGTGCCGCTGGCCGGGATCAACGAGGCACTGGAGCAGATGCGGACGGGCACGGCCCTCCGCACCTGCATAGAGATCTGAACCCGCACAGAGATCCGAACCCGCACGGAGATCTGAACCCGCACAGAGATCCGAACCCGCGTCGGATCCGAACCCGCATCGAGATCTGCGAGATCTGAGAGGACTTCCGCGAGATGTCACTCCCCCTTGAGGGCTTGAGCGCGATCGTCACCGGCGCCGGACGGGGCCTCGGCCGCGCCGAGGCGCTCGAACTGGCCAGGCTCGGCGCGGCCGTCGTCGTCAACGACTACGGGCAGGCCGGCCGCGACGGCTCCGGAGAGGCCTCCGCCGCGCCCGCGGAGGAGGTCGCCGCGGAGATCCGCGCGGCGGGCGGCCGGGCGGTCGCGCACCTCGGCGACGTCTCCGACTTCGAGACGGCGCGGGGCCTGATCGACCTGGCGGTCGCCGAGTTCGGGAAGCTGGACGTCCTGGTCAACAACGCGGGCATCCTGCGCGACCGGATGGTCTTCTCGATGAGCGAGGACGAGTGGGACTCCGTCGTACGGGTCCACCTCAAGGGCCACTTCAACACCACCCACTTCGCCGCGGTGCACTGGCGGGGCCGCTCCAAGGCGGGGGAGACCGGCGTCTACGGCCGGATCGTCAACACCTCCTCCGAGGCCTTCCTCGCCGGCTCGGCCGGCCAGCCCAACTACGCGGCGGCCAAGGGCGGCATCGTGGGCCTGACGACCTCGTCGGCGCTCGCGCTCGCCCGGTACGGCGTGACGGCCAACGCGATCTGCCCGCGGGCCAGGACCCGGATGACGGAGGACGTCTTCGCGGGCTTCGCGGAGCCGACGGCCGAGGGGGACCTCGACCCGCTGTCCCCGGAGCACGTGGCGCCGCTCGTCGGCTACCTCGCCTCCCCGGCGGCGGCCGGCGTCAACGGCCAGCTGCTCGTCGTCCACGGCGGGATGGTGGCGGTCGTGGACCGGCCCAGGGTGTCGGCCAAGTTCGACACGGCCAAGGAGGCCTTCACGTACGAGGAACTGGACTCCGTACTGACCCCGCACTACGCGTCCCGCCCGGCGGGCGAGACGTTCGCCGCGGCGGAGGTGCTCGGCCTGAAGAAGGGCTGAGGCGGGGACCCCATGGGGGTGGGGGAACGGTGAAGGGCCCCGGGGAGACCCGGGGCCCTTCACCGTGTTGAACCGCTCATGGAACCGCGTGCTGGACTACTCGGTCACTGCCCGTCGGGTTCGCGGCGGTGGCGACCGTGCGGGGAGGACGTGGAGTCCTCCGCCGGCGACGCCTCACCACGATGCCTTCCGGAGCCGTTCGGCTCCTGACCCTCCGTGCTTGCATCCGACATGCTGGAACTCACCCCGTAGAAATCGGTCTTGCTGTGCGGCCAGCGAGTCTAGCCAGCGGGCCTACGGTCCGTCAGAGGAGCCTGCTGCAACGGCACCGGGCGGCAGATCCGGGGCTCGTCGACGGCCACCACCACCGGGACCGGCTCCGGCTCGGGCGGCGTCTCCAGGTCCGCGAGCCCGCACGGCGCCTCGGCCGTCGCGTACGGCAGGCGCAGGACGCCCTCGGCCGTCCACAGCCCCGCGCCGGCCAGCCAGCCCGCGGGCGCGGCCGACTGGGCCATCCGGCGGGACGAGGGCTGCCAGCTCCCCACCCAGCTCCCGCCCGCCGCGTCGATCCGGAGCGCCACCGAGCAGCTCTCCGGCATCAGGACCTGCCCGGGCTGCACCGCGAACGGCGTCACCGCCGCGTCGTCGAGCCGCAGGCACTCCGGGAACCGCACGGGCAGCAGGCTGCCGAGCACGCCCCAGCCGAGCCGCTCGCGCCCCGGCGACGGCGCGTCGGAGCGGATGAGGAGCAGCCCGCTGTCCGGGTCGGCGAGGAGCAGCCGGTCGTCGCTCTCCTCGGTGATCTGGAGCAGCGGCGTCACCTCGCCGCCCCGCTCCAGGTCGACGGCGACGGCCTTCACCGGCCCGCCGTCGAGCCGGCGGTCGAGCGCGAGCATCCGGCCCGTGCGGTCGAGCCACACCCCGCCCGTGCAGCGGCCCCTGACCTCCGCGACCTGCTCGGGGCCGAAGGCGCCGCCCGCGACGAGCCACAGCGTCGTCGTGTCGGGGCCGACGCACATCGCGTACGCGCAGATGCCGTCCGGCGAGGGCGGCAGCAGGACCAGCCGCTCCGATCCGGGTGCCTCCACGGCGCCGAGCTGGAGCTCCCCGGTGGCCGGGCCGGTGGGATAGAGCAGCGAGAACGTGTTCCGCCGCCCGTCCACGCGCCGGGCGGCGAGGACCCGGCCGTCCGCGAGGGGCAGCAGCCGGGTGTGCGGCTCCTCCGGCTGGCCGAGGGGGAGCGGGACGGCGTACGGCTCGGGGCCGTCGAGCGTCCACCGCTCCACGTACAGGGCGTCACCGGCGCCCGCGAGCCTGGCCGCGTACGCGCCGTTGGCCGTGATCGTGAAGCCGGCCGACCCGGTGGGGTCCTTGTCGCGGTCGTCGTCCTCGGCCGCGGTCTCGATGGCACACGCTGTCATCGACTCGTCACCTCCGGCCACGAAGCTAGTTTTCGCACTTCCTGCCGAACAACACGAGCCCGGTCACTTCACACATAAGGGTGGTCGTCCGGCGGTTCGGCTGAGGGGGAGGGGGTGGCTGTGCTGGAGTGACCCGTGATGAGTAAGGTAAGGCGAGCCTAAGCGGAGTCTGTGACTCCGGCCGGTCGTACCCGTATCCCCGTACAGAAGCGCGCACGGCACCACGCAGCAGCGCCTCAAGCAGCCCGTACAGGAGCCTTCTCATGTCCTTCCGCCGTCGCGGCACCGCCACCGTCGTCGCCCTCGCCGCCGCGCTCTCCCTCGCGGCCTGCGGAGGAGGGGACGGAGGCTCCGACACCTCCGCGAAGGAGGACGCGACCAAGAAGAAGGACGTCGCCACCGGCGGCAAGGACTTCGGCGACGCCGCCGCCAAGACCGCGGCCATGGGCACCGACGCGAAGCCGGGCCAGTTCCCGCGCACGCTCACCCACGCCCTCGGCACGACCGAACTGAAGGCCGCCCCCAAGCGGGTCGTCGTCCTCGACGTCGGCGAGCTCGACAACGTCGTCTCCCTCGGCATCCAGCCCGTCGGCTATGCCCCCTCCGAGGGCGACGACGGCATCCCCGCCTACCTCGAGAAGGACGCCGGCGCCCCGAAGTCCGTCGGCACCATCAACAACCTCAACCTGGAGGCCATCGCCAACCTCCAGCCCGACCTCATCCTCGGCAGCCAGCTGCGCGCCGCCGACAAGTACGACGAGCTGTCGAAGATCGCGCCGACCGTCTTCTCCATCCGTCCGGGCTTCACCTGGAAGGAGAACTACCTCCTCAACGCCGCCGCGCTCGACAAGACCGCCGAGGCGAAGACGAAGCTCTCCGCGTACGAGACGAAGGCGAAGCAGCTCGGCGAGGACATCGGCGCGAACAAGCCGACGATCTCCATGGTCCGCTACCTCCCGGGCAAGATCCGCCTCTACGCGAAGGCCTCCTTCATCGGCACGATCCTGGAGGACACCGGTCTGCCCCGGCCCAAGAACCAGCAGATCGACGAGCTCGCCGCCGAGATCAGCCCCGAGAAGATCGACGAGGCCGACGCCGACTGGATCTTCACCGGCGTCTACGGCGACGCCAAGGCCACCAAGAAGGACGCCGCCCAGGCCAACCCGCTCTGGAAGAACCTCAAGGCCGTCAAGGCCGGCCAGGCGAAGGACGTCCCGGACGAGACCTGGTACCTCGGCCTCGGCGTGACCGCCGCGAACAGCGTCCTCGACGACCTGCGCGCCGACCTCGTGAAGAAGTAGACGGAAGAGGGAGTACGCAGGTACGCCCGGACTGCGGGGCACGGGGGACAGGTAGCCTTTCCCCTGTGCCCCGTCTGTCTGAAGTCATCGCCGCGCTCGACGCCCTCTGGCCGCCCCGGCGCGCCGAGCAGTGGGACGCCGTCGGCACCGTCTGCGGCGACCCCGACGCCGAGGTCGGCCGCGTCCTCTTCGCCGTCGACCCCGTCCAGGAGATCGCCGACGAGGCGATCGCCCTCGGCGCCGACCTGCTCGTCACCCACCACCCGCTCTATCTGCGCGGGACGACGACGGTCTCGGCCGGCCACTTCAAGGGCCGCGTCGTGCACGGCCTCATCAAGCACGACATCGCCCTCCACGTCGCGCACACCAACGCCGACACCGCCGAACCCGGCGTCTCCGACGCCCTCGCCGGCGCGCTCGACCTCCGGGTCACCGGCCCCCTCGTGCCCGAGAACAACCTCGGCCGGATCTGCGAGCTCGACCACCCCGAGACCCTCGCCGAGTTCGCGGCCCGCGCCGCGAAGCGGCTGCCCGCCACCGCGCAGGGCATCCGGGTCGCCGGCGACCCCGACATGATCGTCCGCCGCGTCGCCGTCAGCGGCGGCTCCGGCGACAGCCTCTTCGACGCCGTACGGGCCGCGGGCGTGGACGCCTTCCTCACCGCCGACCTGCGCCACCACCCGGTCTCCGAGGCCACCCAACAGTCCCCCTTGGGGCTGGTCGACGCCGCCCACTGGGCCACCGAATGGCCCTGGTGCGAGCAGGCCGCCGCCCAGCTCGACGAGATTTCCGACCGTCACGGCTGGGACCTCCGCGTCCACGTCTCGAAGACGGTCACCGACCCCTGGTCCTCCCACCACACCTCTCCTGGAGCCCCCAACTGAACGCCGAGCCCGCCGACCAGATCCGCCTCCTCGACGTCCAGGCCCTGGACGTCCGACTCCAGCAGCTCGCCCACCGGCGCAAGTCGCTGCCCGAGCACGCCGAGATCGAGTCGCTGACCAAGGACCTCACGCAGCTGCGCGACCTGCTCGTCGCCGCGCAGACCGAGGAGAGCGACTGCGGACGCGAGCAGACCAAGTCCGAGCAGGACGTCGACCAGGTCCGCCAGCGCGCCGCGCGCGACCAGCAGCGGCTCGACTCCGGCGCGGCCTCCCCGAGGGACCTGGAGAACCTCCAGCGCGAGATCGTCTCCCTCGCCAAGCGTCAGGGCGACCTCGAGGAGATCGTCCTGGAGGTCATGGAGCGCCGCGAGTCCGCGCAGGAGCGCGTCGCCGAGCTGACCGAGCGGTCCTCCGCCGTCCAGGCCAAGACCGACGACGCCACCGCCCGGCGCGACGCCGCCCAGGGCGAGCTGGACGCCGAGTCCGCCTCCGTCACCAAGGAGCGCCAGCTCGTCGCGGGCTCCGTCCCGGCCGACCTGCTCAAGCTGTACGAGAAGCTGCGCGAGCAGCAGGGCGGCGTCGGCGCGGCGCGGCTGTACCAGCGCAAGTGCGAGGGCTGCCACATCGAGCTCAACATCACCGAGCTCAACGAGGTCCGCGCCGCCGCCCGCGACACCGTCGTCCGGTGCGAGAACTGCCGCCGCATCCTGGTCCGCACCTCGGAGTCCGGTCTGTAATGACGCCTGCTCGTGAGGTGATCGTCGAGGCGGACGGGGGCTCCCGGGGCAACCCGGGGCCCGCCGGTTACGGGGCCGTGGTCCTGGACCCGGTGACGGGCGAGACGCTCGCGGAGGCGGCCGAGTACATCGGCGTGGCGACGAACAACGTCGCCGAGTACAAGGGCCTGGTGGCGGGGCTCACGGCGGCCCGGGAGCTCTTCCCGGACGCCACCGTCCACGTCCGCATGGACTCCAAGCTGGTCGTCGAGCAGATGTCCGGCCGCTGGAAGATCAAGCACCCGGACATGAAGCCGCTGGCGGCCGAGGCCGGCCGGGTCTTCCCGGCGGGCCGGGTCCGCTACGAGTGGATCCCGCGCGAGCTCAACAAGCACGCGGACCGGCTCGCCAACGAGGCGATGGACGCCGGCAAGCAGGGCCGCAAGTGGGAGCCGTCGGCCTCCACGGCCGGCCTGGACGCCTCGGCCGCCCGCAACGCCGCCGCCCCGCCCCCGTCGGGTCCCCCTGGCGACGCGACCGCGGGCGCGGCCCGTGCCCGCGCGGCCCTGGCGACGCGGCCGGGCGGGACGCAGCCGCCCACCGGAGGCGCGACCTCCGGGGCAGGGTCCGCCGTGACCGGGACTTCCGGTTCCTCCGGTTCCTCCGGTTCCTTCGGTTCTTCCGGGACTTCTGGTTCTTTCGGGACTTCCGGTTCTTCCGCCGGACAGCCCGACGACGGCTTGTTCGCCCACGACGAGGCCCTCGCGGCCCAGGCCCGCGCCTCCCTCGCCTCGGCCACGCACGCGCCGGCCGCCGCGCACGCGGAGGCGACCGGCGACTTCGAGGCCGAGGCCGCCGCCGTACTCCACACGGAGCCGGCCGCACCCGCGCAGGGCAGGACGCCGGAGGCCCAGCCGTCGACGGCGGCCCCCGCCGCGCCCCGCCAGGGGTGGGCCGGGCCCGACATGGGCGCCCCGGCGACGTTCGTGCTGCTGCGCCACGGCGAGACCGCGCTCACGCCCGAGAAGCGGTTCTCCGGGAGCGGCGGCACCGACCCCGAGCTGTCGGCGGCCGGGCTGCGCCAGGCCGAGGCCGTCGCCGAGACGCTCGCCGCGCGCGGCACCGTCCAGGAGATCGTCAGCTCGCCCCTCACCCGCTGCCGCCAGACCGCCGCTGCCGTCGCCGCCCGCCTCGGGCTCGACGTGCGGGTCGAGCGGGGGCTGCGCGAGACCGACTTCGGGGCCTGGGAGGGGCTGACCTTCGGCGAGGTCCGCGAGCGGTACGGCGACGACCTCGACGCCTGGCTGGCCTCCCCGAAGGCCGCGCCGACCGGCGGCGGCGAGAGCTTCGCGGCCGTCGCCCGGCGCGTCGCCGCCACCCGGGACCGGCTGACCGCCGACCACGCGGGCCGTACCGTCCTCCTGGTCACCCACGTCACCCCGATCAAGACCCTGGTCCGGCTCGCGCTCGGCGCGCCGCCGGAGTCGCTGTTCCGGATGGAGCTGTCGGCGGCCTCGATCTCGGCGGTGGCCTACTACGCCGACGGCAACGCGTCCGTACGGCTCCTCAACGACACCTCGCACCTGCGCTGAGCCGGAGTGGGGGAGCGGCCGGGAACGGGCGGGTGGTAAACGGCTGGACCCCGTCCCCGGGGGCGTACCACCATCACCGCTCATGACGTGGTACTTCACCGAGGACGCCGCCGCCTTCCGGGCCGCCGCAGCCGACCTGCTGGCCGCCGAGGCGGCCCGTAACACCGCCGTGCTCACCCTCATGGACTCCGCCGGGCGGCTCGGCTGGTGGGCCGAGCCGGACGGCCGGGTCACCGGGGTGCTCGCGGTGTCCCCGCCCCGCGAGCCCTCCTTCGGGACCGTGACGGTGGAGGCGGCCCGCGCCCTCGCCTTCCCCGCGGGCGAGGAGCCGACGACCGTACGGGGGGAGACGGCGGCCGTCGAGGCGTTCGCGGAGGCCAGCGGGCGCCCCTGGACTCCCATCGCCCGGATGCGGCTCTTCCGGCTCGGCGAGCTCGTCCCGCCGGACCCCGCCCCCGCCGGCCGCCCCCGGGTCGCGGACGAGGCCGACATCCCGTTCGTCGCCGCCTGGGCGCGCGAGTTCGCCCGGGACATCGGGGAGGACGTCACGGGCAAGGACTTCACCGGGCACGTCACGGAACGGGTCGCCGGCGGCCGTCTCGTCCTCTGGGAGACGCCCGACGGCCGCCCCGTGTCGATGGCGGCCGTCTCGCGCACGATCGAGGGGCAGGCCCGCGTCCACCTCGTCTACACCCCGCCCGCCGAGCGCGGACGCGGCTACGCGGCCGGTGCCACCGCGGCGGTCAGCCGGGCCGCGCGCGACGGCGGCACCGCGCAGGTCCTCCTCTTCACGGACCTCGCCAACCCCACCAGCAACGCCCTCTACCAGCGGCTCGGCTACCGCCCGGTGACCGACCACCTGGGGGTCGAGTTCACCGGCCTCACCCGCTGAGAGCGGTCCTGAGCCCCGCCGCGCCGCGCGCGAGGGCCTCGACCCGGGCCCAGTCGCGGGCCGCGAGGGCGTCGGGCGGCAGCATCCACGTACCGCCGACGCAGCCGACGTTCGGGAGGGACAGGTAGGCGGGGGCGGAGGCGAGGGAGATGCCGCCCGTCGGGCAGAACCGGGCCTGCGGGAGGGGGCCCGCGAGGGACTTCAGATACGGGACGCCGCCCACCGCCTCGGCCGGGAAGAACTTCATGTCCCGCACCCCGCGCTCCAGCAGCGCCACGACCTCCGAGGTCGTCGAGACACCCGGCAGGAAGGGCACGCCCGACTCCCGCATCGCGTCGAGGAGCCGCTCGGTCCACCCCGGGCTCACCAGGAACCGGGCCCCGGCGCCGACCGCGTCCGCGACCCCGGCCGGGGAGACGACCGTGCCCGCGCCGACGACCGCCTCCGGCACCTCGGCCGCGATCGCCCGGACGGCGTCGAGCGCGGCGGGGGTGCGGAGGGTGACCTCGATCAGCGGCAGCCCGCCGGCGACGAGGGCGCGGGCGAGCGGGACGGCGTCGGCGGCGTCCTCGATCACCACGACGGGGACGACAGGGACGGAGGGGGCTCCCGACGGTTCCGGGGCAAGGTCGAACACGCTCGTCACGCTCGTCATGGGCCTCATCGTGCCCATGGCGAGCGTGACGCGCAACGAGCGTTGCGCAGGGTGCAACAGGAGCTAGTGGATCTCGTCCACCAGCACGTCGAGCGCCCCCGCCTTGCCGCCCTCCTCCACCACGTACTTCAGATCCCGCAGCGCCACGGCCAGCTCCTCCGGCGACCCCGGCTCCGCACCCGCCTCCAGGAGGCTCCGGACGATCCGGCCCTTCGTCGCCTTGTTGAAGTGACTGACCACCTTCCGGGTCGGCGCGTGCAGCACCCGCACCGTCGCCGTCCGCGCCGCCACCTCGCCCTTCGGCTTCCACGCCGACGCGTACGCCGACGAGCGCAGGTCCAGGACGAGCCCGTCCCCGGCCGCCTCCGGCAGCACGGACGCCATCGCGCCCCGCCAGTGCGCGCCCAGCGCGCCGAGCCCCGGCAGCTTGACCCCCATCGAGCAGCGGTACGACGGAATCCGGTCCGTCACCTTCACCGCGCCCCACAGCCCCGAGAACACCAGCAGGGACCGCCCCGCGCGCTTCCGGGCGCCCGCGTCCAGCGTCGCCAGACCCAGCGCGTCGTACAGGACGCCCGTGTAGACCTCCCCGGCCGGGCGCGCGCCCGCCGTCCGCAGCTCGACGTTCTTCGCGACCTCGCCGCGCAGCCCCTCGCTCAGCCCGAGGACCTCCCGCGCCTTCTCCTCGTCGGCGGCGCACAGCTCGACCAGCTCGCCCAGGACCGCCGCCCGCGCCTCCGCGAGCCCCGGCAGGGACAGCGACTCCGGCTTGAGCGGCGCCCCGCGCCCCGAGGAGGCCTTGCCTTCGGAGGGCGGCAACAGCACGAGCACGGTGGTTCTCCTTCGTACGGACGGGGGTGGGGGTGCGGCCCCGGCTCCAGCCTACAAAGTGCCGCGCCCCACCCCTCGCCATAGGCTCGACCCATGCCACGCCGCCACATCCACGTGACCGGCGCAGCCGAGGCTCCGCTGCGGGCCGCCCTGCGCGCACTCCGTACCGAGCTCGCGATCCCCGACGCCTTCCCGCCCGCCGTCCTCGCCGAGGCCGAGGCCGTCGCGAAGGCCCCCCGGCTCCCCGCGTACGACGCCACCGACCTGCCGTTCCTCACGATCGACCCGCCGACCTCCACCGACCTCGACCAGGCCATGCACCTGGCCCGCAGGGCCGACGGCGGCTACCGCGTCCACTACGCCATCGCCGACGTCGCCGCGTTCGTCGCACCCGGCTCCGCGCTCGACGCCGAGGCCCACCGGCGGGTCCTCACCCTCTACTTCCCCGACGGCAAGGTCCCCCTCCACCCCGCCGTCCTCTCCGAGGGCGCCGCCAGCCTCCTCCCCGGCGAGCCCCGCCCCGCCCTGCTCTGGCGGATCGACCTCGACGCCGAGGGGCGCAGGGTCGCCACCGACGTCCGCCGCGCCCTCGTCCGCAGCCGCGCCAAACTCGACTACGCGGGCGTGCAGCGGCAGATCGACTCCGGTACGGCCGAGGAACCCCTCGCCCTCCTCCGCGAGATCGGACGGCTCCGCGAAGCCCTCGAAGAGGAACGCGGCGGGATCTCCCTCAGCGTCCCCGAGCAGGAGATCGTCGAGACCGACCACACGTACTCCCTCGCCTACCGGGCGCCGCTCCCCGCCGACGGCTGGAACGCCCAGATCTCCCTGCTCACCGGCATGGCCGCCGCCGACCTCATGACCGCCGCCGGCACCGGCATCCTCCGCACGCTGCCCACGGCCCCCGACGGCGCGGTCGCCCGGCTGCGCCGCTCCGCGCGGGCCCTCGGCGTCGACTGGCCGCACCACGTCTCGTACGCGGACGTCGTCCGCTCCGCCGATCCCACGAACCCGCGCCACGCCGCCTTCCTCCAGGAGTGCACCACCCTCCTGCGCGGCGCCGGGTACACCGTCTTCACCGACGGCCACATCCCCACCCCGGCCGTGCACGCCGCCGTCGCCGACGAGTACACGCACTGCACCGCGCCGCTGCGCCGGCTCGTCGACCGGTACGCGGGCGAACTGTGCGTGGCGGCGGTGGCGGGGAACGAACCGCCCGAGTGGGTACGGGCCGCCCTGCCCGGGCTCCCCGACGAGATGGCCACCGGCTCGCGCCGCGCCAACACCGTCGAGCGCGAGAGCGTCGACATCGTCGAGGCGGCGCTCCTGAGCGAGCGGATCGGCGAGGTCTTCGACGCGTACGTGATCGACGTGAAGGAACGCGAACCGGCCGTCGGCACCGTCCACCTGGAGGACCCGGCGGTCGTCGCCCGGATCGCGGGCGGCACGTCCCACCTGCCGCTGGGGGAGTGGCTGCGGGTCAGACTCGCGGAGGCGGACCCGGGGTCGGCGAAGGTGCTGTTCGCGCCCGTGTGAGCGCGTCGGCCAGCGCCTTCGGGTCGTCGGCGTGGACCCGGACGATCCGTACGGGCCGGGGCGCGCCGAGCAGCCGCGGCGCGTCGACCGGCTCCGTCAGCTCGATGGTGACGGAGGTCTGCGAGCCGACGGCGAGGTTCAGCTCGCCCTCGGTCTTCTCGTGCGAGAACAGCGACTCGCGCCGGACGGCGGCGATCAGGCCGAGCGGTACGGGTACGTCGACGTGCGCGGCCTGCCGCAGCCGCAGGACGTCGCCGGTCAGGACGTGCGGGCGGGTCGCCGAGGCGGCGTGCAGCCCCAGCACGAAGAGCACGGTGTACACGTCGAGGACGAGGACGACCGCGTGGACGACGGGCCAGTCGGCGAGCAGGTACGACATGCCGACCGTCTCGACGAGGCAGACGAACGCGAAGCCGTACATCAGCGCGGCCTGGTCACGGGCGTGCGGGAAGACCCCGTCCGCGCCGGCGACCCCGTGCGGCCGGCGCGCGACCCACCGCGCCAGGCTCGTCATCAGCCGCAGCTCGTGCCCGACGAGCCGCAGCACGGGCTCGGGCACGAGCTCCGCCACGGCCTCCCGGGCGGACAGCCCGCGCCGCCGCAGCCGGAGGAAGAGAAGCACCTCGCCGGCGACGAGCGCCACGACCACGAGTTCGGCGGCGGCGAGGACGGCCCCCGGGATCCGCACCCCGGCGACCAGACACACGGCGAGGACGAGCTCGGCGGGCAGCGCGGTGTACGCGACGAGCCGCAGGCCCCGGAGGAGCCCCGCCTCGACGCCCCGGAGGCGGCCGGTCATCGGTTCCCCTCCTGTCGCTCCCGCACCAAGGACATCGCCAGGCGGACGGCGGCGGACTGGGCGGGGGCGAGGTCGCCGAGGAAGGCGTCCGCGAGCGCGCCCGCCCCCTCGGCCGGCAGCTCCACGCCCGCCTCGTCCGGCAGACAGTCGGCGAGCACCCGGGCGGCCTCGGCCACCCGCGGGTCGTCGGGCTCCGCCCCGGCGAGGGCGTCGAGCCGCGCGTACACCTCGTGCGCGTACTCCGCGGTCCCGTGCAGCAGGCCCATCAGCCTGGCCCGGTCCTCCTCCGGGACGACGGTGTCGAGCAGGGCGAGGATCTCGCGGTCCTTCGCCGCCATGGGCGAGTCGGACACCGGGCCGAGCCCCGCCAGCAGCTCCCCGAGCTCCGCCGACACGGGCCCCTCGGCGGGCAGCAGCCCGCCCCGCGCCCGGTCGAGCAGCGCGGCGAGCCGCTCCCGCCGCTCCCGGATGACCGCCTCCTGCCGGGCGAGGTCCTCCTCCAGCTCCCGGAGCACCTCCACCAGCCCGCGCCCCTCGTCGTCCGCGAGCACCCCGCGCACCTCGTCGAGCCCCAGCCCCAGCTCGGTCAGCCGCCGGATCCGGGCGAGCAGCACGGCGTCCCGGATCCCGTACTCCCGGTACCCGTTGCCCCGCCGCGGGGGCTCGGGCAGCAGCCCCGACTGGTGGTAGTGCCGCACGGCCCGCGGGGTGACCCCGACGAGCGCGGCGATCTCGCCGATACGCATGGCCCCCAGTAGAAACCCTGACGCTGCGACAAGGTCAAGCGTGCTCCGGTACGGCTCGTCGATCATGTGCCACGATCGAGGGAACGACCCCGATCACAGGGACGGCGGGTGCCTCGATGTCCGACGATCACGACATGACTGCCATGCCGCACGAACCGCTCACGCAGGCGGAGTTCCTGCTGGAGGGCTTCCTGGCGCTGGGGACGCCGGAGGGCTTCCGCGCGGAACTGATCGAGGGGGAGATCGTCGTGACGCCGCCGCCGGACGGGGAGCACGAGGACTACATCGCACTGATCGTGGAGCAGGTGTACGGGCGCTCCCGGCAGCGGATGCAATTCTCCGGGAACAAGGGGCTGACGCTGAAGGACGTGCCCGACAGTCCGCGGGACCATGTCATCCCGGACGGCACCTTCGCGCCGCGAGAGCTGCGCCTGTACCGGGCCGCCGACTCGTGGATGCCCTGCGAGGGAGTCGCCATGGTGCTCGAGGTCACTTCGACGCGTCCGCAGGCGGACCGTGAGACCAAACGTCGCTGCTACGCCCGGGGAGGTATCCCGCTCTACCTTCTGGTGGACCGGGACACCGGATGTCTGACCCTCTTCAGGGAGCCTGAAGGCGGCGACTACCAGGAGTCGCACATGGTGGCCTTCGGCAAGCGGCTGCCGCTCCCCGAGCCCTTCGGCTTCGATCTGGAGACGGCCGACTTCCTCTGAAACGGCGGGTAGCATGGTCGGCACGGCAGACGAGCCGGGCGGACGGCCGCGTGGAGATCCTCGGATCTTCCCGAGGAACGTCCGGGCTCCACAGAGCAGGGTGGTGGCTAACGGCCACCCGGGGTGACCCGCGGGACAGTGCCACAGAAAACAGACCGCCGGGGGCTTCGGCCCTCGGTAAGGGTGAAACGGTGGTGTAAGAGACCACCAGCGCCTGAGGTGACTCAGGCGGCTAGGTAAACCCCACTCGGAGCAAGGTCAAGAGGGGACACTCCGGTGTCCCTGCGCGGATGTTCGAGGGCTGCTCGCCCGAGTCCGCGGGTAGACCGCAGGAGGCCGGCGGCAACGCCGGTCCTAGATGGATGGCCGTCGCCCCGACGACCGCGAGGTCCCGGGGCACAGAACCCGGCGTACAGCCCGACTCGTCTGTCGGCCCACGTGGGGAGGGCCCCTGATCAGGTTGATGCCTGGTCAGGGGCCCTTCTCGTGTGTCGGCCACCGGCGAGCCGATCCCCGGCGCGAGGCGGCGTCAGCGGCGGCAGAGGGCCGTGTCCACGACGGTTTCGACGCGCCTCGTGCCCGAGATGTCGGCCGGGATGCTCGTCACCGCGATGTTCGCGGCGTAGCCGTCGTCGGTCGCTCCACCTCGGGTCTCGTATCCCACGATGTCGCCGCCGTGGCCCCAGTAGACGCCGCCGCACGACAGTTTCCTGCTCATGAGGCCCAGGCCGTAGTGGGCGCCGGTGTCGCCGACCGGGACGGTGGTGCGCATCTGGGCGAGCTGGGCGGCCGGGAGGAGGTCGCCGTCGAGGAGCGCGGTGAAGAAGCGGTTGAGGTCGGAGTTGGTGGAGATCATCTGGCCCGCCGCCCAGCCTGCCGACGGGTCGATCTCGGTGTACTCGCGCAGCGGCTCGCCCGCCGGCATCACGCGGTAGCCCTTCGGGTGGGGTTCCCTGATGGTCCTGTCGCCGGGGGCGGGGAAGTAGGTGTGGCGCAGCCCGATGTGCTGGACGACGCGCCGGTCGATCTCCTCGGCGAGGGGGCGGCCGGTGACCTTCTGGACGATGAGGCCGGCCAGGACGTAGTTCGTGTTGCTGTAGCTCCACTTCGTCCCGGGCCGGAACTCGGCCTTGTGCTTGAGGGCGATGTCGACGAGGTCGCGAGGCTCGAAGTACCGGTACGCGATCTCGTCGTCGCTGATCCGGTCCCCGTACTCGGGAAGCCCGCTGGTGTGCTGCAGGAGCTGACGGACGGTGATGCGGCGGCCGTCGTTGCCCTTCCCGCGTACGAGGCCCGGGAGGTAGGTGTCGACGGAGGCGTCGAGGGCGATCTTCCCCTCGCCGACCAGTTGCAGCACGACGACCGCGACGAACGTCTTGGTGTTGCTGCCCATCCGCACCTGGCCGTCCCTCGGCACCTTCGCACCGGTGGCCAGGTCGCCGACGCCCGCGGTGTAGGTACGGGTGCGGCCGTCAGGGCCCTGGACGGTCGCCAGCGCGGCGGGTCGGCCGTCGCGCACCAGTTCGTTCAGGCCCTGCTGGACGGTGTCCGGCCGGGCGGCGGATGCCGTGGCCGGAGCCAGGGCGCCCGTGGTCATGACGGCGACGGCCACCGCGGCCGCGGCCGCCAGCACTCCGCGGCGCCGCGTCGTGGAGGTACGGGGCCCGTGCCAGGTCTGCTCACGCATGAGTCAACTCCAGGGGAATCGTGGGGTGCTGTCGGCTGAGCCGCCCGTCGACCGGGCAGGGCACGATCATGGATTCCGGGGCTCCGGCGCACATCGCGGGAAAGCGGGAGAGCGTGCTCCCCCGATCGGGGGAGGCCGCGCGTGAGCCGCCCGTGGATACTGGCCGATCATGATCAAGGGACTTCGGCCGCTGCTGCGCCGCTCCACGTACTCGGGTGCGCTGTTCGCCTACGGCGCCGTCCTGGCGAGCCTTCCCCTTCTCTCCTTCGCGCTGCTGCCGGCGCTGGCGTGGCGCTCGGCTCCCGAGGGCGTGCAGATCGTCGTGGTCCTGCTCGGCTGGGCGGCACTGATCGGCCTGGTCGGTCTCGCGCGCACCACGCGGCGGGTGCTGGTCGTGTCCGCCCGCCGGCTGCTGAGGGTGTCGTTGCCCGATCCCGTCGCCGTACGTACGCCCACGAGCCGGCCCGGCGACGGGACGGCTGCCGCTGCCGCCGTGCCGTCCCGCGTCGACCGCTGGCGGACTCCTCTCTGGCTGCTGCTGCACGTGGCGCTCGGATGGACGGGAGCACTGGCGAGCGGCGTGCTGCTCTTCGCGGGCCTGACCCTTCCGGGGGGTTGGCTCGACGCCGAGGTGGGGCTGAGCCTGTTCGGCCGGACGGTACGTGTGGAGGGCGGCTGGCAGAGCTGGGCGGTCGCGCTCGGCTGCCTGCTGCTCGCGGCGAGCGTGTGCGTGGTGGTGACGAAGGCCCTGCGCTGGTCGGCGCCCCGGCTGCTCGGGCCGTCCTCGGCCGAGCGGCTCGCGCTGGCGGCCGAGCGGGAACTGCGGCTGGCCGAACGCAACCGACTGGCCCACGAACTGCACGACTCGATCGGGCACACGCTCACGACGACCACGATCCAGGCGGCGGTGGCGGGCGAGGCGCTCTCCGCCGACCCGGTGGCGGCGCGGGCCGCCCTGCGCAGCATCGAGGAGTCGTCCCGGGCCGCGCTGGAGGACCTGGACTACGTCCTCGGCGTCCTGCGCGAACGAGAGGCCGAGACGGCGCCGACCCGCACCCTGGCCGATCTGCCCGAGCTGCTCGACCGGTTGCGGCACACGGGCGCGGTGGTGGAGCTGGAGCTGTCGGGGGACCCGGCGCAGGTGCGGGGGACGCTCTCCCGCGCGGCCTACCGGATCCTTCAGGAGGGGCTGACGAACGCGATGCGGCACGGAGCGGGCGGTCCGATCGAGGTCCGCGTGGCGGCCGCGCCGGACCGGCTGGAGCTCGGTGTGGTCAACCGGACCGGGGACGGGCCGCGTACGAGCACGGGGCCGGGCGCCTTCCCCACGTCCGGGCACGGCCTGCCCGGCCTCGCCGAGCGCGTGCGACTGCTGCACGGCGAGATCGACGCGGGCCCGGACGGGCCGCGGCACTGGCGGTTGGCCGTCCGGCTCCCCGTACGGTTGTCGCCATGACCGGCACCGGCAGCACACCCGTCACCCTCCTGATCGCGGACGACGACGAGGTGACCCGCAGCGGTCTGCGCACCTTGCTCGCGGCACAGCCGGGGCTCGCGGTGGTCGGCGAGGCCGCCGACGGCGTCGAGGCGGTCGAACAGGCACGGCGGCTGCGTCCGGACGTGGTCCTGATGGACGTACGGATGCCGCGCCGCAACGGGATCGAGGCCACCCGGCACCTCCTCGCCGGGTCGGCCGAACCGCCGAAGGTCGTGGTGATCACCACTTTCGAGAACGACGACCACGTCACCGCCGCGCTCAGCGCGGGCGCCAGCGGGTTCGTGCTGAAGCGGCTTCCGGTCCGGCAGATCGCGGAGGCGGTGCGGGTGGTGGCGGCGGGGGAGGCGATCCTCTTCCCGGCGACCCTGCGCCGGATGGTCGCACCCCGACCGCTGCACTCCGCCGAGGCCCTGCCGAGGGCGGCGCTGACGGGGCGGGAGGAGGAGGTGCTGCGGCTGATGGCCACCGGCCTGTCCAACCCGGAGATCGCGGAGTCGCTCACGGTGAGCCTGGAGACGGTGAAGACGCACGTCGGGAACGTGCTGACCAAGCTCGGTGCACAGAACCGGACCCACGCGGTGGTGATCGCGTACGAATCCGGCCTGGTGGTCCCGGGGTTCGCCGGCTGAGCCCCGGAACGTCGTCGGGACTCGTACCGGAGCCGCCCCTCTGATTCCCCACCCCGGGGGACCGGAGGGGCGGCTCTCGTGCACTCCGGGGGGTGGTGTCGTTTCCTGCTGAATCCGGCCACCGGGCCGCTTCAGAAGTGCTCCAGTGGTGCGCTATCGCCCGGGGTGACCTTTCTTCACGGCAGCAGTCGACGTTGTGAAGAAGGAGAGGGTTCCCACGATGGCCTCCATCGACGTACCGCCCACAGGTTCCGGGGTGACACACGGCCATCCGGGACGGACCGCCGCCGTCGCCGCGGTGGCCGTGTTCATGGTGTCCCTGGACAACCTGGTCGTCACCACCGCGCTTCCCGAGCTCCGGGACAGCCTCCACGCCAGCCTCAGCGCCCTGGAGTGGACGGTCAACTCGTTCACCCTGGTCTTCGCCGTGCTCCTGCTGTCCGCCGCGGTCGTCGCCGACCGGTTCGGGCGCAAGCGGCTCTTCACCCTCGGCATCGCCGTCTTCACCGTCGGCTCCGTGATGTCCGCGCTCGCCCCCGGCATGGGGATGCTCATCGCCGGGCGCGGTGTGCAGGGCGTCGGCGCCGCGATCGTCCTGCCGCTCACGCTGACGCTGCTCTCGGCCGCGTACCCGCCGGAGAAGCGCGGAGCCGCGCTCGGCATCTGGGGCGCGGTCGGCGGACTCGCCGTCGCGCTCGGGCCCGTCGTCGGCGGCGTGGTCATCAACTACCTGACCTGGCAGTGGATCTTCTGGATCAACGTGCCGATCGGCATCGCCCTGCTGGCCCTCGCGCCCAGCTGGCTCGCCGAGAGCCACGGCGAGCGCAAGCCGCTCGACCTGGCCGGCACCGTCCTCGCCAGCGTCGGCATCCTCGGTCTCGTCTTCGGTCTCGTCGAGGGCAACGCGGCCGGCTGGACCAGCCTTCGGGTCCTCGGGAGCTTCGCCGTCGGCGTCCTCTCGCTCGTGGCCTTCCTCGTGTGGGAGAGCCGGACCACGCACCCGATGATGCCGCTCTCCCTCTTCCGCAACCGCGGCTTCAACGCCATCAACGGCGTCTCGCTCCTCATGTACTTCGGCATGTTCGGTTCGATCTTCCTGGTCACCCAGTACGTGCAGACCGTGCAGGGCGCCTCGCCGCTCGGCGCCGGTGTCCGGCTGCTCGCCTGGACCGGCATGACGCTCATCGCCGCGCCCATCGGCGGCGTCCTCTCCGACAAGATCGGCGGCCGGCCGATCGTGATCGCCGGCATGGTGCTCCAGGCCGCCGGCCTCGCGCTCATCGCCGCCACCGTCACCGAGACCTCCGGGTTCCTGACGCTGCTCCCCGCCTTCGTGCTCAACGGGCTCGGCATGGGGCTCTACTTCGGCCCCGCCGCCAACCTGGCGCTCGGCGCGGTACGCCGCGAGGACGAGGGCATCGCCTCCGGCGTCAACAACACCATCAGGGAGCTCGGCGGCGTCTTCGGTGTGGCCGCGCTCGCCGCGGTCTTCGCCTCCTACGGCGGCTACACCGACGCCCACACCTTCGTCGACGGCATGGTCACCGCCCTCTGGATCGGTGCCGGCGCCGTCGCCGCCGCGGCCGTCTGGTCGCTGTGGCTCGACGGACGCAAGGAGGTGGCCGGCTCCGGTGAGCAGGGCGTGAGCGAGGTCAAGGCCTCCGGCGCCGGTGCCGAGCGCCCCGTCAAGGAGCCGGTGGGCGCGCGGGGCTGACCTTCCGCCCCCGTACACAGCCCGACCATCCCTGTGGAGGGACCCAGTTGAGGTACGAACGCGACATCTTCATCGCCGGGGTCGGCAGCCGCGTCCCGGCAACCCGCCGGGTGCGCGACGCCGTCGCCGAAGGGCGGATCGACGAGCGCACCGCCCGGCAGATGCGGATGGACAGCGTCGCGGTGTCCGCGTCCGAACCCGGACCGGTGCTCGCCGCCGCGGCCGGCCGCCAGGCCATGGCCCACGCCGGGCTCGGCCCCGCGGACATCGACCTGCTGCTCCACGCCACCGTGCACTACCAGGGCCACGACCTGTGGCCGCCCGCCTCGTACATCCAGCGCGAGGTGCCGTGCGGCGACGGGCCCGCCCTGGAAGTGCGGCAGATGTCCAACGGCGGCATGGCCGCGCTCGACCTCGCCGCCGGATACCTCCTCGGCGGCGACAGCAGGTCGGCGGCGCTGCTCACGGCCGGAGACCGGTTCTGCGAACCGGCCTTCGACCGGTGGCGCTCCGACCCGGGCACCCTCTACGGCGACGCCGGGGCCGCGCTCGTACTCTCCCGGCGCGCCGGGTTCGCCCGGCTGCTCAGCCTCGCCACCGTCGCCGACTCCGACCTGGAGGGCATGCACCGGGGCGACGACCCGTTCGGTACGGCGCCGTTCGTCCGGCACCCCGTCGTCGACATGGAACGCCACAAGCGGGCCTACGTCGGCGGGGCGGGCATGTCGTTCACCGTCGCCCGCGTCGCCGCCGGCCAGCGCGCCGCCCTCAAGAGGGCGCTCGCCGAGGCCGACGTGACCCTGGACCGGATCGACCGCTTCGTCCTGCCGAACCTGGGATGGCGCCGCCTCGACGCCGCCTTCTTCCAGCCCTACGGCATCCCCGAGGAGCGCACCGTCTTCGACTGGGGCCGCACGGTGGGCCACCTGGGCGCCGCCGACCAGTTCGCGGCCCTCGCCCACCTCGCCGCCACCGGCGGACTCCGGCCCGGCGAGCTCTGCCTGCTCGCCGGCATCGGGGCCGGATTCACCTGGTCCTGTGCCGTCGTCCGCGTCCTCGACACCCCGCCGGTGCCGCCGCCGGTGCCTGTTCCCGGTGACGCCGCCGTTCCCGGTGGTGCCGTCGCCGTCTCCGGTGGTGCCGCCCTTCCCGGTGGTGCCGCCGTACCCGGTGGCGCCGTCGCCTCCGGTGGTGCCGTCGTCCCGTCGGTGCCGCCCGCCGCCCCTCCCGTTCCCGCCGCCCCGCTCATATCCACCCACGTGGAAGGACCACAGAAGTGACCCGAGTCGTACGAGTCGTGCGAGGAGCCGCCGCCGAGGCGCTCCGCAGCCGAGCGGGGGTGCGCCCGTGACCCGCAGAGTCGTCATCACCGGCATCGGGGCCGTCGCCCCGGGCGGCGTGGGCGTCAAGGCCTACTGGGAGCTGCTGACCGCGGGCCGCTCCGCCACCCGGACCATCACCCACTTCGACGCCTCGCCGTTCCGCTCCCGGCTCGCCGCCGAGGTCGACTTCGACCCGCGCGCCGCGGGGCTCAGCCCCCAGGAGATCCGGCGCCTCGACCGGGCCGCCCAGTTCGCCGTCGTCAGCGCCCGGGAGGCCCTCGCCGACAGCGGGCTCGACCTCTCCGCCCACGACCCCGGCCGGATCGGCTCCACCCTCGGCAACGCCGTCGGCTGCACCACCAGCCTGGAGCGCGAGTACGTCGTCGTCAGCGACGGCGGACGCAAGTGGGAGGTCGACCACGAGTACGCGGTCGCCGACCTCTACCGCCACTTCGTGCCCAGCTCCATGGTGGCCGAACTCGCCTGGCAGGCCGGCGCCGAAGGCCCCTCCGCCGTCGTCTCCACCGGCTGCACCTCCGGCCTCGACGCCCTCGGGCACGCCGCCGAACTCATCCGCGAGGGCAGCGCCGACGTGATGATCGCCGGAGCGACGGAGGCCCCGATCTCCCCGATCACCTCCGCCTGCTTCGACGCCATTCACGCCACCACCCCGCGCAACGACGAGCCGAACGCCGCCTCCCGGCCCTTCGACCTCACCCGCAACGGCCTCGTGCTCGGCGAGGGCGCCGCCGTCCTCGTCCTGGAGGAGCTGGAGAGCGCCCGGCGCCGGAACGCCCACATCTACGCCGAGATCGCGGGCTACGCCTCGCGCTGCAACGCGTACCACATGACCGGACTCAAGCCCGACGGACGGGAGATGGCCGAGGCCATCGACCGCGCCCTCGGCGAGGCCCGGATCTCCCCGGACGCCGTGGACTACGTCAACGCGCACGGCTCCAGCACCAAGATGAACGACCGCCACGAGACCGCCGCCTTCAAGCGGAGCCTCGGCGCCCACGCCTACGACGTACCCGTCAGCTCCATCAAGTCGATGATCGGGCACTCGCTCGGCGCGATCGGCGCCCTGGAGATCGCGGCCTGCGCGCTCGCCATCGAGCACAACGTGGTCCCGCCCACCGCCAACCTCCACAACCCCGACCCCGACTGCGACCTGGACTACGTGCCGCTGACCGCGCGCGACCACCGCACCGACGTCGTCCTGAGCGTCGGCAGCGGCTTCGGCGGCTTCCAGACCGCGATGGTCCTCGCCGACCCCGACAGGAGGAACCCGTGACCGCGGTAGTGACCGGCATCGGCGTCACCGCGCCCAACGGCCTGGGCGTCGAGGCCTATTGGAAGGCCGCGCTCGACGGGCAGGGCGGTCTCGGCCCCCTCACCCGCTTCGACGCCACGCAGTACCCCACGCGGATCGCCGGCGAGGTCGACGGCTTCGACGCCGCCGAGCACCTGCCCAGCAGGCTCATCCCGCAGACCGACCACATGACGCGGCTCGCCCTGAAGGCCGCCGACGAGGCGCTCGCCGACGCGGCCGTCGACACCGCCGCGCTCGACGAGTACGGCATGGGCGTCATCACCGGCGCCTCCGGCGGCGGCGTCGAGTTCGGCCACCGCGAGCTCCAGAACCTGTGGAGCAAGGGCAAGGAGTACGTCTCCGCCTACCAGTCCTTCGCCTGGTTCTACGCCGTCAACACCGGCCAGATATCCATCCGGCACGGCCTGCGCGGCCCCAGCGGCGTCCTCGTCACCGACCAGGCCAGCGGCATCGACGCCCTCGGCCACGCCCGGCGCCAGCTGCGCCGCGGCACCGGCCTCGTCGTCTCCGGCGGCGTCGACGGGGCGCTCTGCCCGTGGGGCTGGGTCGCCCAGATCGCCACCGGCGAGCTGAGCCGCGTCGACGACCCCGAGCGCGCCTACCTGCCGTTCTCCGCCGAGGCGTCCGGCTACGTGCCCGGCGAGGGCGGGGCGCTCCTCGTCGTCGAGGAGGCCGAGGCGGCCCGCGCCCGCGGTGCCCACCAGGTGTACGGGGAGATCGCCGGATACGCGGCCACCCTCGACCCGAAGCCCGGCTCCGGACGGCCCCCCGGCCTGGAGCGGGCGATCCGCGCGGCCCTCGCCGAGGCCGGGGCCGCCCCCGCCGACGTGGACGTCGTCTTCGCCGACGCGGCCGGCGTGCCCGACCGGGACCGGGCCGAGGCCGACGCGCTCGTCGCCGTCTTCGGCGCCCGCGGCGTGCCCGTCACCGCGCCGAAGGCCGGCACCGGCCGGCTCTTCGCCGGCGGCGGCTCCCTCGACACGGCGACCGCGCTGCTCGCCCTGCGCGACGGCGTGATCCCGCCGACCCCGTACGTCGACGCCGCCGACCCCGCGTACGGCCTCGACCTGGTCACCGGCGCCGCCCGCGAGGCCCGGCTCCGCACGGCCCTGGTCGTCGCCCGCGGCCACGGCGGCTTCAACAGCGCCGTCGTGCTACGCGGGAGCGGGAGCACCCGGTGAACGGCGCGGCGCCCACTTCGGTGGGTGCGGCGGCGTCGACCTCGGTGGACGCGGCGGCGCCCACCCCGGCCGGTGCGCCGGCGCCCACCCCCGTCATCCTCATGCTGCCGGGGCAGGGTTCCCAGTACCCCGGCATGGCCCACGGCCTCTACGGCACCGAAGGGGTCTTCACCCGGGTCGTCGACGAGGTCCTCGGGCTGCTCGGGGCCGAGGGGCGGCGGGTGCGGGACGACTGGCTGGCCGAGCGGCCGCTCGTCGACATCGACGACGTCACCCGCGCCCAGCCCCTCCTCTTCGCCCTCGACGTCGCCTACGGCACCCTCCTCGCCTCCTGGGGCGTCCGGCCCGTCGCGCTCGTCGGGCACAGCGCCGGCGAGTACGCGGCCGCCGTCCTCGCCGGGATCATGAACCTGCCCGACGCGGTGGCCGCGCTCGACGCCCGCGTACGGGCGCTCGCCACCGCCCCGCGCGGCGGCATGGCCGCCGTGGCCGCGAGCCCGGCGCTGCTCACGCCCTGGCTCACCTCGCAGGTCGTCGTCGGCGCCGTCAACGCGCCCTCCCAGGTGATGATCGCCGGACCCGAGCCCCACCTGTCCGCCGTCACCGACGCCCTCGACGCGGGCAAGCTGACCTGGATGCGGGCCAAGGCCACCACCGGCTTCCACAGCCCCTCCGTCGAGGCGGCCTGCGCGAGCACCCGGCCCGCGTACGAGCGGATCGCCTACAAGGCGCCGCGGACCGTCGTCGTCTCCGGATACACCACGCGAGCCCTGGCCGAACCACAGCTGAGCGACCCGGGGTTCTGGGCGATGCAGCCGGCCAGGACCGTGCTCTTCGGACCGGCGCTCAGCCACCTCCTCGACGGCGAAGGGCCCGTCGGCGGCGGCCCCTTCCTCCTCGTCGAGGCGGGCCCGGGCCAAGGGCTCTCCATGCTCGCCCGCCGCCACCCCGCCGTCACGCGGAACGGATCGGCCGTCGTACCCCTCTCCCCGGTACGGGCGGGAGCCCCGCTCGACATCAAGCAACTGGCGGCCGTGGCACGGAAGTTGCGGGAGCACGGGCATCGGCTCGGGCACCGCGCCCCCACGGACGGCCTCGTCGATCCCGGAGCCCCCGTGGCCCCCGTAGTCCCCGTCGACCCCACCACCCCTTCCACGCGAGAGCGAGAGGACCAGAGATGGACAGCAACAGCGGGCGCCGCGTAGCCCTCATCACCGGCGGCACCAGCGGAATCGGTCTCGCCTGTGCCGAACTCCTCGCCGAGCAGGGGCACGCCGTCTTCGTCTGCTCCCGCAACGAGGACGACGTCCGCGCCGTCGTCGACAAGCTGCGGAGCGCCGGCCACGAGGCCGACGGCATCCGCGCCGACGTCACCTCCAAGCAGGACGCCAAGGACGTCGTCCGGGCCGCCGTCGACCGCTTCGGCCCCCTGCACGTCCTCGTCAACAACGCGGGCCGGGGCGGCGGCGGCATCACCGCCGAACTCTCCGACGAGCTGTGGGAGGACGTCATCGAGACCAATCTCAACGCCGTCTTCCGCCTGACCCGCGAGGCGCTCACCACCGGCGGCATGCTGGAGCGCAAGGCGGGCCGGATCATCAGCATCGCCTCCACCGGCGGCAAGCAGGGCGTCGTCCTCGCCGCCCCGTACTCCGCCTCCAAGCACGGCGTCGTCGGCTTCTCCAAGGCCCTCGGCCTGGAGCTCGCCCAGGCCCGCGCCGGCATCACCGTCAACGCGGTCTGCCCCGGCTACGTCGAGACGCCCATGGCGGGCCGGGTGCGCCAGGGGTACGCCGACCACTGGGGCACCACCGAGGAGCAGGTCCTGGAGAAGTTCCAGGCGAAGATCCCGCTCGGCCGCTACTCCACCCCGGAAGAGGTCGCGGGCCTCGTCGGCTACCTCGCCTCCGACACCGCCGCGTCGATCACCGCGCAGGCCCTCAACGTCTGCGGCGGCCTGGGCAACTACTGACCCGCACGCGGCGGCCCCGGCCGCCCGCACCCTCTCCCGGCGCCGCCCCCTGCGGTGGCGCCGGCCCTCGCCCCCGGAAGGAAGTCCGCCTTGACCACCACCGCCCCGACCGCCCCGACCGTCCACGTCACCCGGCACGAGACCGTCGTCGCAGCCCCGCCCGAGGAGGTCTTCGCCCTGGTGGCGGACGTGACCCGGTGGCCCCAGGTCTTCGGCCCCACCGTGTACGCCGAGGTCACCCAGGACGACGGCACCGACCAGGACCTGCGCATCTGGGCCTTCGCCAACGGCGAGGTCCGCTCCTGGGCCTCGCGGCGCACCCTGGACCGCACCGCGCGCACGATCGTCTTCCGCCAGGTCGTCTCCTCGGCGCCGGTGGCCACGATGGGCGGCGAATGGCGCGTGGAGGAGGACCGGGCCGGCGGCTGCCGGGTGGTCCTGCTGCACGACTACGCCGTCGTCGACGACGACCCCGAGGCCGCCGAGTGGGTGGCCAGGGCCGTCGGGACCAACAGCGTGAAGGAGCTGGCCGCCCTGCGGGACACCGCCGAGCAGGCCGCCGCGGGCGGCGAGGGGGAGGAGCTGACCTTCACCTTCAGCGACAGCGAGCGGATCCAGGGCTCCGCCCGCGACGTGTACGCGTTCCTCGACCGCGCCGACCAGTGGCCCGACCGGCTGCCGCACGTCGCCGCCACCCGCTTCACCGAGGAGGACGGCGGCATCCAGGTCCTCGACATGGACACCCGCAGCCCCGACGGCTCCCTCCACAACACCCGGTCCGTCCGCGTGAGCTTCCCCGAGCGGGGCCTGCTCGTCTACAAGCAGCTGAAGGTGCCGCCGGTCATGGCCGGCCACACCGGGCGCTGGACCATCGTCCAGCACGGCGACGAGGTCACGGCCACCTCCTGGCACACCGTGACCCTGGACCCCGCCGGTGTCCGGCAGGCCCTCGGCGAGAGCGCGACGCTCGCCGAGGCCCGGTCCCTCGTGCGCCACGCCCTCGGCACGAACAGCTCCACCACGCTTCGGCACGCCAAGGCGTACGCCGAGGCCGCCCGGGCGTGACCCCATGAGCACGCTGGGCGGGACCGGGCCGGCGGTCCCGGTCGGCGTGCGGATCGACGCCGTCGAAGCCGCGCTCGGCGATCCCCGCGACCCGGCCAACCCGGTCGGCTGGGCCGCGGTGCTCGCCGCCGACGAGGAGCGCGTCCTGCCCCCGGCGGGCGTCGCGCTCTACGACCGCCTCGGTCTGAACGCCGAGTTCGTGCCGGCCTCCCTCGGAGGCCGGCTGCACGGCACCGACGAGCTCGGGCCCGTCCTGCGCGCCCTGTTCCGCCGCGACGCCGCACTGGGCGTCGGCAGCGCGCTCACCTCCTTCATGGCCGCCACCGCGGTCTGGGCCTTCGGCGACGACGCCCAGCGGGCCAGGACCGCCGAGGCCCTGCTCGACGGGGGCCGCGCCACCATCGCGTACCACCGGTTCGCCCACGGCAACGACTTCGTCAGCGACGAACTGCACGCCCGGCGCACCGCCGACGGCTACCGGCTCGACGGCCGCAAGCGCGCCGTCCACAACGCCCAGGACGCCCGGCTGGTCGTCGCCTTCGCCCGTACCGACGAGGGCGACGACACCGGACGCGGGCATTCGCTCTTCCTGCTCGACGCGGCCGCCCTCACCGGCCCGCGGGTGCGCCGCGGCGAGACCCGCCCGGCCGCCGGGATGCGCGGACTGCGCGTCGGCAGCCTGGAGTTCACCGAGCGCCCGTTGCCCCGCACCGCGCTGCTCGGCAGCTGGGGCGGCGGCGTGCGCCACAGCCTCTCCGTCTTCCCGCTCATCCACGCGGCCGTCCCGTCCATGGTCATCGGGGTCTCCGACACCGCCCTGCGCACCGCCGCCCTCTACGCGACGGAGCAGCGGCCCTTCAGCCGTCCGCTGCCGCAGGTCTCGTACGCGCGGACCGCCGTCGCGGGCGCCTTCGCCGACCTCCTGCTCGCCGACGCCCTCGCCCGCACGGCCGCCCGCGCCCTCCACCTGCTGCCGGGCGGCTCCCCGGTGCTGGCCGCCGCCGCCAAGTACCTCGTCCCGGCGGGGGTCGAGGAGAACCTCAACGCCCTCTCCGTGATCCTGGGCGGCGCCTTCCACGCACGGGACGGCGCCTACGCCATCCTCCAGAAGCACGTACGGGACTTCCCCACGGTCACTTTCGGCCACGTCGGCAACGTTGTCTGCCAGACCGTCATGGCCCAGCACCTGGGATGGATCGGCAGCGGCCGCTGGACCGGCGAAGCGCCCCCGCCCGCCGCGCTCTTCCGCCCGGGGCCCGTGCTGCCGCCCCTGGACCCCGCCGTGTTCACCGCCGCCGACGGCCGGGACGGGCTCTGCGCCCTCCTCGCCGAGGCGCCCGGCGAGCACCGGCTCGCCGGCGACGATCCCGTACTCCGCTCGCTCCGGGCCCAGCTCCGGCTGCTCGCCGCCGAGACCGTCCGTCTCCAGGAGGCCTGCGCCGGCCTCGGCAGGTTCGGGGCGGGCCCCTACCCGTCCCGGGTGTTCCCGCTCACCGACAGGTACGCCCTGCTGCTCGCCGCCGCCGCCGGCTTCGGCGTCTGGCGGGAGAGCCCCCCGGACACCCGCGCCGCAGACCCCGGCTGGCTCGCCGTCGCCCTCCACCGGATCCTGCGCCGCCTCGGCAGGTCCGCCCCGCCGCTCCCGCCCGGGGTCGAGGCCGGCCTCTGCGAGGAGGTCCTGCGCCGGGCCGCCGAGGCCCGCAGCTACGACCTCGACGACCGGGTGCTCGCGGGATGAGCCCGGCACCAGAGCTCGCCGCCGCGCCCGTACCCCGGCACGTACCGGGGCCCCGCGGGCCGTGGGCGCCGGTCGCCCGGGACCTGGCGCGCTGCGGCACCGCCGTCGCGTGGTCCCGGGTGGCGCCGTGGCACCCCGGCCTGACCGACCCCGCGCGGCTGCGGGCGCTGCTCGGCGACGACCGGGCACGGTACGAGGCCCGGCACGGGGCCGATGCCGAGCGGTTCGCCGCCGGCCGGCTGCTGCTCAAGTACACGGCGGCGCAGGCCCTGCGGACGGCGCCGGACGGCCTCGAACTCGCCTACGGACTCACCGGCCGCCCCCTCGTACGCGGCAGGCCCGGGGTCGCGCTCAGCCTCAGCCACACCGGCGACCTGCTGTGCGTCGCGGTCACCGTCGTCGGAGGCGTCGGCGTCGACGTGGAGGACGCGGGCCGCCGGCTGTACGACACGGGCCTGGAGCCCCGGATGTGCGCACCCTCCGAACGGGACGCGCTCGCCCGGCTGCCGGAGGCGGAGCGCGACGCCCGGCTGCTGCGGCTCTGGGTGCTCAAGGAGGCGTACACCAAGGCCCTGGCCCAGGGGCGGCTGCTCCCCTTCACGTCCTTCGGCTTCCGGCCGGACGGAGGAGAGGGGGCGGACGGGGGAGAGGGGGCGGACGGAGGCAAGGCGGACGGGGGAGAGGCGGAATTGCTGCGGTTCGACGGGACGCCCGTGGCCGACCCGGCCTGGCGGTTCACGACCCAGCCGCTGGGCGGCACCCACCTGGTGGGTCTCGCGGTGCGCGACACCCGGCAGGAGGGAGATGCGGAGTGTTCAGATCCGCTCGATCGGTCGTCGAGGAAGACGGCCGAGAATCTCCTTGTAAGAAATCAAAAAGCTTATCAAGTGGCTCAACAGAGCCTGTAGGGAAGGGACTTCCACCATGGCCCGGCTGACGCTTGACACCCTGTTGCAGATCCTCCGCGAGAGCGCGGGCGAGGAGGAGGGCGTGGACCTCGGGGGCGACATCCTCGACACCCCCTTCGTGGAGCTCGGTTACGACTCGCTGGCCCTGCTCCAGGCGACCGGCCGGATCGAGCGCGACTTCGGAGTGGCCCTCCCCGACGACGTCGTGGCCGAGGCGGAGACGCCGGCGCTCCTGCTCGACCTGGTCAACGGCGCGGAGGCCGTGGCGGTCGCCGCCTGAACGGGGCGGTAGAGGGGCGGGGCCCGACCACCGGAAGGTGGCCGGGCCCCGCCCCTTTTCGCCGTCCGCCGTGCGCCTTCGCGGGCATGACCGTGCCCCGGTCACGGGGGATGGGACCGGGGCACGGAGTCGGGTGGGTGTGCGGGTGAGCGCGCGGTGCGGCCGGCGAATCAGAGCGCGGACGTCGGCGGCAGGTCGTCGCGGTCGACGTGCCGGCTGAGGATGCGCAGCGCGCCGTCCTCGCGGTTCAGGACGTCGGTGACGAGGGTGCTGGCCAGCAGGGTGGGACCGCCCTCGCGGGCCGTCGAGGTCACGAGGACGTACGAGCGGGTGAGCACGGTGCCGTCCTCGCGCGGCTCGGCGGTCAGCTGGGTCAGCATGTGCCGGTGCTGCACGCCCTCCGCCGTACGGGCCGCGAACATCGCGGTGACGGCGGGCAGGATGACGGCGCGCGAGACCACCGGCTCGGGGCGGGCGTTGGAGCTGAAGGAGCCGTTCACGGCGAAGCCCTCGGCCCAGGCGACCGCGTCGCCCCCGTCCCCGGCCTGGAAGTGCCGGGCGTAGAACTCCTCGACCTCGTGGCGGAGTTCGGTCTGCGCTCCGGTGGCGGGGGCGTCGGACTGGACGGTCGGCATGGTGTTCCCTCCGGTGGTGGGGCGGTCGGCGGACGCGGTCGGCCCGTGCCCCGCCACCACGGTCGCCGGGGCGCCTCGAAGAGGGCTCGGCCGCTGCTGAAGAGCGGCCGGTTCACAGTCCCTCCAGGGGCGTACGAGGACGCCGTCCGACGATGGCGAGCGGCCGCCCGAGCCCTGATCGCGGGATTCGGCGGCCTCCGCCGCCCGGCCTCCGCCCGCCCACTGCCAAGGAGCATGCCCATGCCTCTGATCGATCTCTCCTCGCCGGTGGACGGCGAGTTCTGGGAGCCGGACACCGTGACCCACACGATCATGTCCGCCGAGGAGGGCGCCCGGCACATGGCCGAGGGCATGAAGCGGGTGTTCGGCGTCGACTTCGACACCTCGGTGCTGCCCGACGGGGAGTTCCTCACCAACGACTTCCTCACCCTCACCGCGCACACCGGCACCCACGTCGACGCCCCCGCCCACTACGGGTCGCGGGGCACCTACGGGGTGCCCCGCACCATCGACCAGATGCCGCTCGACTGGTTCCACCGCCCGGCCTTCGTCCTCGACCTGCGGGACGCGGGCACCGGCACGGTCGGCGCCGACCGGCTGCGGAAGGCCGTGGCCGACATCGGGTACGAGCCGCAGCCGCTGGACATCGTGCTGCTCGACACCGGCGCCGCCGCCCGCGTCGGCACCCAGAGCTACTTCACCGACTTCACCGGACTCGACGGCTCGGCCGTGCGCTACCTGCTCGACCTGGGCATCCGCGTCATCGGCACCGACGCCTTCAGCCTGGACGCCCCCTTCGGGCACATCATCAAGACGTTCCAGGAGACCGGCGACCGCGACGTGCTGTGGCCCGCGCACTTCGCCGGCCGGGAGGTCGAGTACTGCCAGATCGAGCGGCTCGCCGGCCTGGAGAGCCTGCCGCGCCCGTTCGGCTTCACCGTCACCTGCTTCCCCGTCAAGATAGCCCGGGCCGGGGCGGGCTGGACCCGGGCGGTGGCGCACGTCCCCGAGTGACCGGAGACGCGGGACGCGGAGCGGGGCGGAACCCTGGAGTAAGGGTTCCGCCCCGTTTCTCTTGCCGTTCCCGCTTCCGCCGTCAGGCCGCGGCGACATCCCCCAGCGGCGGGAGGTCGTCGCGGAGCACGTCGCGCCGGCGCACCTGCCACCCGCCGTCCGCCGCGACCACCTCGTCCTCCATGACGGTGCTCAGGTACGCCTGCGGGGCGCCCTCCCGGGCCGTCTCCACCAGGAGCACGTACGCGCGGGTGGCCAGCGCGCCGTCCGCAAGCTCGGTCACGGCCAGGGAGGTCAGCAGGTGCCGCCGTACGACCCCGTCGGCGCGGCGCGCCTCGCCCAGCCTGCGGGTCGCCGCGCGGATCTTCTCCCGGCCCTGGACCGGGCCGGGCAGCGCGTTGCTCCGGAAGACGGTGTCGTCGGTGAACGTGCCCACGTACGCGTCGACGTCGTCGCCGTCGGCGGCGTGCATCTGGCGGGCGTAGAAGTCCAGGAGGGACTGGCGGCGGGCGGCGGCGGTAGCGGACACGAAGGCTCCTCGGTCGGGGCGTCGGGCGTCGGGCGTCGGGCATCGGGCGCCGAGTGCTGGGCGCCGGGCGCGGCGCGCCGGGTGCGCGGGGCGTGGGGGTGCAGGCTGGCCCCGGCGGCTCGGCGGGCGCTCGGGCGGCCCTTGTTCACCACCGCTCGACGCCCGCTCAAGGGCGGCTGGAGAGGCTTCCGGAATCTGCCGGGTGAAGGGAAATGGGGGAGTCGTCGTGGTCGTACAGCGTCTTGGGTTCTCGGAGGGGGCGCCGGTCCTGCTGGGCGAGCTGCCGCGCGAGGCCGCACGCCGGTCCGGGCGGCACGTCGCCGTGGAGGCCGCCGGCACCGCCCTGACGTACGCGGAGCTCGACGCGCGCGTCGACGCGATCGCCGCCCGGCTCGTCGCCCTGCTCGGCACCGGGCGGCGCGAGGTCGTCGCGGTGTCCTCGGTCCTCGGAGCCGACTTCCCCGCCGTCTACTACGCGGTGGCCCGCGCCGGTCACATCGTCGCGCCCGTCAACCCCTTCCTCCCGCCGCCCGTCTGGCAGGGGCTGCTCGGCTCCGTCGGGGCGGCGGCCGTGGTGCTCGCGGCGGATGTACGGGCCAAGGTCGGCCCGGCGCTGGCGGCGGTGCCGTCGCTGCGGGCCGTGGTGACCTTCGAGGAGCTGCCGGGAGCGGAAGAGGCGGCGGAGAACGACGCGGCGGAGAGCGACGCGCCGGGGAGCGACGTGCCGGCGTACGAAAGCGCCCCGACCACACCCGACGACATCGCCGCGATCATGTTCACCAGCGGCAGCACCGGCCGGCCCAAGGGCGTCGCCCTCACCCACCGCAACCTGCTCACCGGCGCCCGGCAGATCGGCGCGGCGCACGGCGTCGGCGCGGACGCCGTCGTCCTCAACGCGCTGCCGCTCTACCACCCGATGCACCTCAACGCCGCCGTCACCGCCGGTGCCACCCAGCTCCTCGCGGCGGGCCCGGACCCGGCCGGCGCGGTCCGGCTGGCCCGGGAGCGGCGCGCCACCCACTTCTACGCCCTGCCGTTCCAACTGGCCGGCCTCGCCGAGCACCCCGAGCCGGCGGCCCTGGCCCTGCCGGACGTCCGGCTCGTCGGCACGGGCGGGCTCCCGCTGCCGCCCGCCACCGCCGACCGGCTGAGCGCGTCCTTCGGCGCGCCCCTCGTCCAGGGGTACGGGCTGACGGAGACGGCGGGCCTCGCCCACTCCGCCGGTGCCGCGGGCGCTCCCGAGGGCTCGGTCGGCCCCGCCCTGCCGGAGGCCGCGACCCGGATCGTCGACCTGACGACCCGGGAGCCGGTCACGGACGGCGGTCTCGGCGAGATCGAGATCTCCGGCCCGCACGTCGCGCTCGGCTACGTCTCGCCGGACGCCGAGGGGCGGCTCGCGGTGGCCCCGGCCGCCGGGCCGGACGGCTGGTTCGCCACGGGCGACGCGGGCCGGCTCTCGCCCGAGGGCGACCTGTACGTCCTCGACCGGGTCGTCGACCTCTACCACCACGCGGGCGCCCTCGTCTCGCCCGGCCGGGTGGAGCGCCGCCTCGCGGCGCACCCCGCCGTCCGGGAGTGCGCGGTGCTCGGCCTCCCCGGACCGGGCACCGACGGGCCGCTGCTGACCACGGCGTTCGTGGCGGTACGGGACGGGGCCGAGGACACGTGGGAGGAGCGACTCGCCGCCGAGGACGGCCCCGAGACCGACCGGGTGCACCGCGTGGTCCGCGTCGGCGCCCTGCCGCGCCTGCCCAACGGCAAGCTGGACAAGGCGGCCCTGCGCGCCCTCGGCACCCGCCCCGCAGAGGCGGCGGTCTCCGGATGACCGAGGTCCGGCCCGAGATCGTGCGGCGGCCGCTCGGGGCGACCCGCGACCGCGCCGACGGGTACCGGCACCGGCTCGCCGATCCGCTGCCGAGCCCCCGGGACATGCTGGCCGCCGTCGTCGCGGGGAAGCTCCGGCCGGACAAGTCGCAGGCCGCGCTCATCCCCGTACACCCCGAGCGGCACGCCGGGTTCGGCTCCGCGCCGGACACGACGTCGGCCACCTGGGTGGGGCACGCCACCTACGTCGTACGGATCGGCGGGCTCACCGTGCTCACCGACCCCGTGTGGTCGGACGCCATCCTCGGGGCGGGCAGCAGGCTCACGCCGCCGGGAGTGGAGTGGGACGCGGTCGGGCCGGTCGACGCCGTCGTGATCAGCCACAGCCACTACGACCACCTCGACGCCGCCACGATCGGCCGGCTGCCGCGGACGACACCGGTGTTCGTGCCCGCCGGGCTCGGACGGTGGTTCAGGAAACGCGGGTTCGGCGAGGTCACCGAGCTGGACTGGTGGGAGGAGGCGGAGCTCGGCGGCGTCCGGTTCGGCTGCGTCCCGGCCCGCCACTGGAGCCGTCGCGGCCCCTTCGACCTGTGCCGCACCCTCTGGTCGGGGTGGGTGCTGTCCGGCCCCGGGCACCGCGTCTACTTCGCCGGGGACACGGCGTACGGGCCGCACTTCGGGCAGATCGGGGAGGCCTTCCCCGGCATCGACCTGGCGCTGATGCCGATCGGCGCGTACGAACCGCGCGAGCTCCTCTCCCACGCGCACGTCAGCCCGGAGGAGGCCGTGCGCGGCTGCCTCGACGCGGGCGCAGCCAGGATGGCGACGATGCACTGGGGCACGTTCGCGCTGTCGGGCGAGCCGCTGCTCGACCCGCTCGAACGGGCCCGCGCCGCCTGGCGGGAGACCGGCCGCGACCCGGCGGACCTGTGGCCGCTGGCGGTCGGCGAGGGGCGGTCGCTGCCGCCGCCGGGGCCGTAGGAGTCGAGCCGTACGCGGCGTATGAGCCGTTCGAGCCGGACGCGCCGGACGGGATGTGAGGGCATCCCGTCCGGCGCGTACGCGTATGTGGGGCCGGTCGCTCCGGGGGACCGGTCGCCCGATCCGTCAGCGGCCCCGGGGCACCGAGCGCCAGGAGCCCGCCGCCTGCGAGGTGTGCGACCTGCTCCAGCGCGCCGCGCGGTCGGACCCGGTGCTCTGCGGGCGGGGCGGCTCGCGGTGCAGCGTCGCGAGCAGGGCGGCGGTCACGGCGGCGACCTCCTCCGGCGTGGGGTTGCCGTTCAGGATCCGCAGGGGGCGGACCGGCGTGGCGGTGGAGTCCGCCGGGTGCGGCGGAAGCGGGAACGGGGTCGATGCGCTCATGGCGGTGGCCTCCTGCGGGGGAGGGGCGGGCCCCTCGGGCGGACGGACGGTGGGTGAGGCGGACCTGGGCCCAGGTGTACGGGGCCCGGCCGGACGGCAGGTGTACGGGGTGGGGCCGGACGCCTTCTAGGGCCTGTCCGGCAGGGCGGCGAGGTCCTCAAGGCGGCCGGCGAAGGCCTCGGGCGAGGGCAGGGCGGCGATCGCGGAGCGCAGCCGCTGGGCGGTCGCCAGGGCCCGGCCCCCGTAGAGGAGGTCGGCGAGATGGCGGCGCAGCCGCAGCGGACTCCCGGTCTCCCCGGGCTCCTCGGCGGCGACGAGCCGCCGCCCGGCGCCGATCCGGTCCAGCCGGTCGCCCGCCGGACGGGCGTCGGAGATCACCAGTTGCGTGACGCCGTGGGCGGCGGCCTCCAGGGTCACGTCGGGGCCGCCCTCATGGGCGACGGCCACGCAGGTGGCCAGGACCGGGCCGAGCAACTCCGGTTCCGCGAACCGGACCTGGGGCCCGAGCGTGCCGCCCATGCGGGCCCGCTCGGCGGCGGGCACCAGGACGATCAGCTCGACGTCCAGGCCGAGCGCGGCCCGGGCGACGAGCTGCAGCCGCTCGGGCGACCAGCTCCGCGGGGAACCGGGCGGGCCGGGGCGCAGACACACCCGCAGCAGATGGTGCGGATCGCGCAGCGCGTACGGCAACTGCCCGGCGTGGCAGGTGGGTTGACGTACGGAAAGCGCGTCCGACCCGGCACCCGCGTCGGCGCCGTCGCGCAGCCCGGGCGGGCAGGGGTCGATGCGGACCGGCGCCGGCCCGTCGGCGCTCCGGTGGTCGAGCGGCGTCCACCGTACGACCCGCGCACCGGGGAGCACCCCGGCCGTCGCGTCGCCGTCCTCCGCCGACACCACCAGGTCGGGGTGCCAGCCGGGGCCGGGCGGCGACGTGCCGCGCAGCGCGGCGGAGAGCGGGGCGCCGGGCGGCCCGGCCGTGCGGACCTCGTGGCCCGCGGCCGCGCAGGCCTGCGCGGCGGCCGTCATCGCGAGCAGGTGCGAGACGGAGTGCCGCGCGGTGAACAGGACACGCATGGGTTCCCCCTCCGGCCGCGCCGTGCGCACCTTCGCGCACGCTCTTGCGACCAGGGGACCCCCAGGCGGTCCAGCCTCGTTAGGGGGACGCTGGAGTCCGGACGTCAGGCGTGGTGGGAGGCCTGCCCGGCCCGCTCCCGCAGCTCCTGTCCGAGGCGCCGGAGGTCGGGCGAGGGAAGCAGCCCGAAGCGCTCGTCGAGGCGGGCCGCGACCGTCTCGTACACGGTGAGCGCGCCGGCGACGCGGCCGGAGCGCGCGAGCGCGGTCATCAACAGGCCGTGCAGCGCCTCGTGGTGCGGGTGCTCCTCGACGAGGGCGGACAGCTCGGGCAGCAGCCGCTCCCCGGCGCCGAGCCGCACCTCGGCGGTCAGACACCGCTCCAGTACGTCGCTACGGCTCTGCTCCAGCCTCATCGCTTCGAGGCCGAGGGCGGGACCGTCCTGGACGCCGTCGAGCGCGCGCCCCTTCCACAGGGCGAGGGCCTCCCGGAACAGGGCGGCCGCGGCCGCGTCGTCGCCGGTCTCGAAGGCCGACTGCCCCTGGGCGCACAGCCGGTCGTAGGTGTGGACGTCCACCGTGCCCTCGCCGACCAGGAGTGCGTAGCTGCCGGGGCGGGTCACGAGGACGTCCCGGGCGGCGCGCGGGTCCTTGAGGGCCTGGCCGATGAAGTTGCGGAGCTGGAGCACGTACGTCTGGACCGTGATGTGCGCCTTGGGGGCGGCGGCCGCCCCCCACACCTCGTCGACGACGGCGGAGACCGGGACGGCCTGGCCGGCGTGGAGGGCGAGCAGCGCCAGGATCCGGCGGGGCTTGCGCGCGCTCGGGGTGATCGGCACGCCGGCGATGGCAGCGGAGAACGGGCCCAGCATGTCGATCCTCATCGGTGCCTCCTCCTGGTCGTGGGCTCCACCGTCGCACGCGCGCGTGCCGGTGGACCAGTGAGACGGAAACAGGCCAAGGATGAACCGTGCCCGGCCACACCATGACGAATTCACGGTCCGGGCTCACCCCGGCGAGGGGCTCACGGTCCCGGCGAGGAGCTCACCGTCCCGGCTCACGGCCCCGGCGAGGAGCTCGCAGCCCCGGCAAGGAGCTCACGGCCCCGGCGAGGGGCTCACAGCCAGCCGGAGGTCTGCGCGATCCGGATGGCGTCCACCCGGTTGCGCGCGCCGAGCTTGTAGACGACGGCGGTGAGGTAGTTCCGGACGGTGCCGGCCGAGAGGTAGAGCGCGCCGGCGATCTCGTCGACGTCGTCGCCCTCGGCCGCGAGCCGCAGGACGTCCGCCTCGCGCGGCGTCAGCGGGGACTCGGCGGCCCCCAGCGCGGCGAGCATCAGCTGCGGGTCGAAGACGCGCTCGCCCTTGGCGATGGCGCGGATCGCCTCGGCGAGCCGGCCGGGCTCCGCGTCCTTCAGGAGGAAGCCGCACACCTGCGCGTCGAGCGCCCGGCGCAGATTGCCGGGCCTGCCCAGGCTGGTGAGGATCAGCACCTTGGCCCCGGCCCCCCGCCGGTGCAGGGCCTCGGCCGCCGCGATGCCGTCGACACCGGGCAGCTCGATGTCGAGGACGGCCACGTCGGGCTGCAACTCCTCGACGCGCGGCACGATCTCGGTGCCGGTCTCCAGTTCGGCGACCACCTCGATGTCGGGCTCCAGGGAAATCAGTTCCACCAGAGCACGGCGCAGCATGCGCATGTCTTCGGCGATCAGGATTCTGATCAAGCTTCGTTCCACCCCCGCGGACTCCGTCGACTCCGTGCGTACTCGCACGGCGCGGATGGAGCGTACTGGCTATTTTCGATCCCCGCGCGGGGTGGGGAGGCCGAAATCGTACGACGACGGAGGCGGCCGTGGAACAGCCGCCTCCGTCGTCGTCGTGCGTTCACGAGATCTTCAGGAAGTACTGGGGAGTAGCCCTCTCGGACGCGAGTAAGCGGGAGGTCAGAGGGGCGTCAGAGGGGAGTCAAGCGCAGGTCAAGGGGAGGTCAGAGGAACAGCGGGACCGGGTTGAGTTCCTCGTACGCGGTCGGCGCGGCCAGCCTGCCGAGGCTCACCGGCACGTCGAAGAGACGCCCGGGGGCGAAGCGGTCCCAGAAGTGGCGCATGCCCGGCACGATCACCTTGACCACCGGCAGCCCGACGTCGGGGCGGGTCTGGTCGAGGACGAGGAGCTCCAGGCCGCGTTCGCGCACCGCCGCCCCGATCGCGGCGATGTCGTCGCGGAGGTCGGTGCGCGGCGTGTACGCGAAGTCCGCGGGGCCGCGCAGCGGGGCCTCCGGATCCGGCAGCAGGTAGGGGTGGGCCGCCGCGGTGGCCGTCCGCCACCAGCGCAGCAGCCGCTCGTCCCGGCAGCCGTATCCCGTGCCGTCGGCCCGGACCTCGGCGACGGCCGGCATCATCTGGTTGGCCTCGGCGAGCGCGCGGCACAGCGCGACCTTCGGGTCGAAGTGCGCGCCGAAGCCGAAGAGCATGTCCTCGGCGGGCTTGTCGGTGCGCCGGGTGACGGCGGCGAAGGTCGGGATCCCGAAGTCGGCGGTCACGTCGAGGACCCACACCTCGCGGCCGAGCGAGGCGTGCAGCTCCCGCATCCGGCCGATCCAGGGCTCGTCGAAGGCGTCGAGGTCGACGGCTGCGTGCCGGGTGCGGTTGTACCACCAGAGGGCGACCGCGTCCCGCTCGACCAGTTCCAGGAAACCCTGGACGATCGCGTCCTCCGGGCTGCTGCCGGCGGCGTTGCCGTTGGAGTCGGCCCGGACGTGGCCGAGGCCCGGGGTGCGCGGGGCGTCGAAGTAGAGCAGCGCGGTGGGCAGCAGCCGGTGCTCGCCGCGGGTCAGCGACCAGACCGGGGTCCAGTCGACGGGCGCGTCGTCGTCGAAGGGCTCCATGCCCTGGCGGGGGTCGTACAGCTGGCAGTCGGCGGGGTGGACGGCCCGGTCCGCGACCTCGCGCCAGCTCGCCCGTACGGTCGGCTCGTCGCCCTCGTGCATCCCGGAGTGCCGCTCCAGGGACTCGCACAGGGCGCCGACCCGGGCGTCGAGCTCGGTCATGCCCTTGCCGCCGCTCTCGCTGCGCAGCTCGGAGGCGGGGCCGGTCAGGCCGCGCGGTCCCCGGGCGTGGTTGTGGCCGGCGCGGAAGGAGTTGAGCCCGGCGGGGCCGCGGGTGTCGCGCTGCACGGCCTTGACGACGCCGGTGATGGGGCTGATGAGGTGCTCGTACCGCCGGAGGGTCTGTTCGGCGGTGGCGGAGCGGTGGCCCGAGCCGGTGAGGTCGGCCTTGGGGCGGGAGCGCACGGTGACGGGGGCGAGGACCTGCCGCGCGACCAGGCCGGGGTCGCCGCACCCGGCGCACTGCGCGCGGGCCCGCAGCGGGTGCACCCGGGTCGTGAGGCTGAAGGTGTCGAAGGTGAGGACGCCGTCCTGGCCGGGGTGGCGGTGCCCGCCCAGCCACTTGACGCACTCCGCGACGGCGAGCTGGTTGCCGAGGAGGAGGCTCGCGGGCGTCTCGGCCGGCGGATGCGCGACCGGGCGGCCCAGGGCGCGGCGCAGATGCGTCTCGGCGCCCCGGTGGCCCGAGAGCCGGTGGGACAGGCAGTGCCAGCAGGGGCCTTCGTCGGGCCGGAACAGCGGCCCGATCCAGGGGGTGGTGCCGTGCGGCTTCGCGAGCAGCCAGGGCGTGCCCGCGGCGCGCTGTTCCGCGTCGACCTCGGCGAGCTCGGGGTCGAGGTAGTTGTCGCAGACGACCAGGGTGAGCTCGGCGGGGGCGGCGGAGGGGTCGTCGCCGCTGTCCCGCACCAGCAGGCCCGACGCGGTGCAGGCCTGCTCGGCGGACCGGGCGTCGGCGCCGCCGACCGCCCGGACCCGTACGGTCGAGAGGGATAACGGGCCGGGAGCGCCCGCCAGTTCCCAGTACGCGGCGGCGGCCGCCGCCGTGGGGGTCGCCGGCGCCGGGTCGCGGTTCAGGAGATCGGCCTCGTTGAGACGGCCGATCGCCAGGGCGACGTCCCGGGGCGAGCAGTGGGGAGAGGCGTCGGCGACGAGGGACCGGAAGTCCCTGGTGCCGTCGAGGAGCGGTGCGACGACCGCGACCCGCGCGTCGTCGAAGGCGGTGATGCCCCGTTCGGAGATGACGTACGTCGCTTCGCCGGGCACGACCTCGGCCCGCAGATGTTCCTTGAACCCCATGCGCATGCGTGTGCCCCTCCCCCTACGTGTCGGACGTACGGATTCAGTGGCCGGCCGGGGACAGCGGCGCCAGGGCGGCGGCGGGCAGCGCGCGGATGCAGAGCGTCAGCAGGGTGGTGCCGTCGGGGTTTATCGCGGCGTACTCCTCCACGACGGCGCCGAGCCCGGTGGTGGCCGGGATGGCCGGGGCGCTGACGCCCTCGTCGAGGGCGATGCCGGACTCCTTCAGCACGGCGTCCGGGTCGCTGGCGTAGCGGGCGGCGAAGGCCGGGTCCACGAAGGTGTGGAGCATGAGCTCGGCGAAGGCCAGCTCCTGCTCGATCGAGCCGATCTCCAGGGCCGTGATGACAGACTTGTTCATGGCAACTCCCGTGATGTCAGCGGTTGGTGAGGCCGTGAGGCTCGATAGGAGTAGACGAAACTTCGCGACTTCTCCACAAGTGATCACTTCACCCTCACTGGCATGAGATTTTCACCACGGGGATAAAAGCCCCAGTCGGTCGATCAGTCCGCTATACGGGCAGGCGGGCGACCATAATCCGGCCACAGAGCGACATGGACCGGATCCGTGTGGTTATGATCCGGCCATGGGTGGCCCCGGGGGAGGGGCCGACAGGGGGCTGGATCCGATGACAGCACAAGGCACCTCTCGCCTCAGACTCACCTCGCTTCGGCCGGGTGTCACGGAACGGTCCGGCGGCAAAAGGGAGTTGTCGGCCATCAGTTCAGCCGCACCCGCGCCGGGCATCGCCAACGTCCTGGTCGCGGTGGTATTCCTCGGCTACTTGCTGATGCAGGCCGTCAACGTCCTCGAAGCCGAGCCGGGGAGGTCGGAGCTGACCGCGTGTCTCACCATTCCGCCGGTGCTCGCGGCCCTCCAGTACGTGCACTTCGCACCGCACCTCACGCGCCTCAGGCAGCGGCTGCACCCGTGGTCCCTGATCCTCCAGGCGCTGGTCACCTTCGTGCCGTTCGCCCTCTTCGGATGGCACTGGGGAGGCATGGCCGGCTTCCTTGCCGGATCGTTCCTCCTCCGGCTGTCGCCGGTCCTGGGCTGGGTGCTCTACGGGCTCACCGTGGCCGGCGTGATGGCGATCTCGGCGACCGAGCAGCTGCGCCCCGTCGACATCGCCTACATGGGCGTCTCGACCGCCCTCACCGGCCTGGTCCTGTACTCGATGGCCCGGCTCGCGATGCTGGCCACCGCCATCCACGACTCGCGCGGAGAGCTCGCCCGCATGGCCGTCGCCAGGGAGCGGCTCCGGTTCGCCCGGGACCTGCACGACCTGCTCGGCTACAGCCTCTCGTCCATCACGCTGAAGAACGAGCTGATCCAGCGGCTGATCATCAGCAACCCGCAGCGCGCCTGCGAGGAGGTCACCGAGGTCCTCGTCATCTCCCGGCAGGCCCTGGCCGACGTCCGCGAAGTGGCGCGCGGCTACCGGGACATGTCCCTCCTCGTCGAGGCCGAGTCCGCCGGCTCGGTGCTGAAGGCGGCCGGCATCAGGTCCGAGATCGAGGTGGACTGCACCGGGCTCTCGTCGATCGCGAACACGATCCTGGCGACCGTGCTGCGGGAGGGCGTCACCAACGTCCTGCGCCACAGCCAGCCCCGTACCTGCACCATCACGACCAGCGTGGATCCCGAGCGGAAGGGATTCATCCGGCTGGAGATCGTCAACGACGGGGTGGGGCAGCGGGGCCTCGTCGCCTCCGACAGCACCGGCACCGGACTGACCAACCTGGCGGCGCGGGCCGCCGCCGTGGGCGGCCGGCTGCGCAGCGGCGTGGACCCCGAGGGCGCCACCTTCCGGCTCCTCGTCGCCGTCCCGGCCGACGCGGCCGCCGTGAAGGACGGTTTAGCCCTCCTGACGGAGGATCCCGGAGCGGCGGAGTGCTGCCCCGAGCCGTCGGCGGCCGAGCGGCGCTCCGCCATGGAGGCCCGGCGCAGCGCCTGACCGGGGCGCGGGCGAGGCCGGGTCCGCCGGGGTGGTCGCGTCACACGCCCCGCAACTCCCGGGCCAGCCGGGCCTCGAGCTCGCTGAGCGGCACGTCGAAGCGGAGCCGCTCCGGGTGTCCGGGCGGCGGGCCGGGCGTCCGGGACGCGGGCACGGGCGAGGTCCAGCGGGCGGGCCTGCGGGCGGGCCAGGACGCCGGTCCGGGTGCGGGCAGGGGTGCGGGCCCGGGTCCGGGTGCGGGCGTGGTGGCGTCCGGGGGCGTGGTTCCCGCGGCCTCCGGGCCGGGTTCCTCGACCTCCCCGTACACGATCCGCCGCACCTGGTCCTCGGGGAGCGGCAGCCAGCACGATCCGAAGGCCACCAGGGCCCGGTAGCAGCCCAGGGCCACCCGTACGAGGTGTCCCAGGGCGCGGTTCGGTACTCCGTCCACCGCTCGTCCTCCGTTCGTGGGCGGCGGCCGGGGCCGGGGGGTCCCTCGGGCCGCCGCCGTCCCCGGAGCGTCGTCCCGGCCGCTCACGTCCCGCTCGAACGCCGGTGGAACGGCGGCGAATCGGCGCCGCTTCAGCGGGAGTGACCGAGGGCTCCGACGAGATTCGAGCGGGCGGTGTCAGCATGCCCCTCAGGGGTCGTCCTGCCGTGAGCCGCCGGACACCTTCAGGACAGGCCGTGGCCGCCGAGAGGAGTGAGGGATGGCTCTGCGCGACGCCCGTCGGGGGGCGGTGCCCGCGAGCGGTCGGGACCCGGTCTGGTGGAGCGGTGGACTCGATCCCGCACGCCCGCTCGTGGTCGTCGTCGGCGGGGCGCTGGGCGGCGGCCCGGAGTGCGCCCGGCTCCTCGGCCGGCTCGTGGCCCACGGCCACGCGGTGGTCGCCCTGCACCTGCCCCGGCCCGTGCCGTGCGCCGAGTGCACCGCGGCCTCCGTCTCCCGGCTGATCGACCGCCACGTCCGCACCACGGACACCCGGCGGACCCGCGTCATCGGCTTCGACCTCGGCGGACGCCCCGCGCTGGCCGCCGCCGCGACCGACCGCCGGATCGCCTCCGTCCATCTCGTCGGCGCCCCGGTCTCCCGGCTCTTCGAGGAGCCCGACCGGATGCTGGCCCTTCCGCCGGTGACGGTCGACGCGCTGGTGGACGCCACCGGGGCGGCGGGCGGCGAGCAACTCCCGTACCTCATGGGCGGACTGGCGCTCCTCCCGGAGCAGCTGTACGAGATCCGCGGGACGGTGTGGGTCGGCCACGCCCCCGACGACCCGCTCACCGCGCCGCAGGACCTGGCCCTGCTCAAACTGACCCTGGAGAGCTCCGTGTTCCATGCCTTCGGTCCGACCGGGGGGACGTCACCGCGCGGCGGGTCCGTGCATCGCTGGCTGGTCGACGGGGTACGCCGAGCGGGTTCGCCGGCGCGCTGACCTCGTCCGGGTCGACTCCCGGTCAAGGCTGTCTCCAGCGTCTGTCGACAGGGTGCGAGGGATTGTCCTTTGATGCCCCCTCTGACGCCCTGGGGTGACCATGTACGAACCCGATGAACTGATCGCCGCCGCGCTAGGCGCCGATCCGCAGTGGCAGCCCGACCGGCTGACGCGCACCCGCGCCCGGGTGGCCGAGATCGAAGACGGTCTCGGCGACCCGTGGAGCCCCGACAACCCCGTCGGCCTCGCCGCCGTCCTCGCCGCCGACGACGCGGGGGAGAGCTCCGTCATCGGCGTACGGCGGTTCCAGAGCCTCGGCATGCCGGCCGAGACGGTGCCGGTGGAACTCGGCGGCCGGATGGCCGGCGTCGACCTCCTCGGCCTGCTCATGCGGCCGTTCTTCCGCCGCGACCCGGCCCTCGCCTTCAGCCACGGCTTCACGCCGTTCCTGGGCGCGCAGATGGTGTGGCTGAACGGCGACGCGCGCCAGCGTTCCCGGATGGCCAACGTCATCCTGCGCGGCGGCACGGTGGGCGTGGCCTGCCAGCGCTTCGAGCACGAGAGCGAGTTCCACGCCCAGGAGTTCACCGCCGCCTGGGCCGAGGACGGCATGCTGCGGCTGAACGGCCGCAAGGGTGCCATCAACAACGCCCACAACGCCGAGCTGATCGTCGGCTTCGTCTCGACCGGGGACGGCGCCACCGACTACTCGATCCTGATGTTCGACCCGGCGTCCGTACCGCCCGCGCACGTCCGCGCGCTGCCCCGGCACCGTACGACCGGGGTCCGCGGACTCCAGGCCGCCGGTCTCGAGTTCGTGAACTGCCCGCTGCCCGGCGAGTCCCTCGTCGGCACCTGGGGCGACGGGGTGGCGCTCAGCCTGCGCGCCTACCCGGCCGTGCACGCGGCCTTCCCCTCCATGGCCATCGGCCTCGCCGACACCGCGCTGAGGGCCGCCGTGCGCGCCGCCCAGGAGCGCGACCTCGGCACCCAGGGCGTGGTGGGCGACGCCTCGGCGCGCTCCGCGCTCGCCGGTACGTTCGCGGACCTGCTGATCGCGGACTGCCTGTCCCTGACGGCGGGCCGCTCCACCCATCTGCTGCCCGAGCAGTGCGACGTGCTGGCCGCGGTCACCAAGTACATCGTCCCGAAGATCGTCGGCGAGGCGCTCTACGACCTGTCGGCGGTGATGGGCGACGCCTTCCACGCGGAGAGCGGGCACGACGCCGTCTTCCGCAAGCAGCTGCGCGACCTGTCCACCATCACCTTCGGGCACGTCAGCAGCGCCATCTGCCAGTCCGTGATCGCCCCCTACCTGCCGGCGCTCGCGGTCGTCGACCCGGAGGCCGCCGCGACCCCCGCCGAGCTGTTCCGCCTGGAGGCGCCGCTGCCACCGCTCGACGGCGAGCGGCTCTCCGGCTTCGGCGGCGGCGACGGGCTCCTCGACTACCTCGGGCACGCCGCCCGCCGGTTGCCCGACGCGCTCACCGGCCACCCGCACGGCGAGCTGCTCACCGGTCTCGTGGCCGGCCTGTGCGCGGAGGCCGCCGAGATCCGGCGCGAGGCCGCCGGGCTCGCCGGCGACGAGGACGGGCTGCTCTTCGACACGCGGACCTTCCCCCTCAGCGAGCGGTACGCGCTGCTGCTCGCCGCCTCCGCCTGTGTCGGGGTCTGGCTCAACGCCGGCGTCGGCCCCGACGAGTTCCTCGACGAACCCACCTGGCTCGTCCTCGCCCTGCACCGGCTGCTGCGCCGGGTCGGGCGGTCCGTACCGCCGCTGCCCCGCGAGATCGAGACCCGCCTCTGCGAGGAGGTCCTGGCGCGGGTGCGCGTACCGCAGAGCCTCGACCTGTTCCGTACCGGACTCGCGGGATGAGCACACGGGGGACGAGCACGGCCGTCGTCGACCGCGACTTCCCGCCCGCGCCGAGCCGCGTCGGCGGTCCGGCCGGGCCCTGGGGGAACCTGCTGCGCGACCTGGAGGGCACCGGCTTCGGCATGGTGCACGCCTCGCTCGGCGAGTGGCGCACCCAGCTGCCGCCGGAGGAGGAGCGCAGGGAGCTCCTCGGCCGGGACTGGGAGCGGTACAGCAAGCTCGCCGGCACCCACCTGAGGGAACGATTCTTCGCCACCCGCATGCTCATCCGGCACACCGCAGCCGTCGCCCTGGGCACGGAACCGTACTCCCTGGAGCTGCGGTACGGGCTCAACGGCCGGGTCCACCTCCGCGGCTACGACCAGATCGACGTGAGCCTCAGCCACACCGCCGACCTGCTCCTCTGCGGCATCACCTCCCTCGGCGTCGTCGGCATCGACACCGAACCGGCCACCCGCCGGCTCAGCGGCCAGGACGTCGAACGGCTGATGTGCACCGAACCGGAACGCCGGAGGATCGCCCGCGCCCCCGAGGCGGAGCGCAACGGGCAGCTCCTCGGCCTCTGGACGCTGAAGGAGGCCTACAGCAAGGCGCTCGGGCAGGGACTGCGCTTCCCCTTCACCGAGTTCGGCTTCCGCATGGAAGGCGGGGAGGGGCCCGGCGCAGGGTCCGGCCAGTGGGCCGGTCACGGGGCCGGTCAGGGGGCCGGCGAAGGGGCCGTGGCGGGGCGTGCGCGGCTCGAACGCGCCGACGGCACCCTCGTCGAGGACCACACCTGGCGGTTCGCCACCTGCCCCGTTCCCGGAGGTCACGTCGCCGCCGTCGCCCTCCAGGACACCCGCCGCTCCGGCCGGCCCGACACCCGGGCCAGTACCGCGCTCAACCGCCAGATCCTGGCCGCCATCAAGCGGTCCAGGCCCGCCTGACCTGGATCTACCTGCACTCAAGGGGCCATCGAGTCACCCCCGCCAAGGTGGTGGAGCCGGTGGGGCCTCCTCGGGATCCGAGGGGGTTTCACACCGCAGGCGCCCGGGTCGGGGCAGCCGGCCACAAGCCCGCTGCCCCGCCCCCGACGCGCCGGAGCGGATGAATCTGCCGTGGTGAAGGGGTAATTGACGATGGCACAACTCACCCTGCGGGAGCTGGGCGAGATCCTTCTCGAGTTCCAGGACCGGGAGTCGCCGGGAGTCCTCGACACCGGCAGCCTCGACGTCGTCTTCCAGGATCTGGGGTACGACTCGCTGGCGCTGCTCCAGACCACCGGCCGTATCCAACGCGAGTACGGCGTCGAACTGGACCGGGACGGGGTGGCCTCGGCGGAGACGCCGCGCGCGCTGCTCGACCTGGTCAACACCACATTGACTGGAGCGACGGCATGAGGCTCACCGGATTCAGCGAAGTGCTGCCGGGCGATCCCGTCACCAATCGGGACATGGCCGAGCGGTTCGGCCTGCACGAGAAGTGGCTGGACATGATGACGGGGAACCGGACCCGCTACTTCTGCGCGGCCGACTCCCCACCCTCCGTACCCAAGAGCACCGGCGACCTCGCCGTCGCCGCGGCCACCGCGGCCCTCGCGGACGCCGACGTGGACGTCGCGTCCCTCGACTTCCTCGTCCTGACGACCGCGTCCCCCGACCACCTGATGCCGGCCACCGTCAACCTGGTCGCCGACCGCATCGGGCTCAACGACGTCCCCACCTTCCAGCTCATGTCGGGCTGCGCCGGAGCCCTCACCGGCCTCTACACGGCCCGGGCGCTCCTCGCCTCCGGACTCCGCCGCGGCCTCGTCATCGGCGCCGACACCTGCCTCAACTTCTTCCCCTCCAGCGGGCAGATCGAGGCCATGTCGCCGGCCGAGCTCATCAACTTCGCGCTCTTCGGCGACGGCGCCGGCGCGGCCGTCGTCGACGCCGACCCGGACGGCCCCGGCCTCCTCGTCGAGCACCTCTTCCTGCGGACCACCGGCATGGGGCGCAAGCCCGCGCAGATCGCCCGCTGGTTCGGCGTCGAGGGCGCCCCGCTCCTCGACGGGCCCGAAGGACCGCACCGCGAGTCCTGGGGCGAGGAGGACTACAAGGCGATCGAGCACCACGTGCCCGAGCACGCCGAGTCCATCTTCAAGGAGCTCACCGCCGAGACCGGCTGGCAGCTCGACGAGGTCGAGCACGTCCTCCTCCCGCAGCTCAACGGCGTGATGACGGACTCCATCCGCAAGCGCCTCGGCGTCCGCCCCGAGCAGGCCGTCAACTGCGTCGCCGACACCGGCAACAACGGCAACGCCGTCCCCTTCATCCAGCTCAACCGGGCGATGCGGCGCATCCGCTCCGGCCTCGGCGTCGAAGGACGGCTCCTCGTCGCCAACGTCGAGTCCTCGAAGTGGATCACCTCGGGCCTCGCCCTGCGCCACCAGAACGGAGCCCGGTGATGTCCGGCGACGCCCTCACCGCACTCCGCGCCCTCAAGCGCGCCGGCATCGCGGACTCCGCCGACCGGGTCCCCGGGCTCCTCCGCTCCCTCGACGACGCCCTCGACCGCGAGGCCGCCGGACTGCTCCTCGGCGGCAAGGCCGTCCGGGCCGCGCTCGCCTCCACCGGCCGGTACACGCCCGTGGCCCTCGGGCTGCTGGCGAGCGCCACCGTGGACGCGCTGCCCCACCTGCTGACCGCCGCGCTCCTCGCCGAGGGCGTCCAGCCCGAGACCGCCACCACCGGCTTCAACCAGTGGCGGTTCGAGATCCTCTCCGGCGCCCCCAACCTCAAGGAGCCCGCCCCCGCCGTCACCGCCTGCCTCCTCGACGACACCGCCGTCTTCGAGAAGGTCGCCGACCCGCTGGACGCCGCCGAGGTGGAGGCCCGGTGCGCCGCGCTCCCCGCCGAGCTCGACGCCTGGCTGACGGCCTTCGAGGGCGCGCCCGGCGGCGTCGCCGTACTCAACACGCTGCCGCTGTCGGCGCTGCGCCGCGACCGGTACGTCGACTACGCCACCAAGGCCCGCGTCGAAGCGGCCTGGCACCGGATGAACGCCGGCATCCTCGACCTCGCCGGCCGGGCCAACGTCGTGGTGCTCGCCACGGACGGCATCGCGGAGCGCGCGGGCTCGCTCGCCGCCACCGACCGGATGCGGCACATCGCGGGCCACGCCTGGAGCGAGGAGTTCCTCGACGCGTACGCCCACGAGGTCGCCCGGGTCGTCCTGGCCCGCCTCGGCCGCGCCAGGAAGTGCCTCGTCCTCGACCTCGACCACACCCTGTGGGGCGGCGTCGTCGGCGACGACGGGATCCCCGCCCTGAAGATCGGCGGCTCCTTCCCGGGCTCCGCCCACGCCGAACTCCAGTCCCTCGCCAAGGACCTGTCCCGACAGGGCGTCCTGCTCACGGTCTGCTCGAAGAACGACGACGCCGTCGCGCGGGAGGCCGTGGCCACCCACCCCGACATGGTCCTCGGCCCGGACGACTTCTCGGCCTTCCGCGCCAACTGGGACCCGAAGCCCGGCAACATCGCGTCGCTCGCCGCCGAACTCAACATCGGCAGCGACGCGATGGTGTTCGTCGACGACAACCCGGCCGAACGCGGCCTCATGGAGGCCCAGCGCCCCGAGGTCGCGGTCGTCGCCCTGCCGGACGACCCGGCGGGGTACGCCTCCGCCGTCGCCCGCGCCGGCCTGTTCAACCAGTTCGCCCTCACCGAAGAGGACCGCGTCCGCGGCTCCCTCTACCGGGCCCGCGCCCAGCGCGACGAGCTGCGGCAGACCGCCGTCAGCGTCGAGGACTACCTCCGCGAACTGGCCACCGAGATCACCGTCGAGGAGTACGGGACGCTCAACGGCGGCCGCATCACCCAGCTCTTCGGCAAGACCAACCAGTTCAACCTGACCGGCATCCGCTACGGCGCCGACGACGTCGCCCGGCGCGTCGAGACCGGCCGGGCCGCCTTCTTCGGCGTCCGCGCCACCGACGCCTTCGGCGACAACGGACTCGTCGGCGCCCTGGCCCTCGTACCGGAGACCGACGGCGACTGGACGATCGAGAACTTCGTCCTGTCCTGCCGGGTCTTCTCCCGCTCCATCGAGCAGACCGTCGTCGGCCTGGTGCTCCGCGCCGCACGCGACGCCGGGGCCCCCGGCGTCCGCGGCCGGCACGTGCCCACGGCCAAGAACGGCCGCTTCGCGGACTTCTACCCCGCCCTCGGATTCACCGGGCAGGACGGCGACTTCCGCCACGACCTCACTCAACTCGCCGAACTGCCCGACTGGGTGGCGGTCGGCACCGGCGAAGGGAAGTTCCATGCCCCCTGAGGCGAACACCGACGACACGACCTCCGACCAGCTGGACGCCGCCGTGGCGACCGTCGTCGAGGCCGTCGCGCAGCTGCTCGACGTCGACGAGGACACCCTCGCCCTCGATGCCCCGCTCCAGTCCGTCGAGGGCTGGGACTCGGTCAACGAACTGCGGATCCTCGTCTACCTGGAGCGCGAACTCGGCGCCCCGCTCGACTACGACCGGTTCACCGCCGCCGAGACCCTCGCCGACCTGGCGTCCCTCGTCGCCGACACCCGGGCCGCCGCCGGAGCCCGGGCATGAGCGCCGTCACCTCGCCGCTCCCCGCCGCCCGCAAGCAGACGTACGTCTTCCTCGAAGACGCCCGGCGCACCTCGCACGTCTATCTGATGACCGAGGTCGACGCCACCGCGCTGCGCGCCGCCCGGACCCGCGCCGCCACCCCGGTCAGCTACGTCAGCTACGTCGTCAAGGCCACCGCCGACGTCCTCGCCGACTACCCGGACGCCCGCGCCGTCCTCCTCGGCGGCCGCTCGCCGAAGCTGACCACCTCGCCCGAGGTCCACGCCAAGGTCCTCTTCGACAAGACCGTCGACGGCCAGCGGTGCGTCGTCTCCGGCATCGTGCGGGACGTCCAGGCCCTCGACGTGACCGCCGTCCAGTCCGGCATCGACCACTACAAGACGGCCGACGTCGACGACCAGGGCCCCTTCGCGAACATCAAGCGGCTCCAGCGCCTGCCCCTGCCGGCCTTCCGCGCCGTCTACCGGACGATGATGCGCAACCCGGTCCGCCGGGCCGCCCTCCAGGGCACCTTCGCCGTGACCTCCATCGGCCACGAGCAGGTCGGCGCGATCCTGCCGCTCATCACCGGAACGCTCGGCCTGGGCGTCGGCCACATCGCCGACGCCCCCGTGGTGCGCGACGGCGCCGTCGCCGTCGCCCCCGTCTTCACCCTCTCGCTCGTCTTCGACCACCGCGTGCTCGACGGCGCGATGGCCGCCGAAATCCTCGCGGGCATCAAGAACCGCCTGGACAACTGGGAGTTGGCATGACCGAATCCGACCGCCGGGACAGCTCCGCCGGAATACCGGACGAGACCGACGTACTGATCGTCGGAGGAGGCCCGGCCGGCTCCCTGCTCGCCTGCCTGCTGGCCCGCCGAGGCATCCGTACCGTCCTCGTGGAGAAGCAGACCAGCCTGGAGCGCAGCTTCCGCGGCGAGACGATCGCCGCGCCGTCGGTGGCCTCGCTCAACCAGCTGGGCTTCGGCCCGGCCCTGCGCGAGCACGGCTTCCTGGAGACCACCGCCGTCACCACGATCGCCGAGCAGCGCCCCGTGCTGCGCGTCGACTACTCCAAGTTCGACGGCCTGCCGCTGCCCATCGACATCCCGCAGCCCGCGCTGATCCGCATCTTCAACCGGCACACCGCCGAACTGCCCGGCCACACCTACCTCTCCGGCTGGTCCTTCGCCACCCTCATCGAGGAGGCCGGCACCGTCCGCGGCGCCGTCCTGACCCGGCGCGGCGAGAAGGTCTCCGTCCGCTCCCGCATCGTGATCGGCGCCGACGGCCGCTTCTCCAAGGTCCGCAAGGCGTCCGGTCTCGTCGCCGACGTCCAGCCGATGGCCCGCGACTTCCTCTCCTTCCTCGTGCCCCGCCCGCCCGAGTGGGGCAGCGAGGCCCAGCTCGTCATCGAGGGCGACCGCCACCTGGTGGTCCTGCCGACCTTCCCCGACTCCCTGCGCATCGGGCACAACCTGCCCAAGCGCGGTCTCGGCGACCTGCGGGCCGCCGGCTTCGAGTCCTTCAAGCGCGGCATCATGGCGATCTCCCCGCAGCTCGCCCCGCTCGTCGACGAGCACCTGCACACCTGGGACGACACCGGCTTCCTGGAGATCTTCACCGCCGAGCTGGAGGAGTGGGCCCGCGACGGCCTGCTGCTCATCGGCGACGCCTCGCACACCGCGACCCCCATCCTCGGCCAGGGCGTCAACCTCGCGATGCAGGACGCCATCACCATCGTCCCGGTGATCGCCGCGTCGCTCGCCAAGGGCGGTCAGGACCGGGTCGTCACCAAGGCCGAGCTCGCCGACTTCGTCGCCAAGCGCCGCGCCCACAAGATCCACGTCACCGGCTTCCAGCGGATGCAGGAGCGCCTCCTCGCCATCGGCGACCCGCGCGGCATCCGGCTCCGCCGCCTCCGCTTCCGGCTGCTCAACTCGCTCCCCGGCAAGTACCGGATCTTCAACAAGGTCATCAACGCCCGGCACGACATCGACCCCGTCGACCTCGCCGCCGCCCGGAACGCCCCGGCGCCCGCCGCCGCGTCCGCGAGCCCGATCCTCCAGGAGGCGAGCCGTGACTGACGTGACCGACCTGCCACAGAACAGCGCCGGGAACGGCGACGGGAACGTCGACCCCGCGCGGGACATCGCGATCGTCGGCATGGCCGGCCGGTTCCCCGGCGCCCCCGACGTCGACCGCTACTGGCAGCTCCTGCTGGCGGGGGAGGAGGCGGTACGCCCCGTACCGCCCGAGCGCTGGGACACCTCCGCCCAGCTCGACCCCGTCAAGAAGATCCCCGGCATCGCCGGACTCGTCGACGACGTCGACCAGTTCGACCCCGGGTTCTTCGGCATCTCCCCGCGCGAGGCCGAGGAGCTCGACCCGCAGCAGCGCCTCATGCTGGAGGTCGGCTGGCAGACCCTGGAGGACGCGGGCATCCCCGCCTCCCGGGTCCGCGGCACCCGCACCGGCGTCTACGTCGGCGCCCTCTGGCACGACTACGAGCTGGCCCGCAAGGAGCGCGGGGTCCGGACGACCCAGCACAGCGCCGTCGGCAACGGCCTCGACATCGTCGCCGCCCGCCTCTCGTACTTCCTCGGCCTGAGCGGCCCCAGCCTCGTCGTCCAGACGGGCTGCTCCTCCGGCCTCGTCGCCCTGGACCTCGCCGTCGCCGCCCTGCGCTCCGGCGACCTCGAAGGCGCCCTCGTCGGCGGCGTCAACCTGATCCTGATGCCCGACAACTCCATCGGCCTCACCCACTTCGGCGGCCTCTCGCCGGACGGCCACTGCCGGGCGTTCTCCGCCCAGGCCAACGGCTTCGTCCGCGGCGAGGGCGCCATCAGCCTCTACCTCAAGCGGCTCGACACCGCCCTCGCGGACGGCGACCGGATCCACGGCGTCATCGTGAACAGCGCCGTCAACAACGACGGCGGCGGCCACAGCCTCGTCTCCCCGAACGTCGAGGCCCAGACCGAACTGCTCCGCCGGGTCTACGCCGACGCGGGCGTCCACCCCGACCGCCTCCGCTACGTCGAGGCGCACGGCACCGGCACCCTGCGCGGCGACCCGATCGAGGCCGAGGCCCTCGGCACCGCGCTCGGCACCGCCCGCGGCGCCGAGGCAGGCCCCCTCCTCATCGGCTCCGCCAAGTCGAACATCGGCCACCTGGAAGCGGCGGCCGGGCTCGCCGGCATCGTCAAGACCGTCCTCGCCCTCAAGCACCGGACGATCCCGCGCACCCTCCACGCCGAGGAGCTCAACCCGAACATCCCCTTCGGCGAGCTGAACCTCGCGGTCGCCAACGAGGCCGCCGAACTCCCCGCCGACGGCACCTGGTTCGCGGGCGTCAACTCCTTCGGCTGGGGCGGCACCAATGCCCACGTCGTCCTCCGCACGCCCCCGGAGCCCGCCGCCCACGAGCCGGAGCCCGCCGACCCCGGCCCGCTGCTCCTGCCGCTCACCGGACACAGCGACGCGGCCCTGCGGCAGCGGGCCGCCGACCTCCTCGACGCCCTGCCCGAGGACCCGGCCGCGCCCGGCGCGGCCGCCGAGGTCGTCCGCCTCGCCGCGACCCTCGGCCGGGAGCGCGACCACTTCGCCGCCCGCACGGCCGTCGTCGCCGAGGACGCGAGCGAACTCCTCGACCGGCTCCGGGCGTTCACCGAGCAGCCGGAGGCCGAGCTGCCCGGTACCTTCACCGGGCGCGCCAAGGAGCGCGGCAAGGTCGCCTTCGTCCTGCCCGGCCAGGGCTCCCAGTGGGCCGGCATGGGCCAGGACCTGTACCGGCGGTCGCCGGTCTTCGCCGAGACCGTACGGCGCTGCGCCGAGGCCCTGCGCCCGTACATCGCCTGGGACCTGGAGGCCGTCCTCTCCGGCGCCGCCGGCGACGAGTGGCTCCAGCACAACGACCAGGTGCAGCCCACCCTCTGGGCCATGTCCATCGGCATCGCCGCGCTGTGGCGGGCCGCCGGCGTCGAGCCCGACGTCGTCGTCGGACACAGCCAGGGCGAGGTGACCGCCGCCACCATCGCGGGCCACCTCTCGTACGAGGACGGGGCGCGCATCATCGCCCTGCGCAGCGCGCTCGCCAAGCGCACCGCGGGCCGCGGCCGGATGCTCGCCGTCGACCTCGACGTCGAGGGCGCCCTCAAGGCGCTCGACGGCTTCGAGGACACCGTCTCGCTCGCCGTCAACAACGGACCCTCGTCCTGCGTGCTGTCCGGCGACACCGACTCCGTCCTCATGCTCCGCGAACTCCTGGAGGCCGACGGCACCTTCTGCCGCCTGGTCAACGTGGACTACGCCTCGCACTGCCACCACATGGATGAGCTCACCGACGAGCTGATCGAGGCACTCGCGCCGATCCGCCCCCGGCGCGGCGCCGTCCCCCTGATGTCGACCGTCGTCGGCCGCGAGCTCGACGGCGACTCCCTCGACCCCGCCTACTGGGCGTCGAACCTGCGGCAGCCCGTGCTCTTCGCGGACGCCATGGGCAAGCTCCTCGACGCCGGCGTCACCCACGTCGTCGAGATCAGCCCCCACCCGGTGCTCTCCCCGGCCGTGGAGCAGCTGGCCGCCACCCGGCAGGAGCCGGTGGCCGTCCTCGGCAGCCTGCGCCGCCAGGAGGGCTCCCTCGGCGACTTCACGCAGGCGCTCGCCCGCGCGTACGTCCAGGGCCTCGCGCCCTTCGGCGGGCTGCCCGCCCGGGCGGGCGCCCCCGTGCCCGCCTACCCCTGGCAGCGCTCCCGCTTCTGGCTGCCGGACGCCGTGCGCCGTACCGCGGGACCCGGCGGCCTCGCCTTCGAGTTCTCACCGGCCACCACCGAGCAGGACGTCCACGAGGGCCGCACCGAGCTGTCCCTGAACGACCTGCCGTGGCTGCGCGACCACCAGGTGTACGACGCCGTCGTGCTGCCCGGCGCCGCCATGCTGGCGCTCGCCGTCGCCGCCGCCCGGGCCCGTACCGGCGAGAACCCCGGCGCCCTGCACTCCGTCCGGTTCCGCAGCGACCTCACCCTCACCGACGAGCCGGTCCGCATCGGCGCCGTCTGGCGCGAGGACGGGGCCGCGTCGGCGGGCTTCACCCTCAGCTCGCTCGCCTCCGGGTCCGACGGCTGGACCCGGCACGCCACCGCCCGCGTCGGCGGCGACACCGCCCCCGACCTGCCCGCCTTCCCCGTCACCCCGGCGGACGCCCGGGACGTCGCACCGGACGCCTTCTACGCGTCCTGCGGCGAGCGGGGCCTCAACTACGGTCCCGCGTTCCAGGGCCTGCGCACGCTGAGCGTCGCCGAACGCGAGGCGCTCGCCGAGGTACGGCTGCCGGACCGCTGCCTCGCCGGGGTCCGCCCGGGCGAGCTGCACCCCGCCCTGTGGGACGCGGCGCTCCAGGTCACCCTGGCCCTGCTGCCCGGCGACGCCACCGTCGTCCCCACCGCCGTCCGGCGCGTCGACTACGCCCTGCCGCGCGAGGCCCACGTCTCCGCGCTCCTGGCGCACGCCGTCCGCAACGACGACGACACCTTCGACCTGGTCTGCTACGACGAGGACGCCCGGCCGCTGCTGCGGATGGCCGGCCTCGCCTTCCAGACCATCGACACGGCCACCGCCGAGGGCGTCGACCCGGCGCGCCTGCACCGCTTCGCGTTCCGGCCCGCCGAGGAGGCCCCCGAAGCCCCCGGCGCCGCCGACCGCGTCCCCGGCCACTGGGTCGTCTGCGACGCCTCGGGGCAGGGAGCCCGGCTCGCCGCCGCGCTCACCGCCGCGGGCGCCAGCATCGACGTCCTGAAGGCCGACGGAGCCGAAGCCGACACCCTCGCCGCCGCGCTCCGCGAGAGCGACCGCGCCACCGGCCTCGTCTTCCTCGCGCCCGGCGCCGACCGGGGCCTCGACGCCCAGCGCGCCGGCCTGCTCACCCTCGCCGCCACGGTCAAGGCCGTCACGGCACTGCCCGTGCCGCCCCGGACGTTCGTCGTCACCGACGGCGCCCAGTCCGTACCGGAGGACACGGCACCCGACCCGGGCGCCGCCCTCTACTGGGGCTTCGGCCGCGTCCTGCGCCGCGAGCACCCCGAGCTCGCCGCCACCCTCCTCGACGTCCGCACCACCGCCGACGACTGGGCCGAGACCGCCGCACGGCAGCTGCTCGTCGCCGACGCGGAGGACCAGGTCGTCCTGCGCGGCACCGACCGCCACGTCGGCCGGGTCGTGCGCGGCGAGGAGACCGGAGACACCGAGGGCACCGTCACCGCGCCCTGGGCCGGTCCCGCCCAGCCGTTCCGGCTGAGCCCCGACGGCACCGGACTCTGGGAGGGCCTCGCCTTCCGCCCGCACGCCAGGACGGCGCCCGCCGCCGGACAGGTCGAGGTCGAGGTCACCGCCGCCGCCCTCAACTTCATCGACGTGATGAAGGCGATGGGCACCTACCCCGACACCTCCGCCGGAGCGGGCCTCATCGGCGGCGAGTGCGCCGGCACGGTCGCCGCCGTCGGCCCCGGCGTCACCGGCCTCGCCGTCGGCGACCGGGTCGTCGCCTGCGGCTTCGGCGCCGTCGCCTCCCACCTGACCGTGCCCGCCGGGCACGTCAGGCCCGTCCCCGAGACCCTGACCGACGCCGAGGCGGCGGGACTGCCCCTCGTCACCGCCACCGCCTGGTACGCGCTCGCCGAGCAGGCCCGGCTGGAGTCCGGCGAGACCGTACTGATCCACTCGGCGGCCGGCGGCCTCGGGCTCGCCGCGGTCGGCGTCGCGAAGGCGCTCGGCGCCACCGTCATCGCCACCGCCGGCACCGAGTCCAAGCGGGCCGGACTGCGCGCCCTCGGCATCGACCACGTCTTCGACTCCCGGGACCTGTCCTGGGCCGAGGACGTCGCCTGGGTCACCGGCGGCCGGGGCGTGGACGTCGTCCTCAACTCCCTCTCCGGCGCCGCCATCGACCTCGGTCTCGCCGCGCTCGCCGAGGACGGCCGGTTCGTCGAGGTCGGCAAGCGGGACATCTACGCCTCCCGCACCATCGGCCTCCGCGACTTCGCCAAGGGCATCAGCTTCGCCGCCGTCGACGTCGCGGGGCTCATCACCCGCCGCCCGGAGCGCTTCGCGAAGCTCCTGGACGCCGTGTGGCAGAAGGTCACCGACGGCACCCTGCCGCCGCTGCCCGTCACCCCGTACGCCTTCGACCGGGCCGCCGAGGTGCTCCGCACCATGGCGCGCGGCGAGCACACCGGCAAACTGGTCCTCACCGAGCCCGGCGGGGTCACCGCCGTCGTACCGGAACCGCTCCCCGAGGGGCGGCTGCGCCCCGACGCGAGCTACCTCCTCAGCGGCGGTCTCGGCGCGCTCGGCCTCTCCCTGGCCGAACACCTCGTGGACCACGGCGCCCGCAGCCTCGTGCTCCTCGGGCGCTCCGCACCCGGCGACACGGCCCTGGCCCGGATCGGGGCGCTGCGGGAGCGCGGCGCCACCGTCACCACCTTCCCGGTGGACGTCGCCGACCGGGACGGCCTCGCCGCCGTCCTCACCCGCGTACGGGCCGAACTGCCCCCGCTGCGAGGCGTGTTCCACGCCGCCGGTGTCCTCGACGACGCGGTCCTCGCCAACCTCACGGGCGCCCGGCTCGACAAGGTCCTCGCCCCCAAGGTGGACGGCGCCCGGCACCTGGACGCCCTCACCGAGGACGATCCGCTCGACCTGTTCGTCCTCTTCTCCTCGGTCGCCGGCCTCGTCGGCAACCCCGGACAGGCGGGCTACGCGGCCGGCAACGTCTACATGGACGCCCTCGCCCAGGCCCGACGGCACCGCGGCAGGCCCGCGCTCGCCGTCCAATGGGGCCCGTTCGCCGACATCGGCCTCGCCGCCGACGAGGCGATCCGCGGCGAACGCCTCGCCGACCACGGCATGACCGGCTTCACGGCCGCCGAGGGCTGGCAGGCGCTGTTCCACCTCCTGGACGCCCCGGGGCAGGTCGTGTCGTACGTCCCGCTGGACGCCCGGCACTGGTTCGACGCGTACCCGGAGACGGCCGCACAGCCCAGCTGGCGTGTCATCGCCGAGCTCGCCAAGGACGGCGCCAGCGGTGCGGGCGGCGGCGCCGAGGAGTTCCTCGGCCGGCTGCGCGGCTCCTCCGACACGGAGCGGCCCGTCCTCGTCGAGGGCAAGATCCGTGAACTCGCGGGCCGTGTACTGCGGCTCGAGGCGGGCTCCATCGACCGTGAAGCTCCTTTCAAGTCACTTGGGTTGGACTCACTGATGAGCCTGGAGCTGCGCAACCGCCTCGAAATGGCCTTCGGGATGAAGCTGTCGCCCACGCTGCTGTGGACCTACGGCACCACGGCGGCCCTCGCGGGAATGCTGACCGGACGCCTCGGCGGAACGGACGACGCCCACCCGTAGGACGAGTGGAGCTCCGCCCGGCTCCTGCAAACCACGTCAGTACGACATGCCGACCGCGAGGGACCTTCTTGTGACGACGCAACCGACCCATGAGGATTCGGCAGACCGGAAGACCGGTGCCGGGCGAAGCACCACCACCCCGCTCAGCCGCGCGATGGACACCATCAAGCGGCTGCGCGGAGAGCTCGAAGAGGCCCGTTCCGGGCAGAGCGGACCGCTCGCCGTCGTCGGCGTCGGACTCCGCCTGCCCGGCGGCATCGTCGACCTCGACGGCTACTGGGAGGCACTCTCCGAGGGCCGCGACCTGGTCGCCCCGATGCCCGAACACCGCAAGGGCCCGTTCGCCGCGGAGTGGGACACCCTCCCGCGCCGGGGCGGCTACCTCGACGAAGTACTGGAGTTCGACGCCGGGTTCTTCGGCATCAGCCCCCGCGAGGCCCGCAGCCTCGACCCCCAGCACCGCCTGCTCCTCGAAGTGGCCTGGGAGGCCCTGGAGGACGCGGCCTTCGCGCCGGAGTACCTCTCCGGCCTCCGGACCGGCCTCTACGTCGGCGTCACCGGCCAGGACTACCGCGACTGGCAGCCCGCTGGCCAGGAGGACGCGTACTGGCTCACCGGCAACGGCCACTGCTTCGCCGCCGGCCGCATCGCCTACACCATGGGCCTGATGGGCCCGGCCGTCGCCGTCGACACCGCCTGCTCGTCCTCGCTCACCGCCGTCCACCTGGCGGGGCAGGCCCTGCGCCGCGACGAGTGCGACGTCGCCATCGCCGCCGGCGTCAACCTGATCCTGTCGCCGCGCTCCACCCGCCTCATCCAGCAGACCAACTCCCTCTCCCCGGACGGTCTCTGCAAGACCTTCGACGCCCGCGCCAACGGCTTCACCCGCGGCGAGGGCTGCGGCGTCGTCGTCCTCAAGCGGCTCTCCGAGGCCCTGCGCGACGGCGACCGGGTGCACGCCGTGATCCGCGGCAGCGCCGTCAACCAGGACGGCCGCTCCTCCGGCTTCACCGCCCCCAACGTCCGCGCCCAGATCGCCCTCATCCAGGCCGCGCTCGACGACGCGGGCCTGACGCCCGCCGCGATCGGCGCCCTGGAGGCCCACGGCACCGGCACCGCGCTCGGCGACCCCATCGAGGTCGAGGCGATCGTCGAGGCCCTCGGCCGCCGCGACGGCGGCGCCCCGCTGCGCATCGGCTCCGTCAAGACGAGCATCGGCCACCTGGAGGCCGCCTCCGGCATCGCCGGACTCATCAGGGGCGTCGCGTCCGTCAAGCGGCGCGCGGTCCCGCCCGTCGTCCACCTGGACACCCTCAACCCCCGCATCGACATCGCCGACACCGGCATCGAGTTCCCGCGCGGCGAGACCCCGTGGACCGGCGAGGACGGCGCGGGCGACTGCCTCGGCATCAGCTCCTTCGGCATGAGCGGCACCAACGCCCACGTGGTCCTCGGCCCGCTCACCGCCGAGGAACTCGCCGCCCCCGCGACCGGCTCCGCCCCCGTCACCGGGTTCGAGATCACCGCCCGCAGCGAGGACGCCCTCCGCGCCTGGGCCGGCCGGCTCGCCGAACGCGTCGCCGAACTCCCCGAGGACGCCTACCCGGCGTTCGCGTACACCGTCACCGAGGGCCGCGCCCGCCACGCCGTCCGCGCCGCGATCACCGCCGGAGGCCCGGCCGACGCGGCCCGCGCCCTGCGCGCCCTCGCCGCCGGCGACACCACCGACGAGGCCGTACGCCTCGACGGCACCGCTTCCCCGGCCGATGCCCTCCCGCGCCAGGTCGCCGACCTGCCGGCCTACCCGTGGGAGCGGGTCCGGTACGCACCGGAGACGGCCGCCCCGGCGACGCTCCGCTCGGCCGCCGCTGCCGACACCACCGCCGACTCCGCCACCGCCGACTCCGCCACCGCCGTGGAGCCGCTGCCCGCGCTCGCCGTCGAGTGGATCCCGTACACCCCGGCCGCGACCGCCCCCAACACCCCGCTGGTCGTGGCCGGGGACGACAGCGCCGCCGTCGCCCTGCTCGCCGAGGCGGCCCGCACCGCCGGCCGTACCGTCACCGCCCTCGACACCCTCCCCGCCACCACCGAGGAGTGGGCCCGGGTCCGGGGCGAGCACGGCGGCGACCTGCTGCTCGCGCTCGCCGCCGCCCCGCTGCCCGGCACGCTCGACGCCGCCGCGCCCACCGCGCACGCCGCGGCCCTCTGCGCCGCCGCGACCACCGCCGTCCGCGCCCTGCCCGCCGGCACCGGCCGGGTCCACCTCGTCACGGCGGGCGTCCGCCAGGTGACCGGCTCCGACCCGATCGCCGCCGCCGACCACGGCGTCCTGCACGGCCTCGCGCCGGTCCTCGCCCTGGAGTTCCCCGACACCTGGGGCGGGATCGTCGACCTGCCGGCCGTCCCGACCGCCGCCGACGCCACCGCCGCCCTGGCGGCGCTCGCCGACGGCTCCGCCGAGGACCTGATCGCCGTCCGCGCCGGCGCCGCCCACGCCGGGCGCCTGCGGCCCGCCGCCGAAGCGCTGCGCCCGCTGCCCGTCCGCCCCGACGCCACGTACCTCCTCACCGGCGGGCTCGGCGCCATCGGCACCGGACTCGTCCGCGACCTCGCCGCCCGCGGCGCCCGGCACCTCGTCCTCCTCGGCCGCCGGCCCCAGGACGAACTGCCCGCAGAAGCCCGCGAGTTGCTTGCCGAGCTCACGGCCTCCGGCGTCCAGGCCGTCTACGCCTCCGCCGACACCGGCGACGCGGCCCGCCTCACCGAGGCCCTCGCCGTCCTCGACGGCCTGCCGCCCGTCCGCGGAGTGGTGCACGCCGCCGGCAGCATCGACCGGCTGCCGCTCGCCGAGGCCGACGCGGACACCTTCGCGACCGCCCTCGCCGGCAAGTTCACCGGCGCCGCCTGGCTGCGCCTGCTCGCCGCCGACTGGCCGCTCGACTTCCTCGTCCACCTCTCCTCCGTCTCGGCGGTCTGGGGCACCGACGGCTACGGCGCCTACGCCGCGGCCAACGGCGGCCTCGACGCCGTCGCCGCGCTCTGCGCCGCCGAGGGCATCCCGGCGACCAGCGTCGCCTTCGGCCCCTGGGACCTCGACGGCATGGCGAGCCCCGAGGCCCGCGCGCTCCTCGCCCGGATGGGCGTCAGCCCCGTCGCCCCCGCCGAGGGCTTCGCCGGACTCGCCGGAAACGGCACGGGCGCGCACACCGTCGCCTGCCGCCTGGACGCCGAGCGCTTCCGCACGGTCATGAACTCCGTACGAGCCCGGCCCCTGTTCGACGGCCTCACCGGGGCGGACCCGGCCACCGACGCCACGCCCGACACCCCGACCGAAACCCCGGCCGCCGCCTTCGCCAGGGAACTCGCCGAGGCCCCCGAGCACCGCCGCCCCACCCTCGTCACCCGCCGCACCCGCGAGGTCCTCGCCGGCATCCTCGGCCACGACGACGCCACCGCCCTGCCCGAGACCACCGGCTTCCTCGACCTCGGCCTCGACTCGATCATGGCCGTCGACGCGGCCGCCGCGCTCACCGAGACGCTCGGCGTCGACGTCGGCATCGGCGACATCTTCGGCCACCCGACCGTCGAGCGGCTCTCCGCCGAACTGACCGGCCGCCTCGCCGGCCGCACCACGGCCCCCGCGCCGCGCAAGGCCCCGGCCGCCGCCCGCCCCGCACCGGCCCCGGCCGCCGAGGTCACCCCGGCCGCCGGACAGCACCGGTCGACCGACCAGGAGCCCATCGCCATCGTCGGCATGGCCGGCCGCTTCCCCGGCGCCGACTCCGTCGAGGAGTTCTGGTCCCTGCTCGACGAGGGCCGCGACGGCGTCGGACCCGTCCCCGCCGACCGCTGGGACACCGGCACCCTCCACGACCCGGCGGGCGCCCGACCCGGCTCCATCTCCACCGACCAGGGCGGCTTCCTCCGCGACATCCGCCGCTTCGACGCCGCGTTCTTCGACGTCCCGGCCCGCGAGGCCGAGAGCCTCGACCCGCAGCAGCGCCTCCTCCTCGAAGCCGCCTGGCACGCCCTGGAGGACGCGGGCACCGACCCGAAGTCCCTCGCCGGCAGCCGCACCGGAGTCTTCGTCGGCATCTCCAACTCCGACTACGCCCGCGTCCTGGAGAGCGGCGGCCTCGAACCCCTCGACGCCTACTTCGCGACCGGCACCGCGCTGAACGCCGCCGCCGGACGCCTCTCCTACTACCTCGGCGCCCAGGGCCCCGCCCTCGCCGTCGACACCGCCTGCTCGTCCTCGCTCGTCGCCCTCCACCTCGCCGTGCGCTCCCTGCGCTCCGGCGAGACCGACCGGGCCCTCACCGGCGGCGTCAACGTCATCGCAGCACCCTCCTGCTCCGTCGCCGTCAGCCGCGCCCACATGCTCGCCCCCGACGGACGCTGCAAGACCTTCGACGCCTCCGCCGACGGCTTCGTCCGCGCCGAGGGCTGCGGAGTCCTCGTCCTGCGCCGCCTCTCCGACGCCCTCCGCGACGGCGAGCAGGTCCTCGCCGTCATCCACGGCAGCGCCGTCAACCAGGACGGGGCCTCCTCCGGCTTCACCGCCCCCAACGGCACCGCGCAACGCCAGGTCATCCGCGCCGCACTCGCCGACGCGGGCGTCGAAGGCGCCGAGATCGGCTACCTGGAGGCGCACGGCACCGGCACCTCGCTCGGCGACCCGATCGAACTCGAAGCCGCCTGGGACGTGTTCGGCCCCGGCCGCCGCCCCGGCGAACCGCTGCTCATCGGCTCCGTGAAGAGCAACATCGGCCACTGCGAGTCCGCCTCCGGCATGGCCTCCGTCTTCAAGACGGTCCTCGCCCTGCGCAACGGCCGCATCCCCGGCGACCTGCACTTCGAGAACCCCAACCCGCACGTGCCGTGGCGCGACATGAACGTCCGCGTCGTCGACTCCCGCGCCACCTGGGCCCGCGGCGACGCCCCGCGCCTCGCCGGCGTCTCCGGCTTCGGCTTCTCCGGCACCAACGCCCACGTCGTCATCGGCGAGGCACCCGCCCCCGCCGAGCAGACCCCGCCGCGCGACGCCGCCGACGGACTCCTCCTGCCGCTCTCCGCCCCCGACGCGGCCGGTCTCGACCGGCTCACCGAGCAGTGGCGGCGGACCCTGGAGGAGACCCCCGAGGAGGCGCTCGCCCAGCTCACGGCCACGGCCGGCGCGGGCCGTGCCCATCTCCCGGTGCGCCGCGCCGTGTTCGGCCGCGACCGCGAGCAGCTGCTCGCCGCGCTCGCCTCGGCGACCCCGGCCGCCGGCCCGGTCAAGGCGCCCCGGGTGGCGTTCCTCTTCTCCGGCCAGGGCGCCCAGTACTTCGGCATGGGACGCGAACTGTACGAGACGGAACCGGTGTTCAGCGCGGTCTTCGACGCCTGCGACCGGGCCCTCGCCCCGCACCTCGGCGACTCGCTCCTCAACCTGGTCTTCTACGGCGACGACCCGACCGTCGTCAACCAGACCCGGATCACCCAGCCCGCCCTCGTCGCCCTGGAGCTGGCACTCGCCGCGCTCTGGGAGTCCTGGGGCGTCCGCGCCGTGGCCGTCATGGGCCACAGCGTCGGCGAGATCGCCGCGGCCGTCCACGCCGGGGTGATGAGCCTCGACGACGGCATGACGCTGATCGCCCACCGCGCCCGGCTCATGCAGTCCACCGCACCCGGCGGGATGCTGTCCGTCCCGGAGGACCCGGAGACCGTGGCCGCCTGGGCCGCCGAGGCCGGAGTCGACGTCGCCGCCGTCAACGGACCGCAGTCCGTCGTCGTGGCCGGCCCCTCCGACCGGCTCGACGCGCTCGCCGAACGCCTGCGGAACCAGGGCGTACGGTGCCGTCCGCTGACCGTCTCGCACGCCTTCCACTCCCGGCTGATGGACCCGGTCCTCGACGAGTTCCAGCAGGCCCTCGCGGGCCTGGAGTTCGGCGCCCCGAAGCTCCCCGTCATCGCCAACGTCACCGGCACCGAGGCCGGCCCCGACACCTTCACCCCCGCCTACTTCGCCGACCACATCCGCCGGCCCGTCCGGTTCGTCGAAGGCGCCCGCGCGCTGAGCACCCTCGACGTCGACGTGCTCCTGGAAGTCGGCCCCGACCGCACCCTCGTCAACCTCGTCCGGGCCGCCGGACTCACCCCCGACGGCGGCTCCACGCCCTCGCTGCGCCGCGGCGGCCAGGACCGCGCCGTCCTGCTGGGCGCCGCCAAGACGCTCTACGAGCGCGGCCAGAGCCTCGACTGGACGAAGATCACCGGGACCCGCACCGACCGCGCCGACGCCCCCCGCTACCCCTTCGCCGACACCGCGTACTGGACCACGGCGGGCACCCGAGGCAGCACGGTCACCGGCTCCGCGGCCACCGGGAGGTCCGCCTCCGCGGCCGTCCGCACCGGCGCCGGACGCCACTGGGGCGCCGAACTCCGCTCGCCCGGCCTCACCGGCCGCGCCTTCTCCTTCGAGCGCAGCTCCGGCTTCCCCGCGTACCTCACCGACCACCGCCTCTACGGCACGGTCGTCACCCCGGCCGCGTCCCACCTCGCCACCGTGCTCTCCGCCCTCGGCAACGACGGCAGCCCCGTCGTCGTCCGCGACCTGATCTGCCCGCGGGCCCTGGTCATCAAGGACGGCGAGGAGTACGAGGCCCAGATCGTCGTCGACCGGCCCACCGCCGACGGCGGCGCCGAACTCTCCGTACAGAGCCTGCTCGACCCCGAGCGCGGCGTCTGGCAGAAGCACATCGGCGGCCGGTACTCCAGCGGCCCCGAGGCCCACCGCCCGCCCGCCGAGAGCCGTACCGCGTTCATCGACTCCAGCGACCGGCACCTGAGCAGGACCGAGTTCTACGACTACTTCCGGGAGCTCGGCTACACCCTCGGCCCGTCCTTCCAGTGGATCGACGAGGTGTGGATCCGGGGCGACGAGGCACTCGTCCGCTACACGATGCCCGAACTCCCCGACGACCCGGCCGGATACGAGCTGTACCCGGGCCTGATCGACTCCTGCTTCCAGAGCATCGCCGTCTTCCTCGTCGACGACGGAGCCGTCGAGGCGCCCTCGCTCGCCATCCCGTTCGCCGCGAAGGAGCTCTCCTTCCACGGCCGCCCGCTCGCCGAAGGCGGCGAGCTGTGGGGCCGGGTGCGCGTCCTGCGCGCCGAACCCCTCCCGAACGACCGGCTGCGCGTCGAGACCGCCGACCTCCACCTGTACGCCAGGGACGCCGTCACCGGCGCCGAGCACAGCGTCTTCACCGCCGACGAGTTCCGCATCCGGCACGCCTCCCGGGCCGTCCTGGAGGCCAGCCTCCGCGGCGACGGCCTCGTCCACACCCTGGACTGGGCGCCGCTCCCCGAGACCCCGGAGGCCGGCGCGAAGCTCGGCGTCCTGGTCCTCGCGGACGATGCCTCCAAGGACGGAGCCCCCGAGCTCCTCGCCGCGCTGACCGCCGCCGGACACCGGGCCGTCGTCCACACCGGCGACCTGCCCGCCCACCCCGACGCGGACCTCGTCCTCGACGCCCGCTGGGCCGTCCCCGGCACCGGTGACGCGCCCGACGCCCTGCACGCGGCCCAGACCCTCGCCGCCGGCCTGCGGACCCTCCCGCAGACCCAGCCGTACCTCCTGGCCGTCGACGGCTCCGCCGGGCGGGCCCCGCTCCGCGAAGCCCTCTTCGGCATGGCGACCGCCCTGGAGGCCGAGCAGGCCGACCGCCGCCTCACCCGGGTCCGGCTCGACGCCGCCCACTCGGCCCGGCCCCTCGCCGAGCTGATCGGCGCGCTGCCCGGAGAGACCCGGCTCGCGCTGACCGACGACGGCGTACGGGCCGCCCGGCTCGTCAAGGTCGCGGCCGAACCCGACGGGGACCGGCCCGCCGGCGGCGCGCTCGTCACCGGCGGACTCGGGGCCCTCGGCCTCGCCGTCGCCACCGCCCACGCGGCCCGGGGCGGCGACCGCCTCACCCTGATGGCCAGGTCCGCTCCCGGCGAGACCGAGCAGGGCGTCATCGACGGACTGCGCGCCTCGGGCGTCCGCGTCACCGTCGTCCGCGGCGACGTCACCGACCCCGCCGACGTGGCCGCCGCCGTCGCGGCCGCCACCGCCGACGGACCGCTCGGCACCGTCTACCACCTGGCCGGCGTCAACGCCGACGCGGCCTTCGGCTCCCTCACCGACGCCTCGTACGAGAAGGTCTTCCACGCCAAGGCACGCGGCGCGGACGTCCTCGCCGAGGCGATCACCGGACACGACCCGCAGGCCCTGGTGCTGTTCTCCTCGGTCTCGGCCGTCCTCGGCGCCGCCGGACAGGCCAACTACGCCGCCGCCAACGGCTACCTGGACGGACTCGCCGAACGGCTCCGCGACCGGGGCGTCCCCGCCGTCAGCGTCAACTGGGGCCCCTGGGTCCCGGAGGCCAAGGGCGGCATGGCCGCCGCAGCGGCCGTCGAACGCGCCGCGGGCCGGCTCGGCATCCGCGCCCTGTCCGACGCCGACGCGGCCGCCCCGCTCGCCCTCGCGACGGACGCGCCCCTGGCCCGGCTCGTCGTCGTCGGCCTCGACCCCGCCCGGTACGCCGAGCAGAACGCCGGCCACGCCCGCGCCGCCCTGGTCGCCGAACTCACCGGCCCCGCCCCGGCCGCCGAGCGCTCCGGCGCCGACGCCACCGCCGAACCGGCGGGCTGGATCACCGAGCGGCTGCGCGGCACGGACGAGGAGGAGCGCGAGCACGTCCTGCGCGCCGCCGTCCGCTCGCTCGTCGCGCGGATGCTCGGCTCCGACGACGGACTCCCCGCCGACGGCTCCGCCGACGCGGAGGGCTTCTCCGAGCTCGGCCTCGACTCGATCATGGCGATCGACCTGCGGGCCGCCCTCGCCCACGCGATGGGCAAGGACCTGCCCGCCACCGTCGCCATCGACCACCCGAGCGTCCTGTCGATGAGCGAGTTCCTCCTGGCCGAGGACGCCGCGTCGCCGGCCGCCCTCGCCACCACCACCCCCGCACCGGCGACGAAGCCGGTGTCCGCCCTGGTGCCCAGCACCGCCGACACCCCGCAGGCCGGGCCGTCGTCCGAGGAGCTCGACGAGCTGTCCCTCGACGATCTGCTCCAGGCCGTCCACGACGACCTCTCCCAGGAGCGGTGAGCAGGCGATGAAGGCGATACCGACCCCGATACCCGCGCACACGGCGACACCCACCCCCGCAGGAGCAGAGTGATGGCGACCGGCCCCGACACCGCAGCACTGCGGCAGGTCATCCAGGACCAGCTCAAGCTGTCCCGCCGCCTCAAGGACCGCGTGGCCGAGCTGGAGGCCCGCACCCACGCCCCCGTCGCCGTGGTCGGCACCGCGATGCGGCTGCCCGGCGGCATCGACACCCCCGACGCGTACCGGGACTTCCTGTACGCGGCCGACCCCGACACCCGGGCCGTCGGCCCGATCCCCGAGGACCGCACCGGCCTGCGGTCCGTCTACCACCCCGAGCGCGGCAAGGAGGGCCACTCCTACGTCGACCGCGCCGGGTTCCTGGACGACATCGCCTCCTTCGACGCGGCGTTCTTCGGGATCTCGCAGCGCGAGGCCGAGACCATGGACCCGCAGCAGCGCCTGCTGCTCGAAGTGGCCTGGGAGGCCCTGGAGCGCGGCGGCATCGCCGCCCGCCGCCAGGACCGGCTGCCGATCGGCGTGTTCGTCGGCGTCATGGCCTCCGAGTACGGCCGCAGGTTCGTCCACGACGGCGACTACAGCCGCATCGACCCGTACCACTCCACCGGCAGCGGCCACTGCTTCGTCGCCGGCCGGATCAGCTACGCGCTCGGCCTCTCCGGCCCGGCGACCAGCGTCGACACCGCCTGCTCCTCCTCGCTGGTGGCGATCCACCAGGCGGTCAGGGCGCTGCGCGGCGGCGAGTGCGACTACGCGCTCGCCGGCGGCGCCAACCTGATCCTCGGCCCCGACCTGATGGTCTCCCTGTGCCAGGGCGAGGCCCTCTCGCCCGGCGGCAGGTCCCGGAGCTTCCTCGCCGACGCCGACGGCTACGGCCGGGGCGAGGGCGTCGGCATGGTCGCCCTGATGCGGCTCGACGACGCCCTCGCACAGGGCCACCCGGTGCTCGCCGTCGTCCGGGGCAGCGCCGTCAACCACGACGGGGCCTCCTCCGGCTTCACCGTGCCGAGCGGCCCCGCCCAGCAGGAGGTGATCCGCGCGGCCCTGGCCGACGCCCGGGTCGCCCCCGGCTCGGTCGGCTACGTCGAGGCGCACGGCACCGGCACCGCCCTCGGCGACCCCATCGAGGTCGGCGCCCTGGACGCCGTCCTCGGCACCGGCGCGGGGGAGCGGACCGCCCCCGTCGCCCTCGGCAGCGTCAAGGCCCGGATCGGGCACCTGGAGGCCGCGGCCGGCATCGCCGGCGTCCTGAAGCTGGTCCTGATGCTCGGCGACGGGACCGTCCCGGCGGGCGCCCAGCCCGGCGACGGACGCCTCAACCCGCTCATCCCCTGGGACCGGATCGCCCTCACCGTGCCCCGGGAGGCGGCCCCGTGGGCGGGCGCCCCCGAGGACCGCACCGCCGGCATCAGCGCCTTCGGTCTCTCCGGGACCAACGCGCACGCCGTGCTCTCCGCATACCACCCGGCACCCGCCGCCCCCGCGGACGTACCGGCGCACCACCCGGAGCTGCTCACCCTGTCCGCCAAGGACCCCCGGGCGCTCGCCGAGCTGTCCGAGCGGGTGCAGGAGGCGCTGACGGGCCTCGACGCCGCCGGTGTCGCCTCCCTCTGCCACACCCTGCGCGCCGGCCGGGTCCACTTCGGCCACCGGCTCGCCGTCGTCGGCACCGACGCGGCGGCCCTGGCCGACGCCCTCGCCGCCGGGCAGCCGGCGGACGGCGCGCGCTCCGCCGACCGCGTCGTCCTGACGACCGGCCCCGACACCGCCGCCCTGGAAGGCGCGCTGGCCGAACTGGCCCGCCACTACCCGGGGTTGGCCGGAACCATCGGCGCGGAGGGCACGCCCGCCGCCCGGCTGCGGGCCGTCCTGACGCTCCTCGGCGTCAAGACGACCCTCGCCACCGGGGCCGACGCGTCGGCCCCGGGCGCCGCCCGGATCACGGCCGGCGGGCAGACCCTGCCGCTCACCGGCGCCGCCCCCGAGGACGCGCCCCGCCTCCTCGCCGAGGCGCTCGCCACGCTCTACCGGGGCGGCGCCCCCCTGCGGCTCGACCACCTCGGCGCGCCCGGCGCGGTGTTCGTCGACGCCCCGACCTACCCGTTCCAGCGCAAGCGGTTCTGGATCGAGGAGACGGCCCCCGAGCCGGCGCACGCCGTGCCGGTCCCGGTCGCCCCCACCCGTACCGCCCCGCTCGACCGGGCCGAGATCGGCGCCTATCTGACCACCGAGCTCGCCGCCGTCCTCAAGGCGGACGGGGCGCTCGCCCCGGACGTGCCGTTCTGCGAGGTCGGCGGCGACTCCTTCACCGCGATGCTCCTCACCAAGAGCGTCGAGCAGCAGTACGGGGTGGAACTGCCCACCCTGGACTGCCCGGTGGAGATGCCGGTCGCCGATCTCCTCGCCCACCTCAGCGAGCAGGTCTGCGTCGCCATGGGGGTGGACACGTGACCGTCGTGAGGAGCCCGTTCCTGCGGCCCCGCCCGGTCGACGAGCCGGCGGTCCGGCTGATCGGCTTCCACCACGCGGGCGGTTCCGCCGCCGTCTACTACCCCTTCGTCCGGCATCTGCCGGCCGACTGGGACCTGCTCCTGCTCGACCTGCCGGGCCGCGGCAGGCGGGCGGCGGCGCCCCAACTGGACGACATGGCCGAGGTGGTGGAGACCGTCGTCGCCGACGTCCTGCCGTGGGCGGACGACGACGCGCCGTTCGCCCTCTTCGGCCACAGCATGGGCTCGGTCGTCGCCCTGGAGACCGCCCGGGCCCTGGAGGCCCTCGGCCGGTACCCGGTGTGGACCGGGGTGTCGGGGCGGGTCGCGCCCGTGCACCCGGGCGTCGGAGCCGTACCGCTGCACGCCCTCGACGACGCCGCGCTCCTCGACGTGATGCTGAACCTCGGCGGCATGCCCGAACGGGTCACCGAGGCCAGTGAATTCCTCGACCGGTTCCTGCGGACCGTCCGCGCCGACCTGAAGGCCGTGGACAACTACCGCCCCGCGCCGGGCCGTTCACCGCTGAGCTCGCCGCTCACGGTGTTCGGCGGCACCCAGGACGCCTGGGCCCCGGCCTCCGCCATGCACCTGTGGCGCCGCGAGACCGGGGCGCGGTTCGCCCAGCGGTTCTTCCCCGGCGGCCACTTCTACTTCCTGGACTCCGGCTTCCCGGCCCTGGCGGACCAGGTGGTCGGCCAGATCGAGGCCTGCCTCGACCTGGCGGACGACGTACAGGTCGCGTAAGCGCGCACCGCACGACACAGCAGTCGCACAGCCCGTCACACACACGCATCACATCAGAGGGAGAACGCACATGCGCTGGGACAACCTGTACGTCGCCGGACTCGGGGCCTACCTTCCGGAGCAGGTCGAGACCGCCGCCGAGGCCGTCGCCGCCGGCCGCTACGACGCCGAGGAGGCCACCTCCAACGGCATCCGCGCCGTCCGCGTGGCCCGCGCCGACGAGCCCGGCCCGGTCATGGCCGCCCACGCCGGCCGCCAGGCCGTCGAGCGCGCCGGCCGCCCCCACGAGGAGTACGACATCGTCCTCCACGGCTGCGTCGGCCACCAGGGCCAGGACTTCTGGACCCCGGTCAACTACGTACAGAACGAGACGGTCGGCGGCACCGGCCTCTCCCTGGAGATCCGGCAGGGCTCCAACGGCGGCCTCGCCGGCCTGGAGATCGCCGCCTCGCACCTCGCGAGCCGCAGCAAGCCCGCCGCCGCCCTCGTCACCACCGGCGACGCCTTCCGGCTGCCGTACTTCGACCGCTGGGGCTCCGACAGCCAGCAGGCGTACGGCGACGGCGCCGGCGCCCTCGTCCTCTCCAACCAGGGCGGCTTCGCCCGCCTCAAGTCCACCGCGACCTACACGGACTCCTCCCTGGAGCCCATCTACCGCGGCACGACGGGCTGGACCGACGGCCCGTTCCTCGACGGCAAGCCGGTCGACCTGCGCACCCGCAAGTCCGACTACCTCCTCAAGGAGGAAGGCGCCTACGACCACGTCATCCAGCAGATGACGAAGAACGCCTCCCAGGTGCTCCAGGAGGCGCTCGACGACGCGGACGCCAAGCTGTCCGACGCCCGCTTCTTCGTCCACGCCAACATCGCGGAGACGATCGCTCAGTTCTCGTTCTACTCGCTGCTCGGCGTGGACCGCGCCACCACCACGTACGACTGGGGCCAGGACTTCGGCCACATGGGCGCCGGCGACCAGCTCATCGGCATGAACCACGTCGTGGAGGCCAGGAACCCGCAGCCGGGCGACCTGCTGATCACCATGGGCGTCGGCGTCGGCTTCATGTGGACCGTCGCCGTCCTGGAGTTCACCGAGTCCCCCCAGTGGTGACGGTCCACCCCCGCCGGCGCGGCGCGCTCACTGGCTCCAGAGGAGCCGCAGCGCCGCGTTGACCAGGAAGATCCCCGCGAATGCCGCCGCCCAGCCCTGCCTCCCCGAGGCGGCCAGGGCGGCGGCGCCGCTTCCGAACCACAGCACCTCGAGCAGCACCCGGCCGCCGCCGTGCACCGCGTACGTGGCACGCGGCGCCCCGAACAGCGCCCACACGGCGATCAGACCGACCGGCACACCCACACCGAGCAGCAGCTTCAGCGGCCACTTGTCGGTCGTGGTGAACCCCCACAGGGCGACCGCCGCGTACACCGAGAGTTCCAGCAGGAACATCACAAGGAGGTTGAAGGCCTTGAGGGACGAGAGCATGAACGACTCCTAGAACGTGCGGGTGCGGGCTTCCGCGGTGCGGGGGTTCCGCGCGGATGGGCAGATCAGACCGTCAGATCGGTACGGAGCGTGAAACGGGTCAGCCGGGGGTCGGAGCTGAGGATGGCGCGCTGGAGCTCCTGGAGCCGCGGCGACGGCTCCACGCCCAGCTCCTCCACGAGGAAGCCGCGGAGCCCGGTGAACGCCTCCAGGGCCCGCCACTGCTGACCGGACCGGTAGAGCGCCGTCATGTACTGGGCGCACAGGTTCTCGTGCATCGGGTGGCGGGCGGTCAGCACCGCCAGCTCCGACAGCAGCGCGTGGTGCCGGCCGAGCGCCAGATCGGCCTCGACCCGCGACTCCACGACGCACAGGTGACTCTCCTCCAGACGCGTCACCTCCACGCCGAGCCGCAGCCCGTGGTGCACGTCCACCAGCGCCCGGCCGCGCCACACCGCGAGCGACTGCCGCAACAGCCGCGAGCCCGTCTCCCGGTCGCCGAGGTCCAGCGCCCGCCGCCCGGCGGCCGCGAGCCGCTCGAAGGCGTGCACGTCGACCTCCTCCGGCGTGATGTCGAGGAGATATCCGCCGTACCGGGTCGCCAGCACGTCCTTCGCCCGGCGCGGACCCTCCGGCGGCAGCGCCGCCTCGATGCGCTTGCGCAGCTGGAGGATGTACGTCTGCAGCGTCGTCTGCGCACTCCGCGGCGGCTCCATGTCCCACAGCTCCTCCATGAGCGTGGGCACCGGCACTATCTGGCCGGCCTGCAAGGCAAGCAGCGCGAGGATCTGCCGGGGCTTCCCCGCGGTCGGCAGGAGCGCCACCCCGTTCTCCGAAGCCTCGAAGGACCCCAGGACCTTGATGTCCATGCAGCTCCACCCCTCCACTCGCCAGCTCTCATGGTGCTACCGAGTCTGGCCCGCCCGCCTGTTGTGACGACAGTGCCCAGGTCACCGGCCTCCCATGAACCCCGAACGTGCCGATCCATGAGAAATCCATGGTCCGTACGGGGCCGCTGGACGGGAGTGCGAGTCCGGCTCAAGCGCCGCCGCCCACGATCGGCCCGTACCGAATGCCCGTACGGACGATCTGCCCGTACCGGCGAACTGTCCGCACAACGAGGACAGGGCCCGGCCGACGGAGGCGCGCGCGTGAGGAGAGATCATTGACCACGGTATCCAGCCCGGCGGATCGCGAAACCCGGAAGTCCCCGCTGGAATCACTGCGCGCGCTGCGCGCCGACGGCACTCTGGCCGAGAACTACCCGTCCGTCGCCCCGCTCCTCGCCGCCATGGTGTCCGGCGGAGCGGACGCCGACTTCCGGCGGGCCGGCAACCTCCTCGTCCAGCTCGACCGGCAGGCCGTCCTCGCGGCCCGCCCGGACACCGAGACCGCGGTCGTCACCCTCACCGGACACTCCACGATCGGCGGCGTACGAGCCCCGCTGACCGCCGAGTTCGCCCGCCACGGCGTCCTCGTCGAGGACCGCCTCGGCGACTTCGACGCCTACCTGCGCGACCTGCGCGACCCCACGAGCGCCCTGCACGCCCCCGACGTCGACCTGGCCCTGTGGATCATCGACCCGCAGACCCTCCTCGACGAGATGGGCACGCCCTGGCAGGCCGACGACCTCGTACGGACCGCCGAGCGCAAGCTCGCCCAGATCGAGAGCCTCGCCACCGCCTTCACCGGGAACGCCACGGCCGCGCTGGTCCTCAACACCGTGCCGCTGCCCCGCAGCGTCACCCACCAGCTCATCGACCACGAGTCCCGGGCCCGCGCCGGCATCGCCTGGCGCGACTTCAACAGCGGCCTCCTGCGCCTCGCCCTCGGCAACCCGCGCATCCACGTCGTCGACCTCGACCCCGTCGTCGCCTCCGGCGTCCCGCTCGACGAGCCCCGCATGGCCGCCTACGCCAAGGCCAACCTCGGCGACGACCTGCTCGCCCGCTACGCCCGGGAGGTCGCCCACCTCTCCCGCATGCTGCGCGGCCGCACCAAGAAGGTCCTCGTCGTCGACGCCGACAACACCCTCTGGGACGGGATCCTCGGCGACGACGGCCCCGACGGCATCGCCGCCGCCACCACCTTCCGCGGCGAGGCCTTCGGCAACTTCCAGCGGGTCGTCAAGCAGATCGGCACCCAGGGCATCCTGCTCGCGGTCAGCAGCAAGAACGACCACGAGCCCGTCGTCCAGGTCCTCAAGGACCACCCCGACATGGTGCTCCGCGAGGCCGACTTCGCCCGCGTCAACGCCAACTGGCAGCCCAAGGACGCGAATCTGCTCGACATCGCCGAGAAGCTCAACCTCGGCGTCGACAGCTTCGTCTTCGCCGACGACTCGCCCTTCGAGTGCGGCCTGGTCGCCGACAGCCTCCCGCAGGTCGCCGTCGTCCGCCTCGACGAAGAGCCCGCCCTGCACATCGAGAAGCTCCTCGCCGACGGCTGGTTCGACACCGCCCGCCTCACCGACGAGGACCGCGCGCGGGCCGCGCTCTACCGCACCGAGTCCGAGCGCGCCGAACTCCTCGAGAACGCCGGCTCCATGGAGGAGTACCTCGAAGGGCTCGGCGTCCGCGTCAAGCTCGCCGAGGCTGGCCCGGGGGACATCGACCGGGTCGCGCAACTCTCCCTGCGCACCAACCAGTTCAACCTGACGACGGTACGGCTCCAGCCGGCGGACGTGACCGCCCGGGTCGACGACCCCGACCACCTCGTCCTCGCGATCCGCTCCGGCGACCGCTTCGGCGACAACGGCGTCGTCGGCGCCGTCTTCGCCCGCCGTACGGGCGAGGAACTCCACATCGACAACATGCTGCTCTCCTGCCGGGTCTTCGCCCGCGGCATCGAGCAGACCGCCGTCGCGAGCCTCCTCGCCCACGCCGCCGCCACCGGCGCCCGCGCGGTCCTCGCGAGCTACCGGCCGACCGCCAAGAACAAGAACGTCCGGGAGTTCTGGCCCTCCATGGGCTTCACCCCCACCTCCACGGCGGACGACGAGCTCCACTTCCGCCACGACCTGGAGAACCTCCCGGTCGTCCCCTCCCACATCCTGCTCGACTCCACCCTGGAAGGCACCGCGTCATGACCAAAGAGGACTTCATCCACCTGGTACGCGACGAGCTCGACCTGCCCCTGGGCGTCGACGACCTCTCCGCGGACTTCGACCACGTCGTGAGCTGGGACTCGATGCACATGCTGCGGCTCGTCGCCGCCGTCGAGCGCGAGACCGGCTCCCGCGTCCCCGTCGGCAAGCTGCTGGCCGACCGCAGCCTCGCCGCCATCTACGAGCGCATCAGCGCGGCGTGAACCGCCGAGGAATCCCGCAGAGGCAGGAGAGAACCCCATGAGCATCGACGCCCGGGACACCGCTCGGGACACCACCCGGGACACCACCAGGGCCGCCCGGCCCGCGTCCCCCGAGGCGAAGGCCGGCCCGGCCGGTCCGTCCGCCGCCGGCCCGGAGGCCCCCGCCCCCGGCAAGCGCGGACTGATCCTCGCCGTGGTCGCCGTCGCCCAGCTCGTCTGCGTCCTGGACGCGACCATCGCCAACGTGATGCTGCCCCAGCTCCGCGGCGACCTCGGGCTCGGCACGACGGGCCTGCAGTGGGTGATGAACATCTACGTGCTGCTCTTCGGCGGCCTCATGCTGCTGGGCGGCCGTCTCACCGACGTCTTCGCCCGCCGCACCGTCCTGGTCAGCGGCATCGCCCTGTTCACCCTCGGCTCGCTCGCCGCGGCCACCGCCGACACCGGCGGCATGCTGCTGACCGGCCGCGGCCTTCAGGGCATCGGCGCCGCGGTCCTCTCCCCGGCCGCCCTCTCCATCCTCGTCACGACCTACCCGGAGCCCGCCGAGCGCGCCAAGGCCCTCGGCATCTGGGGCACCGTCATGGGCGTCGGCGCCAGCCTCGGCACCCTCCTCGGCGGCGCCGTCACCGACGTCGACTGGCGCTGGGCGTTCCTCATCAACGTCCCCATCGGGGTGCTGCTGATCGCCGCCGCGTTCGTGTACGTCCCGAAGATCGTCCGCACCGGCGCCCGCCCGCCGGCCGACGTCCTGGGCGCCCTCACCGGCACCCTCGGCCTCCTCGCGCTGGTCTTCGGCATCGTCACCGCCGGCACCGACGGCTGGACCGACGCGACCGCCCTCGGCTCGCTCGCCGCCGCCGTCGTCCTGCTCGCCGTGTTCGTCCGGGTGGAGGCCACCGCCAAGGCGCCGCTGCTGCCCCTGCACCTGCTGCGCCGCCGCTCCGTCGCGACCGGCACCGTCGCCCAGCTGATCACTGCCGGTCTCATGCTGCCGGCGTTCTTCATGCTGCCGCAGTACATGCAGCTCGGCCTCGGCTACACCCCGATGGAGGTCGGCCTCGCCTACATCCCGACCTGTCTCGCGATGCTCGGCGTCTCCGGCGCCGTCCCGGTGCTCATCGCCAAGTTCGGGCCCCGCGTCCCGTACGTCATCGGCACCGTCCTGCTCGCCGTCATGCTGGTCCTGATGCTCGGCGCCGAGACCACCAGCGGCTACTGGTCGCTGCTGCTGCCCGTCACCGCACTGCTCGGCGTCGGCCTGGTGCTCTGCATGATGACGGCCCCGGTCGTCGGCACGCAGGACGCCTCGGAGCAGGACGCGGGCACCACCTCCGCCATCCTCAACGCCTCCACCGAGGTCGGCGGCGCCCTCGCCCTCGCCGTCACGGCGACCGTCGTCGGCTCCCGCCTCGCCGAACTCACCGCCCAGGGAGTCGGCACCGCCGAGGCGTTCACCGAGGCGCTCCAGCGCGGCTTCCTGGTCCTCTTCGTCTGGATCGCCGCCAACCTGGCCATCGGCCTCCTCGGGTTCGCCGGCCGCCCGGCCGCCGAAGCCGACCAGCCGAAGTCCTGACCAGCGCCGCCGGGCGGCCCCCCACCCGCCCGGCGGCCCCGTCCTCCTCTCCCACCCGCGAGGGAACCCGGACAGGAGATCCCCAGCCCGCTCTCTCCGCGCAGAGAGGCAGACAGATGCTCCAGCAACGCCACCGGTCCGCCGCACGGCACGCCGCCCCGGACGCCACCGTCACCGCCGCCCCCGCCACCGCCCAGGGCGGCCCCGTCACCCAGGGCGGCCCCGTCGCCCTCCTCCTCGGAGCGGCGGCACCCCACCGGCACCCCGGCGAGGCCGCCGCCAACTCCACCCTCCTGGAGACCTGGTCGAGCGGGGTACGCACCTGGGTCCTCGACCGCGCGGAGCTGCTCGCCGCCCGCGGCCCCGAGGCCCGGATCCTCTCCGACGAGGCGACCGGCCTCGACAGCGTCCACGCCGACGCCTGCGTGGCCTGGGCCCGCGAGCGGGAGGCCGCCGGCCACCGCTTCGACCTCGTCCTCGGACTGCGCGAGGACGTCCAGCTCGCCGCCGCCGTCCTCGCGGCCGCCCTCCACCTGCCCGGCAACCACCCGGACGCCGTCCGCCGCGTGCAGGACACCGGAGCCCGGCTCGCCGCCCTCGCCGCCGGCGGATTCCTCGTCGACGAGGACCCCGACCGGGCACCCGAGGGCACCGCCCTCACCGCCGTCGGCGCCTTCGTCTCCGGCCGGCCCCACGTCTTCCTCCTCGCCACGCCCACCGAGGACGGCTGGTCCCCGGTCACCGAGGACGGCTGGTCCCCGGTCACCGAGCGGGGCCGGTCCCCCCAGGACGCCGCCGCCGAGGCCGCCGCGGCCGTCCTCCACCTCGGACTCTGCTTCGGCGTCTTCCGGGTGGACCTGCGCGCCACCGACCGGGGCATCGCCGTCTCGGACGTCCGCCTCACCCTCGAAGCCCCCGGCCTCCAGGCCCACCTGGCCCGGACGCTGCCCTGCGTCGAGCTCTTCAACCTCGTGTACGACGACGCCCTGGGCCGTACGACGGCCCTCCCGGCGCCGCCCCTCGCCCCGGCCACCCAGCCGCCCACCGCCCCGGCAGTGCCCCCGTTCGTCCTTCTCGCGGGCGAGCCCGAGGGAGCGGCGGCGGAGCCCCACATATGCCGTGGCACCGACTGAGACCGACCGAACGAGAGCCGGAGACCCCGAATGACCACCGAGCTCGTCCAGCTGCTCACTCCCGAGGGCCGTCGGATCGACCACCCCGAGTACGCCGTCGACCCGAGCGCGGAGGAACTGCGCGGCCTCCACCGTGACATGGTGCTGGCCCGCCGCCTCGACGCCGAGGCCGTCACCCTGCAACGCCAGGGCGAGCTGGCCCTGTGGCCCTCGCTGCTCGGCCAGGAGGCCGCCCAGATCGGCTCCGCCCGCGCCCTGCGGCCCCGGGACCACGCCTTCCCCAGCTACCGCGAGCACGGCGTGGCCCTGGTCAGGGACGTCGACCCGGCCCACCTCCTCGCGCTGTTCCGCGGCGCCAGCAACGGCAGCTGGGACCCCGCCGAACGCAACTTCCACCTCTACACCCTCGTCATCGGCTCCCAGGCCCTGCACGCCACCGGCTACGCGATGGGCATGGCCAAGGACGGCGCCGACACCGCCGTCATCGCCTACTTCGGCGACGGCGCCTCCAGCCAGGGCGACGTGGCGGAGGCCTTCACCTTCGGAGCGGTCTACGACGCCCCGGTCGTCTTCTTCTGCCAGAACAACCAGTGGGCCATCTCCGAGCCCACCGAGCGCCAGATGCGGGCCCCGCTCTACCGGCGCGCCCCGGGCTTCGGCTTCCCCGGCGTCCGGGTCGACGGCAACGACGTCCTCGCGTGCCTGGCCGTCACCCGCGCCGCCCTCGACCACGTACGGACCGGCTCCGGACCGATGTTCGTCGAGGCGTTCACGTATCGCATGGGCGCCCACACCACCTCCGACGACCCGACCCGCTACCGCGACGAGGCGGAGGTCGAGGAGTGGCGCGCCAAGGACCCGATCCTGCGGCTCCGCCGGCTCCTGGAGCGCGAGGGCCACGCCGACGAGGCGTGGTTCGCCGCCCTCGACGAGGAGGCGGAGGCGCTCGCGCGGCGCGTCCGCGAGATCGTCAGGACCATGCCCGACCCCGACCCGACGACGATGTTCGACCACGTGTACGCGGACGCGCACACGCTCGTCGACGAGGAACGTGCCCGGTTCGCCGCCTACCAGGCGTCCTTCGCGGACGCCGGACGGAGCAACTAGTCATGGTCACGAAGAGCCTTCCCGTGGCGAAGGCGCTCAACGAGGCCCTGCGCGCGGCGCTGGAGGCCGACCCCAAGGTCCTGCTCATGGGCGAGGACATCGGAAAGCTCGGCGGTGTCTTCCGGGTCACCGACGGCCTGCAGAAGGACTTCGGCGAGAGCCGCGTCATGGACTCGCCGCTCGCCGAGTCCGGCATCGTCGGCACCGCGATCGGTCTGGCCCTGAGCGGCTACCGCCCGGTCGTGGAGATCCAGTTCGACGGCTTCGTCTTCCCCGCGTACGACCAGATCGTCACGCAGCTCGCGAAGATGCACGCCCGCTCGCAGGGGAAGGTGCGCCTGCCGGTCGTCATCCGCATCCCGTACGGCGGCGGCATCGGCGCCGTCGAGCACCACTCCGAGTCCCCCGAGGCGCTGTTCGCGCACGTCGCGGGCCTGCGGATCGTGTCGCCCTCGACCTCGGCCGACGCGTACTGGATGCTGCGGCAGGCCATCGAGTCCGACGACCCGGTCATCTTCTTCGAGCCGAAGCGCCGCTACTGGGACAAGGGCGAGGTCGACACGGAGGCGCTGCCCGGCGAACTCCACAAGGCGCGGGCCGCCCGCGCCGGCACCGACCTCACCCTCGCCGCCTACGGCCCGATGGTGAAGGTCTGCCTTCAGGCCGCCGCCGCGGCCGAGGAGGAGGGCACGTCGATCGAGGTCCTCGACCTCCGCTCGATGTCCCCGATCGACTTCGACACGATCCAGACCTCGGTCGAGAAGACCGGCCGTCTGGTCGTCGTCCACGAGGCTCCGGTCTTCTACGGTTCGGGCGCGGAGATCGCCGCCCGGATCACGGAGCGCAGCTTCCACCATCTGGAAGCCCCTGTCCTGCGGGTCGGCGGCTACCACGCGCCGTATCCGCCGGCGCGCCTGGAGGAGGAGTACCTGCCGGGCCTCGACAGGGTGCTCGACGCCGTCGACCGCTCGCTGGCGTACTAGGCGTACTAGGGAATAGAGATCATGGCGATTCGCGAATTCAGGATGCCCGACGTGGGGGAGGGGCTGACCGAGGCCGACATCCTCACCTGGTACGTCAAGCCGGGTGACCCCGTCGTGGACGGGCAGGTCGTGTGCGAGATCGAGACGGCGAAGGCGGCGGTGGAACTCCCCGTCCCCTTCGACGGGGTCGTACGGGAGATCGGCTTCCCGGAGGGCACGACGGTGGACGTCGGCGCCGTGATCATCTCGGTCGACACGGAGGGCGCGGCGGGCACGCCGGAACCGGTGGCCCCGGTCGTCACGACGGCCCCGGCCGTCGCGGAGACCGCCGCGTACGAGCCCGTCGGGGACAAGTCCGTCGGGGACGAGCCCGTACGGCCGGAACGCCGGCCGGTCCTGGTCGGCTACGGCGTCGTGGAGTCCTCCGCGAAGCGCCGCCCCCGCAAGCCGGCCCACGGCACGTCCCCCGGCGCCCGCGGCCCCGCCGCCGGCCCGCGCCCGCTGGCCAAGCCCCCCGTGCGCAAGCTGGCCAAGGACCTCGGGGTCGACCTGACCGTCGTCCGCCCCTCCGGCGGCGGAGGCACGATCACGCGCGCCGACGTGCACGCCGCCGCCGTGGTCGACATCGGCACCCGGGAGATCGTGGACCGGCCGGCCGCGACCCCCGCCGCGACCCCCGCAGCGCTGCCGGACGCCCGGGAGACCCGTATCCCCATCAAGGGTGTGCGGAAGGCGACGGCGGCGGCGATGGTCGGCTCGGCGTTCACCGCGCCGCACGTCACCGAGTTCGTGACGTTCGACATCACGCGGACGATGAAGCTGGTCGAGGAGCTGAAGTCCGACAAGGACATGGCGGGCCTGCGGGTGAACCCGCTGCTCCTCATCGCCAAGGCCGTGCTGGTCGCGGTGAAGCGGAACCCGGACATCAACGCGGCCTGGGACGAGGCGGCGCAGGAGATCGTGCTCAAGCAGTACGTGAACCTGGGCATCGCCGCGGCCACCCCGCGCGGTCTGATCGTGCCGAACATCAAGGACGCGCACGACCGGACCCTGCCCGAGCTCTCGAAGTCCCTGAGCGAGCTCGTCGCCACCGCCCGCGAGGGCAAGACGACCCCGGCGGCCATGCAGGGCGGCACCTTCACCCTCACCAACGTCGGCGTCTTCGGCGTCGACACCGGTACGCCGATCCTCAACCCCGGCGAGGCCGCGATCTTGGCCGTCGGTACGATCAAGCTCCAACCCTGGCTCCACAAGGGCAAGGTGAAGGCGCGTCAGGTCACCACCCTGGCACTCTCCTTCGACCACCGACTCGTCGACGGCGAGCTCGGCTCGAAGTTCCTCGCGGACACCGCCGCGATCCTGGAGCAACCGAAGCGGCTCATCACCTGGGCCTGAACGGGCACGTCCACCAGTCGAACTGAGCACAGGGGAGGCACCACACATGACGCGCGAGTCGGAGTCGGGGTTACCGATCGAGCCGGTCTACGGGCCGGGGGCTCTGGAGGGGTGGGATCCCGCCGGGAAGCTGGGCGAGCCGGGTGCGTACCCGTTCACGCGTGGTGTGTATCCGTCGATGTACACGGGCCGTCCCTGGACGATGCGGCAGTACGCGGGCTTCGGTACGGCGGTCGAGTCGAACGCCCGTTACAAGCAGCTGATCGCGAACGGCACGATGGGCCTGTCGGTGGCGTTCGACCTGCCGACGCAGATGGGCCACGACAGCGATGCGGCGATCTCCTCGGGCGAGGTCGGCAAGGTCGGTGTCGCGATCGACTCGATCGACGACATGCGGGTCCTGTTCGACGGCATCCCGCTGGACAAGGTCTCCACGTCGATGACGATCAACGCCCCCGGTTCCCTCCTTCTGCTCCTGTACCAGTTGGTCGGTGAGGAGCAGGGTGTTCCGGCGGACAAGCTGACGGGCACGATCCAGAACGACGTGCTGAAGGAGTACATCGCGCGGGGCACGTACATCTTCCCGCCGAAGCCGTCCCTGCGTCTGATCGCGGACATCTTCAAGTACTGCCGGGCCGAGATCCCGAAGTGGAACACCATCTCGATCTCCGGCTACCACATGGCCGAGGCGGGGGCGTCGCCCGCGCAGGAGATCGCGTTCACCCTCGCGGACGGCATCGAGTACGTGCGTACGGCGGTCGCGGCCGGCATGGACGTCGACGACTTCGCCCCGCGTCTGTCGTTCTTCTTCGTGGCGCGGACGACGATCCTGGAGGAGGTCGCGAAGTTCCGTGCGGCGCGCCGGATCTGGGCGCGGGTGATGAAGGAGGAGTTCGGCGCGAAGAACCCCAAGTCGCTGATGCTCCGCTTCCACACGCAGACGGCGGGTGTGGCCCTCACGGCCCAGCAGCCGGAAGTGAACCTGGTCCGGGTGGCGATCCAGGGCCTGGCGGCCGTCCTCGGCGGCACGCAGTCGCTCCACACGAACTCCTTCGACGAGGCGATCGCGCTCCCGACCGACAAGTCGGCCCGTCTGGCTCTGCGTACGCAGCAGGTCCTGGCGTACGAGACGGACGTGACGGCCACGGTCGACCCGTTCGCGGGCTCGTACGTCGTCGAGAAGATGACCGACGACGTCGAGGCCGCGGCCCTTGAGCTGATGGCCAAGGTCGAGGACATGGGCGGCGCGGTCGCGGCGATCGAGCGTGGTTTCCAGAAGAACGAGATCGAGCGCTCGGCCTACCGGATCGCGCAGGAGACCGACAGCGGCGAGCGGGTCGTCGTCGGCGTCAACCGCTACACGATCGACGTCGAAGAGCCCTACGAACCCCTCCGCGTCGACCCCGTCATCGAAGAGGAACAGGCGGCCCGCCTGGCGAAGTTGAGGGCCGAACGCGACCAGACGGCCGTCGACGTCGCCCTCATCGAACTGAAGAAGGCGGCCGAGGGCACGGACAACGTCCTCTACCCGATGAAGGACGCCCTCAAGGCCCGCGCCACCGTCGGCGAGGTCTGCAACGCCCTCCGCGAGGTCTGGGGCACGTACGTCCCCACCGACGCCTTCTAGGACCGTGGTCGGCCGGCCGGCCCCGCCTCTCCGTCGGAGAGGCGGGGCCCGCACGCCTCACGCGCTCCCGGCTCGCGGACCCGACGCGTAGGCCAGCGGCGGCGCGATCGCCTGGACGTCCGCCTGCTCCGCCACCCACAGTCCGATGAACAGCGCGGCGGTCGCCTCAAGGAGTCCGGCCCGGTCGAGGCCGCCCGCGGCCAACGGCTCGCAGCCCGCGTCCCGCACCAGTTCGTGGACCCGCGCGAGCGCCGCCTCGTCGTCCCCGCAGACCGGCACGGCCAGGGGGCGGCCGTCGAAGACCGGCGGGGTCATCCGCCACACGTCCTCGTGGCAGAGGTTGAACGCCTTGACGACGTGGGCGCCCGGTGCCGCCGAGGCCAGTCGGAGCGCCGCCGAGGGCCCGCCGTCCGTCAGGAGGCGGAAGCCGGGCCCGACCGGGTTGGCGCAGTCGAGCAGGACCTTCCCGGCGAGCGGCTCCCGGAGCTCCCCGACGACGTCCGCGCCCGCCGCGTACGGCAGCGCGGCCAGCACCACCTCGCCGAAGCCGGCCGCCGCCCGCGGGCTGCCGTGCTCCGCGCCGCCCCCGATGCGCGCCGCGAGCTGCCGGGCCTTCCGCTCGTCCCGGCCTCCGACCAGCACCTCGTGCCCGGCGCGCACCCAGTGCGTGGCCAGCGCGTCCGCCATGTTCCCGGTTCCCAGTACGCCGATCTTCATCGATCCGGTCCTCTCCGTGTCCGCCCCTACCGCTTTCGGGACGACACTAGGAAGCCCGTCAGGCACCATTCGGTACGTGACGACCGACGCCTATCTCGCCGACTGCCGTGCCCGCCTCGCCTTCGACCTTCTCTCCAACACCTGGAACGCCGTGCTGATCTGGGTCCTGCGGGACGGTCCCAGGCGCCCCGCCCACCTGCGCGAGCGCATCGGCGGCATCAGTCCCAAGGTCCTCACCGAGACGCTGCGGCGGCTGGAGTTCAACGGGCTGGTGGAACGGAAGGCCTACGCCGAGGCGCCGCCCCGGGTCGAGTACGAACTCACCGAGCTGGGTCGGTCGTTGCTCGACCCGATCGAGGCCTTCGGGGCCTGGGCGTTCGAGCACGGCGACGAGGTCATGGCCGCCCAGGAGCGGCACGGCGGGTGAACTGGCCCCAGGCGTGGGCGAGTCGGTCTCAGGCGAGGACCTCGATCCGCCACTGGGGGTCGCGGTCGTCCGTCCGGACGAAGACGCGCTTGGGGAGGAGCGAGCGGTCCTCGAAGAGGTCGCGGCCGAGCGCGAGCCCGTTCTGGTCGATGGCGTAGGTCCCGTCCCGGAGGTCTTCGAGGCCGGTGACCGTGGTGGCGCCGTGCTCGTCGATGCGCTGGAGGCGCCAGACGGAGGCGGGGGAGTCGTCGGGCCGGACGGCGACCGGGGCCCGCTCGCTGCCCTCCGCGACGACGGTGTCCTCCGTGCCCTTCACGGTGAACCGGAACCCGTCGTCCGCCGGGCCGACCGCCCACTCCGCCGCCTGCTCCTGCTGCACGAGCAGGCCCACCAGCCGCCCGTCCAGGACCCCGACCGGGGCTTCCTTCGCGTACAGCTTGACGACCTTGACGTTGTCCGACATCGAGCCTCCTGTGCTGAGTGCGGCAGTTGTCCCGATCCTGCCCGCCCCGGCCTGGCGCGGGCCAGTGAACACGCGGGTGCGTACGGGCGACACCCGGCCCGCACGCACGGCCGTGGTGCTCGGGGAGAACGGGCGGCGCGGTGTACGGCTAGGGCATGACGATCCCCGCGAACCAGCTCACCGACCCCGCCGTGCGTGCTTTCGTCACGGCGCTCAACGCCAACGACCGGCAGGCCTTCACCGAGGCCCTCACGTCCGGCGCGACCATGTCCGACGACGGCTCGGAGCGTGACCTCGACGAGTGGACGGAGAAGGAGGTCTTCGCCTCGAACGGGCACATGGAGATCGAGTCCGAGAAGCACGACGGACTCGACCTCGTGGCCCGCTACCGCAACGACGCCTGGGGCGAGATGAAGACGCGCTGGCGGTTCACCGTCGAGGGCGGGAAGATCGCCCGCTTCGAGACCGGCCAGGCGTAACCGCCCCCGTACATCGGCCGGGGTGCTAGCCCCTGCCGATGTACGGCATCGCCGTCGCCATCACCGTCGCGAACTGGACGTTCGCCTCCAGCGGCAGCGCCGCCATGTGCACCACCGTCGCCGCCACGTCCGCCGCGTCCATCACCGGCTCCGCCGCGAGCTGCCCGTCGGCCTGGAGGATGCCGGTCTGCATGCGGGCCGTCATCTCGGTCGCCGCGTTGCCGATGTCGAGCTGGCCGCAGGCGATCCGGTACGGGCGGCCGTCGAGCGACAGCGACTTGGTGAGGCCCGTCATGGCGTGCTTCGTCGCCGTGTACGCGATCGAGTGCGGGCGCGGCACGTGCGCGGAGATCGAGCCGTTGTTGATGATCCGGCCGCCCTGCGGGTCCTGCTCCTTCATGGTCCGGAAGGCCGCCTGGGCGCAGAGGAACGCGCCCGTCAGGTTGACGTCGACGACCGCCCGCCAGGTCTCCGGGTCCAGGTCCTCGACGGGGACGCCGCCGCCCGCGAACGTACCGGCGTTGTTGAAGAGCAGGTCGACGCGGCCGTAGCGGTCCCGTACCGCCGCGAAGAGCGCCCGGACCTCACCGGCCGAGGTCACGTCCGTCGGGACCGTCAGGAAGTCGCCGACCGGGAGGGCCGCGGCCGTCTCCTCCAGGGCCGCGGCCCTGCGCCCGGCGAGGGCCACGGACCAGCCGGCCTCCGCGAGGGCCAGTGCCACGCTCCGGCCGATGCCCGATCCCGCTCCCGTCACCACTGCGATGCTCATGGGCGCGGAGCGTACGCGAGACGCGTGCCCCATGAACTCATCCGTCCGACACGTGGATGTTCTGTACCCGACAACGTGAGGTCGTCCTGCCCTCCTCGAATGGCGGAAGCACACCATCCGTCCGGGGAGGGGCACATGGACCACGTACAGGGCCGCACGCAGGGCCATTCCGAGGAACTCCGCGCCGCAGCACGCCACTTCGGCCGCCGCCGGTTCCTCACCGTCACCGGCGCCGCCGCCGCGCTCGCCTTCGCGACCCAGCTGCCCGCCGCCGGCGTCGCGGCCGCCGCCGAGCTCGACGGCCGGCGCGTCACCGAGGACCCGTTCACCCTGGGGGTGGCGTCCGGCGACCCGCTGCCCGGCTCCGTCCTGCTCTGGACCCGGCTCGCCCCCCGCCCCTTCGAGCCCGGCGGCGGTCTGCCCGCGTCCCGCGTCTCCGTCCACTGGGAGCTCGCCCGCGACGAGCGCTTCACCCGGACCGTGCGGCGCGGCCGGGCCACCGCGCACCCGGAGTTCAGCCACACCGTCCACGTCGAGGTCGACCACCTCGACCCCGACCGGGTCTTCTTCTACCGCTTCCGCGTCGGCGACTGGACCAGCCCCGTCGGCCGCACCCGCACCGCCCCGTCGCCCGGCGCCCGCAACTCCGGGCTGAAGCTCGCCGCCGTCTCCTGCCAGGCGTACCACGACGGGTACTTCACGCCCTACCGCCACCTCGCGCAGGAGGACGTCGACGTCGTCTTCCACCTCGGCGACTACCTGTACGAGTACGCCGTCAACGCCACCGGCGGCGCCCGCGCCTACACCGACCGCACCCTCCCCGCCGTCTTCAACCGCGAGACGATCACCCTGGAGGACTACCGGCTGCGCTACGGCCTCTACAAGTCGGACCCCGACCTGCGCGCCGCGCACGCCGCCCACCCCTTCGTCGTCACCTGGGACGACCACGAGACCGAGAACAACTACGCGGGCGGCACCCCCGAGAACGGCGTCCCGCCGGAGGAGTTCCTGCTCCGCCGCGCCGCCGCCTACCGCGCCTACTGGGAGCACCAGCCGCTGCGCCGCCCCCAGCAGCCGGAAGGCCCGGACATGCGGCTCTACCGGCGGCTGCGGTTCGGGCGCCTCGCCCAGTTCGACATCCTCGACACCCGCCAGTACCGCTCGGACCAGGCGTACGGGGACGGCTGGCAGGTCCCGGGCCCCGAGTCCGAGGACCCGGCCCGCACGATGACCGGCGCCGCGCAGGAGCGGTGGCTGATCGACGGCTGGCGCTCCTCCCGCACCCGCTGGAACGTCCTGCCGCAGCAGGTCGTGTTCGGCGAGCGCCGCGACCGCTCCACCGCCGACTTCAAGCTCTCCATGGACTCCTGGGACGGCTACCCGGCCTCCCGGCAGCGGATCCTCGCGGGCGCGGAGGCCGCCGGGGTCGAGAACCTCATGGTGCTCACCGGCGACGTCCACGTCGGCTACGGCCTCGACCTCAAGGCCGACTTCCGCGACCCGGCCTCCCGGACGCTGGGCACCGAGATCGTCGCCACCTCGATCAGCAGCGGCAAGGACGGCGCCGACCGGCCGGCCAACTACGACAAGCTCACCCAGGCCAACCCGCACCTGAAGTTCTACAACGGCCGGCGCGGCTACGTGACGGTGGCGCTCGACGAGGACGGCGCCCGCGCCGACTTCCGTACGGTCCCGTACGTGACGACCCCGGGCGCCCCCGTCACCACCGCCGCCTCCTACGTCACCGAGGCGGGCAACCCGGGCCTCACGCCCGCGTAGCGCCCCGCTCGGAGGGATAGCGGACGCCGACGCGCTGCCGTACGGCGTCGAGCGTCCGCATCACCGCGAGCGAACCGCCCAGCGGCACGAGCGGCGACTCCGTCGCGCCCGCCCGCAGGCAGCGCATCACCTCGGCGGCCTCGTGCCGGAAGGAGTGCGGGTCGTCCGTCGACACGAACTCCTCCGGCTCCCGGCCGTCCCGGTGCAGCGTGAACCGCTCCGGGAAGAAGAAGCCGCGCGGCACGTCGATCCGGCCGAGCGTGCCCGTCACGGACGCCGTGAGCGGCGTGTCCGCGACGAGCGAGCAGGACAGCAGCGCCGAGGCGCCCGTGTCCCAGCCCAGCAGCATCGCCGTGTTCAGGTCGACGCCCTCCGGCGAGAGCAGCGCGTGCGCCTGGACCGTGTCCGGCTCGCCGAGCAGCAGCTGCGCGAACGACACCGGGTACACCCCCAGGTCGAGCAGCGCCCCGCCGCCCACCGCCGGGTCCCGCAGCCGGTGGTCGGGCGCGAAGGGGCCCTGGAGCCCGAAGTCCGCCTGGACGGTCCTGACCTCGCCGACGGCCCCGTCCCGTACGAGCTCCGCGAGCCGCCGGACCAGCGGGTTGCAGTACATCCACATGGCTTCCATCAGGAAGAGGCCGCGGTCCCGGGAGAGGGTGACCAATTCCTCAGCCTCGCGGGCGTTGAGCGTGAGAGCCTTCTCGCAGAGCACCGCCTTCCCCGCTTCCAGGGCCAGCCCGGCCGCCTCCCGGTGCGCGTGGTGCGGTGTCGCCACGTACACCACGTCGACGTCCTCGTCGGCGAAGAGCCCGGCCCACTCCCCGTACGCCCGCGGGATTCCGAACCGGTCCGCGAAGGCCTTCGCGGACGCCTCCGTGCGGGATGCCACCGCCACGACCTCGGCGCCGTCGAGCGTCTGCAGGTCCGTCGTGAACCGCTCCGCTATGCCGCCCGTCGCCAGGATTCCCCAGCGAACCGTGTCTCCCATGTTCCCCACCTGTCCCACCCGTCCCACAGAGGTCTCGACCATGCCGATCGAGCTGAGAGCATAGGCAAGGATTCAACGAAATGGAGCAGTCGATGCCGGAGAGCGGCCAGAAAACAACACAAGGGCACATAACCGAGAGCGCCCCCGTCGCCCCGGCCACCGGCGGAACCCCCGCCGCCCGGAGCGTGGGGCTGCTCGTCACCCTCGTCCTGGGCGGACTCACCGCCCTGCCCCCGCTCTCCATGGACATGTACCTGCCGGCACTGCCGGAGGTCACCGGCGCGCTCCACGCGCCCGCCGCCACCGTCCAGCTCACCCTCACCGCCTGCCTCGCCGGCATGGCCCTCGGCCAGCTCGTCGTCGGCCCCATGAGCGACAAGTGGGGCCGCCGCCGCCCGCTGCTCATCGGCATGGTCGTGTACGTCCTCGCCACCGCCGTCTGCGCCCTCGCGCCCACCGCCGAACTCCTCATCGGCTTCCGGCTGCTCCAGGGCCTCGCGGGCGCCGCCGGCATCGTCATCGCCCGCGCCGTCGTCCGCGACCTCTACGACGGCGTCGAGATGGCCCGCTTCTTCTCCACCCTGATGCTGATCTCCGGCGTCGCCCCGATCATCGCGCCCCTCATCGGCGGCCAGATCCTGCGGATCACCGACTGGCGGGGCGTCTTCTACGTCCTCACCGTCATCGGCATCCTGCTCACCCTCGTCGTCTGGCGCTTCCTCGGCGAGACGCTGCCGCCCGAGCGGCGCCACGAAGGCGGCGTCGGCGACGCCCTGCGCACCATGCGCGGACTCCTCGCCGACCGCGTCTTCACCGGCTACATGCTCGCCGGCGGGCTCGCCTTCGCGGCCCTCTTCGCCTACATCTCGGCCTCGCCGTTCGTCGTCCAGGAGATCTACGGCGCCTCGCCGCAGACCTTCAGCCTGCTCTTCGGCCTCAACTCGATCGGCCTCGTCGTCGTCGGCCAGATCAACGGCAAGCTCCTCGTCGGTCGCGTCAGCCTCGACAAGGCGCTCGGCTGGGGCCTCGGGATCATCCTGCTCGCCGCGCTCGCGCTGCTCCTCATGACCAGCGGCGTCTTCGGCGAGGTCGGGCTCGTCCCGATCGCCGCCGGACTGTTCGTCCTGATGTCCGCGATGGGCCTGGCGATGCCGAACACGAACGCACAGGCCCTGATGCGCACCCCGCACGCGGCAGGATCCGCCTCCGCGCTCCTCGGCACCTCGTCGTTCCTCGTCGGCGCCGTCGCCTCCCCGCTCGTCGGTATCGCGGGCGAGCACACGGCCGTCCCGATGGCGGTCGTCCAGCTCACCTGCGCCGCCCTGTCCCTGGCCTGCTTCCTGGGCCTGTGCCGCCCGTGGCAGTCGGGCAGGACGGCCACGGGCCTCTGACAGGACGGCCACGGGCCTCTGACGGGATGGCGCCCGGCGAACGGTGGCGCCGGGCGGGTCAGTACCCCGGGTTCTTGCCCGCGGCGACGGTCCTGACCCGCTCGACCTGGACGTTCGAGACGTGCTCCAGGCCGGCGGGCTCCGTCTCGTTGGCGTCGACGTGCGCGACGACGGTGCCGATCCGCATGACCACATCGGCGGTCGAGTCGTCCGCGAACGCGTCGGTCTCGTCGGCCACGGTGGCCAGGGTCACCGGCTTCGAGGGCTCTCCGTACTCGGCGGACTTCTTCCGCTGCTCGGCGGCCAGACCCTTCATGGCGGCGCGCGCCTGCTCCTCCGTCCCGAACGAGTAGAGCCGGAACTCCACGCGCGTGCCGTCCGAGCTACCCGCGGTCTCCATGTCCTTCCCGCCGACGGCGACGAGCCCGTCACACGCCACGCCCGTCTCCTCGGCGCAGTGCTTGACGGCCTCGGGCCCCTGGACCATGAAGGGATCGCCACCGACGAACCACCCGCCCACGGCGGACTCGATCGGCAGCGCGTTCATCAGACCGGTCGGGTCCAGCCAGACGACCTTCGGCGCGTCCGCCCCGCCGTCCGCCCCCGGCTGCGCCTCCCCGGGAACCCCCGGAGCCTTGTCGCCCCCTGCCGCCGGGCTCCCGCCCTCCTCGCATCCCGTCAGTGCCAGCACCAGCGCCGCCGCCACGGCAGTCCCCCGTACGACAGACCTCACCCGAACTCCTCCTGCGATCTCACGATTTGGCATGGACACTCAACATCATCAACGGTGCGGTGACCAACTCCCGCCCCCGCCCCGACGCTCGTGACCAGCACCTCAGGGCGGCGGAGGACCGGGACCCGGCCGCCTAGACTGTCGCGGTGAACGCCGTCACCCCTCCCTCCGCCGAGTCCCTGCGCGCCGCCCTCGCCGGGCTCCTCGACGGGCTGCCGCCCACCCAGGCGGCCAAAGCCGTCGAGCGGCTGATCGCCAGCTACCGGGGCACCACCCCGACGGACGCCCCCGTGCTGCGCGACCGCTCCGACGTCGCCGCCTACGCCGCGTACCGGATGCCGGCGACCTTCGAGGCGGTACGGGGCGTCCTCGACGCCCTGCGCGACGCCGCGCCCGAGTGGGTGCCGGGCACGCACACCGACGTCGGCGGCGGCACCGGAGCGGCGAGCTGGGCCGTCGCCGAGGCCTGGGAGGAGGCGCCGCCCCGGACCACCGTCCTCGACTGGGCCGAGCCCGCCCTCGCGCTCGGCCGCGAGCTGGCCGACGGCGCCCTGGACGCCGAGTGGCGGCGGGAACGCATCGGCACCGCCCTGAAGCTCGCGGACACGGACCTCGTCACCGTCTCGTACGTCCTCAAGGAGCTCACCGGAGCCGACCGCACGGCGCTCGTCACCGAGGCGGCGCGCGCCGCGCGGGCGGTCGTGATCGTCGAGCCCGGCACCCCCGACGGCTACGAGCGGATCATCGCCGCCCGCACCCTGCTCGTCGACGCCGGATTCACCGTCGCCGCGCCCTGCCCGCACAGCGGGGCCTGCCCGATCGTGCCGGGCACCGACTGGTGCCACTTCTCGGCCCGCGTGAGCCGCTCCTCGCTGCACCGCCAGGTGAAGGGCGGCTCCCTGCCGTACGAGGACGAGAAGTACAGCTACGTCGCCGCCACCAGGTTCCCCGTGACCCCGACGGTCTCCCGCGTCACCCGCAGGCCGCAGATCCGCAAGGGCCTGGTCCAGCTCGACCTGTGCGGCCCCGACGGCCTCGCCCGCGAGACGGTCACGAAGCGCCACGGGCCCCTGTACAAGCAGGCCCGCGACACCGAGTGGGGCGACTCCTGGCCGCCGGAGACCGACGCCTAGGCCGTGTCCGGCCATGATCCGCCGGACGGGACTCAGGGCAGCCGGAGCTCCTGGGTGCAGCACTTCACGCTGCCGCCGCCCTTGAGGAGCTCGCCCAGGTCCATCCCGACCGGCTCGAAGCCGCGCTGCCGCAGCGGCTCGAACAGTCCCACCGCCGCCTGCGGCAGCAGCACGTGCAGACCGTCGCTCACCGCGTTCAGCCCGAGCGCCGCCGCGTCCGCGTCCGTCGCGATCAGCGCGTCCGGGAAGAGCCGGGCGAGCACCTCCCTGCTGCCCGGGGAGAAGGCGGGCGGGTAGTACATGACCTCGTCCCCGGCCTCGTCCAGGACGCACAGTGCCGTGTCCAGGTGGTAGTAGCGCGGATCCACGAGATCCAGACCGATCACGGGCCGGCCGAAGAACTCCTGCGCCTCCCCGTGGGAGAGCGGGCTGGCGCGGAAACCGCGCCCCGCGAGGATCCACGAGGCCGTGACGGCGAAGTCGCCCTCGCCCTCGTTCACGTGCTCCGGGAGCCGCACCGCGTCACCCGGCCAACCGTTCCTGCGGAACCAGGACAGGTGGGCGGCGGCCTCGTCCGCCCGCTCCGGGTAGGCGAACTTCGCGCCGAGGACCCGGCCGTCGACGACGGTGGCGCCGTTCGCCGCGAAGACCATGTCCGGCAGCGCCGGGTCGGGCGTCAGGAGCTCCACGGTGTGGCCCAGCGAGCGGTAGCGGTCGCGCAGGTCCTCCCACTGGGCGAGGGCCAGCGGCAGGTCGACCGGTTTCGTGGGGTCCATCCAGGGGTTGATCGAGTACGTCACCGTGAAGTGCGTGGGTGGGCACATCAGGTAACGGCGGGGCGAGGACGTGCGCGGAGTGGGGCGCAATGAGGGCTCCTCACGAACGGGCGGACGGAAGAACCGAAGATCGGTGGACCCATGGTCCGCCCTGGGCGCCCCGCGCGCTGTGGACCGTTCGGGTGGTTCGCGTCCCCGCCCGCCCCCGCACCGTACGCACCCCTGTTCGGCACCCCGGTTCCGCACTCCGGTCACCCGAGGCGCAGGATGGTGGGACCATGGGCAGAGCCGAACGGGCGAGCATGAGCTGTGAGGGGATAGATGGGCGACGGCATCGGCCGCTACCGCGGCACGGAGAGCAAACTCGCACAGTGGCTGCGCAGGCGCCCGAAACGCACCGCGGCCGACGACGAGAACGACCGCGAGAAGCTGCTCCTGGCCATTGCCGCCGCCGGGCTGCCCCTGGCCCCCGCCGCGTATCCCGTCGGCTACAGCTGTTCCTGTGAGCGGATCGGCTGTCCCACCCCCGCCCGGCACCCCGTCTCCTTCGCGTGGCAGACCCAGTCGACCACCGACCGGGGCCAGATCGAGCGCTGGGCGCGGAACGAGCCCGGGGCGAACTTCATCACCGCCACCGGCATGGTCCACGACGTCCTCGACGTGCCGCTGGCCGCCGGCCGCGCCGCCCTGGAGCGTCTGCTGGCCGAGGGCGTCGAGGTCGGACCGGTCGCCGAGTCCGCCGACGTCGACCCGGTCGGCGGGCGCATGCTCTTCTTCACCGCCACCCGCGGCACCCCCGAGGACGAGGACGAGTGGTGGCCCTGTGAGCTCGACTGCCACCCGGAGACGATGGACGAGCACCCGGGGCTGCGCTGGCACTGCCGCGGCAGCTACGTCCTCGTCCCGCCGGCCCGGCTGCCCGGGGACGAGGAGGCCCACCCGGTGGTCGCCTGGGTCCGCGGACCCGAGCACCCGCTGCCGGACCCGCTGAACCTCCTGGAGACCCTCACCGAGGCCTGTGCGCGCCACGCGGCCGCGCGGGAGGCCGAGGGGGACGGGGAACACACCGCCCACGAGATCGCCTGGCCGCTGACCCGCTGATCCGCTGACCCGCTGATCCGCTGACCCGCTGGCCTGGCGATCCGCCGGCCCGCTGCCCCGTCGATCCGCCGGCCCGTGGATCCGCCACGAGCCGCCGGTCCGCAGCGAGCCGTCGGTCCACCGCGGGGTCGTGCCACGAGCCCCCGGTCGGTCCGCCGCGGCGTCCCGCTACGAGCCCTCCGCGCCCACCACGCCCTGGAGCCGGCCCGCGATCGTGACGCCGTCCCGGTCCGTGCCCGCCGGCTTCACCAGGGCCACCTGGTTCGACACCCACTCCTTGGTGACGGTGTTCTTCACCTCGCCGTTGAGCAGCGCCTTGATGTCCGGGGTGACCTTCGGCCGGTAGCCCTTGGCCGCCGTCTGCCGCTCGAAGTACCGGGTCGCGAAGAAGACGAACGCGCCGCCGTCCTTCGTCCGCAGCCCCAGCGGGGCGAAGTCCCCCTGGTCCGCGGTGCGGTCGATGTACTGCGTGGCGAGCCCCGGCCGCTTCGCGGTCTTCTGCCGCCCCTCGCGCCACAGCGAGGTGTGCGGCCCCGCCGCGTACGGCCCCGGCTGCCCGTCCTGGAGGTAGGCCACGTACCCCGCCCCGAGGTCCTCGGGCGCGACGGCGAGGGCGTCGGTGTCCGCGGCGACCGGCACCGCGTACCCCTCCTCCTCGGCGAACTCGGGCACCGCCTGCGGGCTGAGGACCACCAGGTGGGCGACCTCCCACGGCTGCTCGGGCCCGTTGCGTACGAAGGCGAGGACCCAGCGCTGGTCGGAGCTGCCCTGGTCGACGTCCCGGTTCGAGTCGGTGTCCGCGACGAACCAGCGCGGCCAGCCCGCCTTGCGGGGCACGACGAACCGCGCGTCGGTCAGTTCCAGGGGCGTGTGGTTCGGGTTTCCGCCGGGGCTCGTGATCGCCCGCGAGCGCAGGCCCGCCTGGTTGATCGCCCCGAGCGGACCGGTGACCCGGCCCGCGTCCAGGGCGGGATCGTGGGCCTTGTCGGCCCGGTTGTAGGCGGCGGTGAAGTCGGCGAGTGCCTGCGCGGCCTCGCTCTTCGTCACCGCCGGAAGCAGCGCCGTCTCACCGTGGACCGTCACGCAGCCGCTCGCGGCCAGCGCGAGGACGGTGACCGCCGCGGTGGCGGCCAGCGCCCTCACCGGTCGCGCCGGTCGCGGTGAAAGCCGCTCGACCGGTCGCGCCGCACTCCGCTCAACCGGCCGTCTCGGCGCTCGCCTCAGCGTCAACCTTCTCATCGGTCGCCTTCTGCTTCTCCACCCGCACGGACGGACCCGACCCTATCGGGGCCAGGAACAGCGCGAGCGTCGGGATCAGATACAGCGCCCACACCGTGACCTGAAGGACCGTCGGGTCCGGCTGGAAGTTGAAGACGCCCTTGAGGAGCGTGCCGTACCAGCTGTCCGGCGGGATCGTCGCCGAGACGTCGAAGGCCTTGTCCGCGAGGCCGCCGAGGAAGCGCGCCTCCTGGAGGTCGTGCACGCCGTACGCGAGGACGCCCGCCGCCACCACGACCAGCATCCCGCCGGTCCAGGTGAAGAACTTCGCCAGGTTGATCTTCAACGCGCCCCGGTAGAACAGCCAGCCCAGCAGGACCGCCGTGAGGAGGCCGAGGACGACCCCGGCCAGCGGCGCGTACGAGCCGTCCGAGGAGGCACGTACCGACGCCCACACGAAGAGCGCCGTCTCCAGGCCCTCGCGCCCCACCGCCAGGAAGGCGGTCGCGACCAGCGCGCCCGTCCCCATCTGGAGGGCCGCGTCCAGCCGGCCGTGCAGCTCCGTCCTCAGGTGCCGGGCCGTGCGCCGCATCCAGAAGACCATCCAGGTCACCAGCACGACGGCGACGATCGACAGCGAGCCGCCGAGCAGCTCCTGCGCCTCGAACGTCAGCTCCTGCGAGCCGAATTCGAGGCCCGCGCCGAAGGCCAGGGCCACGCCGACGGCCACGCCGATGCCGATCCAGATCGGCCTCAGCGCGTCCCTGCGCCCGGTCTTCACCAGGTACGCGATGAGGATGCAGACGACGAGGCTGGCCTCCAGGCCCTCGCGCAGTCCGATCAGATAGTTACCGAACACGTCGGTGCTCCTTGTCCGTCAGTCCCGTCAGGAGAACAGTGCCCGGCCCCACCAGTCGTCCTTGTCCCGGACGCCCGGCGGGACGGCGAACAGTGCCGAACCCACGTGCTGGATGTATTCGTTGAGGGCGTCCGAGGCCAGCGAGGTCTGGACGGGGATGAAGCCCTTGCGGACGTCCTTCTGGTACGCCAGGAAGAACAGGCCCGCCTCCAGCCGGCCGAGGCCGTCCGTGCCGTCGGTGAACGAGTAGCCGCGGCGCAGGATCGTCGCCCCGCCGTTGCTGTCCGGGTGGGCGAGCCGGACGTGCGAGTCCGGCTTCATCGCCTTCAGGAACGGCTCGTCGTGCTCCTTGGCCTTGCCGACCGGCGCGCCCTCGCGCTTGTCGCGGCCGAAGATGTCCTCCTGCTCGCCGAGCGGGGTGCGGTCCCAGGTCTCGACGTTCATGCGGATGCGGCGGGCGACGAGGTACGAACCGCCGTCCATCCACGCCGCCGGGCCCTCGGCGTCCTTGCCGGAGACCCACACGTGCTTCGCGAGCCGCTCGGTCTCGGTGCCCGCGATGTTGCGGGTGCCGTCCTTGAAGCCGAAGAGGTTGCGCGGGGTCTGGGCGTCCGGGGTCGTCGAGGACGTCTTGCCGAAGCCCAGCTGCGACCAGCGCACCGCGACCTTGCCGAAGCCGATCCGCGCGAGGTTCCGGATGGCGTGCACGGCGACCTGCGGGTCGTCCGCGCAGGCCTGGACGCAGAGGTCGCCGCCGCTGCGCGCCGGATCCAGGTTGTCGCCCGGGAACTTGGGCAGCGCCACCAAGGCCCCGGGCCGCTTGTCCTTCAGCCCGAAACGCCCGTCGAAGAGCGAGGGGCCGAAGCCGATCGTGAGGGTGAGACGGGACGGCTTGAGGCCGAGGGCCTCGCCGGTGTCGTCCGGCGGGGCCTCCGCGAGACCGCCGTACGCGCCCTCGCCGACCTCGGCGCCGGCCGTCATCCGCTCGGCGGCCCGCGTCCAGTCCTTGAGGAGCTGGATCAGCTCCGCGCGGTCCTTCGTCTTCACGTCGAAGGCGGCGAAGTGCAGCCGGTCCTGTACGGCGGTGGCGATGCCGGCCTGGTGCGCGCCGTGGAAGGGCACGGCCGAGCCGCTGTCCGCGACGGGCGCCGTGGCGTCCCCGTCCCGGGTCAGGGCGACGGCGCCGCCGGCCGCCGCGGCACCGAGCGCGAGCCCGGCACCGCCCCAGCCGATGACCTTGCGGCGGGAGGGCGCCGTGCCCTCGGTCTGCTCCTGGGTTTCCTCGGACATGGCCCCGTCCCTCCTGGTGTTGACGACTACTTGACGACGGCGGCGGCGAGCTTGGAGAGCGGCTCGGCCAGCGCGTTGACGCCGTCCGAGAGCTCCTTGCGCTCGGGCTTGCCGACCTTCTCGTAGGAGGTGAAGACGTAGCTGCTCTTGTCCGTGCGGTACTTGTCGAGCAGCGTGTTCAGCGCGGCGAACTGCTTGTCGAGCTCGGCGACGAGCTTCGCGTCGTTCTTGGTGGCGACCGGCTTGAGCAGCTCGAAGGACTTCTGCGCGCCCTCGACGTTCGCCTTGAAGTCGACGAGGTCGGTGTGGGAGTAACGCTCCTCCTCGCCGGTGACCTTGCCGGAGGCGACCTCGTCGAGGAGCTCCTTGGCGCCGTTGGCCATCGAGGTCGGGGTGATCTCGGCCTTGCCGACGCGCTTCACCCAGTCCGCGAGGTCCTTGTCGAGGGTGTCCGCGAGCTGCTTCTCGGCGGCGCCGAGCTTCTTGTCCTTCCAGAGCGCCTTCTCCAGGCGGTGCCAGCCGGTCCAGTCCTTCGCCGGGTCCTGGCCCTCCTCCAGACCGTCCTCGCGGACGTCGACCTTCGGGTCGATGTCGCCGAAGGACTCGGCGACCGGCTCGGTGCGCTCCCAGCCGATGCGGGACTCGGCGTAGGCCTTCTTGGCGGCCTCGATGTCACCGGCGCGGACGGCGTCGGTGAAGACCTTCACCTTGGGCAGGGTCGCGTCGGCCTGCGCCTGGACGTACTGGCGGTACGCGGCGACGGCGGCGTCCATCTCCGGGGAGCGCTTCGCGGTGGCGGTGCCCGCGCCGGTGACCTTGACCTGCTGGCGGATGCCGTCGCCCTTCATGCCGGGCTTGCAGGCGATGGCGTAGTCGCCGGCCTTGATCTCGGCGGTGAGGGAGGCCTTGGTGCCGGGGCCGATGTTCTCGCGCTCGGCGACGATCCGGTCGTCCGGGTAGAGGACGTAGACCTCGGTCACCTTGGAGCCGCGGTTCTCGACGGCGAGCGTCACGTGACCGGCCGGGAACTCCTTCTTCGAGACCTCGCAGGAGTCGTCCTTGGCGACGACGGTGACCGCGCCGTCCGCGCCCTTGGCGTCGCTCTTCTCGGCGCAGCCCGTGACGGCGGTCAGGGCGGCCGCGGTCGCGGCTGCGGTGACGACGGAGAGGCGGACGGCTCGCATGGGGACTCCAGGAACGCGGGGACAGGGAGTGAGGCGGACCTAACTTAACCGAGGCTTACCTCAGCCATACCCATGCGTCCGGTGATTCAGCTCTCAGCTCCGGCGGGCCGGACACGGGCGGGTCACGGGGTCCTCATGGAGTCCTCATGGCACGGTCAAGGAAAGGTCAAGAGAGGTGAATTGTCCGTTTGTTACTACTCGTTGGTACGGATCGGTACGACGAGGGGGACCCCGGTCCGCGGGTGCGGGAAGACCTCCACGGGCTGCCGGTAGACCCGGCTCAGGACCTCCGCGTCGAGCACCTCGGAGGGCGGGCCGTCCGCCGCGATCCGGCCGCCGTGCAGCACCGCGACCCGGTCCGCGTGGGCGGCGGCGAGCCCCAGGTCGTGCAGCACGACCACCACCGCGTCCCCGGCCGCCGCGCGCTCCCGGCAGACCCGCAGCACCAGTTCCTGGTGGCGCAGGTCGAGCGCGGCGGTCGGCTCGTCGAGCAGCAGGAGCCCGGCCCGCTGGGCCAGCACCCGGGCCAGCGCGACCCGGGCCCGCTCGCCGCCCGACAGCGCGGAGAACGGCCGCCCGGCGAAGGCCTCGACCTCGGTCGCCGCCATCGCGAGGGCGACGGCCGCCTCGTCCTCGTCCTCCCGCCCGGTCCCGGCCCAGGGCGCCCGCCCCATCCGGACGACCTCGGCGACGGGGAACGGGAAGGAGAGCGCGGCGGCCTGCGGCAGCACCGCCCGGCGCAGGGCGAGTTCACCGGCCGGCCAGTCCCCGGCGGGCCGCCCGCCGATCCGTACCTCCCCCGCGCTCGGGGCGAGGTCGGCGGCGAGCGCGGCGAGCAGCGTCGACTTCCCGGCGCCGTTGGGCCCCACCAGGGCCAGCACCTCCCCGGCCCGCACCCCGATCCCGACGCCGTCGAGCACGGCACGGCCGCCGAGCGCGACGCACAGCCCGACCGCCTCGGCGACGAGTTCGCCGCGCGCGGCGGGGGAGGGGAGCGCCCGGGTGCGCCGCCGCGGGAGCAGCCCTCGGAGCCGTACGGAAGCCCCGGACGTCGTGGATGCCGCGGATGTCATGCCCAACCACCTTGCTTGCGACGGGTCCTGCGCAGCAGCCAGAAGAAGAAGGGGCTGCCGAGGAGTGCGGTGAGGACGCCCAGGGGGAGTTCGGCCGGGGCCGCGACCGTACGGGCCGCCAGATCGCCGGCCGCGAGGACGACCGCGCCGCCCAGCGCGCTGCCCGGCACCAGGAAGCGGTGGCCGGGGCCGTTCGCCATCCGCAGCAGGTGCGGGACGAGCAGACCGACGAAGGTGATGATCCCCGCGACCGCGACCGCCGCCGCGGTGAGCAGCGCCACCACCAGGATCAGCGCGACCCGCAGCCGCTCCACGTCCACGCCCAGGTGCCGGGCGGGCCGTTCGCCGAGCGCGAGGAGGTCGAGCCGGCGGGAGTGGAAGGGGGCGACGGCCAGACCGAGGAGCGCGCAGGGCAGCACGGCGAGGACCTTGGGCCAGGTGGCCTGGGCGAGCGAGCCGAGCTGCCAGAAGGTGATCTGGGTGACCTGCGCGTTGTCGGCGAAGAAGAGGAAGAGGCCGATCAGCGCGCCCGCGAAGGCGTTGACCGCGATGCCGGTGAGGATCAGGGTCACCACCTCCGTACGGCCGCCCGAACGGGACATCGCGTACACGAGCAGCACGGTCGCCAGACCGGCGACGAAGGCGCAGACGGTCACCGTCCAGTTCCCGAGGAAGGTGAGCCCGAGCGCGATCGCGCCGACCGCGCCGACGGCCGCGCCCGCCGAGATGCCGATGACGCCCGGCTCGGCGAGGGGGTTGCCGAACACGCCCTGCATGAGAGCGCCCGCGCAGCCGAGCGAGGCGCCGACGAGGACGGCGAGGACGACCCGGGGGAGCCGGATGTCCCACAGGACGCTCTCGGCCGTGCGGTCCAGGGCGTGCCCGCCGAGTCCGATCCGGTGCTGGACGGAGGCGAGGACGTCGCCCAGCGGGATCTCGTACGCCCCGATCCCGGCGGAGAGGAGGGAGAGGAGGAGCAGGACGGCGAGGAGGGTGACGGTGAGGACGGTGGAGCGGGCGCGCCGGGGTCGGGGGGCGGGCGGGGCCGCCGCCCTCTTGGCGCCTTCCGTGCTGTCCGTGCTGTCCGTGGCGTCTGTGGCGTCCGTGGCTTTCGTGCCGGCGGTGCGCTGCGGGGAATCCTGGAGTGCCGTCACTTCTCCTCCCCGTACAACTGGCCGACCAGGGACTTCAGGACCTGGTCGGTGCGCGGGCCGTAGTTGAGGAGCACGCCGTCGTCGACGGTGACGACCCGCTTGCCCGCGCCGGCCGGGGTCTGGGCGACACCCGGGATCTTCACCAGGCCGTCGATCCCGCCGACCGAGTCGAGCCCCTTGCTCATGACGAGGATCGCGTCGGGCGCGGCCTGCGCGAGGGCCTCGCTGGTGAGGGGGGTGAAGTCCTTCCTCAGCCCGGACTCCTTGCCCGCGTCGACCGCTCCGGCCGCTTCGAGCAGGGAGCTCGCACCGGACTCGGCGCCGCCTAGCAGATAGACGGCGGCCGAGCCGCGGACGTAGAGGAAGGCCACCCGCGGCTTCTCCTCGCGGGCCGGGATCCCCTTCCGTACGGCGTCGATCCGCTCCTGGGTGCGCTCCTTGAGCGCCGTGCCGGAGTCGCGCACGCCGAGGGCGGCGGCGACCGCGTCGATGCGGGTGCCGACGTCGGCGAGCTCCTTGGCGGGCTTCACGACGACGAGGGGGACGCCCGCATCCCGGATCTGGGCGATGGCCTCGGCCGGTCCCGTGGTGGACTCGGCGAGGACGACGGTGGGCCGCAGCGAGAGCACGCTCTCGGCGGAGACGTCGTGGGCGCGGGTCACCACCGGGAGTTCCGCGGCCTGTTCGAAGGTCGCGGTGATGTCGCGGGCGACGACCTTCCCGCCGAGACCGAGCGTGAAGACGATCTCGTTGAGGGAGCCGCTGAGCGGCACGATCCGGTCGGCGGAGGTGACGGCGACCGCGCGCCCGTCCGCCGAGGGGACGGTGACGGGGAGTCGGGGCGCGACCGGGGCGGCGAGCGGCTCGACCCGGTCGGGGGCGGTGGCGGCGCTCTTGGCCGACGACCCGCCCGGGGCGGTCCCGCCGCCGCTTCCGCCGCCGCAGCCGGTCGCCGCGAGGGCGAGGGCGAGCGCTGCTGTCAGCGCTCCCGCGAGGCGAGTTCTGCGCACCGGACACCGTCCTGTCGTCGTTCGTTCTGCCGCGTACGGGCCGGAGGGGTTCCGGCCGGGGCTCGATGCAGCTTAGGTTAGCCTTACCTCACTAGCCAGTCCTCGGAGGGGTTCCATGCTGCTGTCCAGACCCGCCCGCGCGCTCGCCGTGACCCTGTTCACGGCCCTGCTCGCCGCCCTGATCCCGGCCTCCGCCGCCCACGCGGAGGACCGCACGGTGCAGGGCGGGCGGCTCGACTGGGGCATCAAGACCTCCTTCCAGAGCTACGTCACCGGGCCCATCGCGCAAGGCAGTTGGAGCCTCACCGGCGGAGCCGCCACCGTCGGCGGCAGCCAGTTCCGCTTCCACTCCGCGCAGGGCTCGTACGACCCCGGGACCGGCACCTTCGAGGCCGCCTTCGCCGGCGGCGTCCACTTCACCGGCCACCGGAAGGCGGACGGCACGAACGAGCTCGACCTCACCGTCAGCCGCCCCCGTGTCGTCGTCCGGGGCGGACACGGCACCCTCTACGCCGACATGGCGAGCAAGGCCAAGGGCAGCGGGCGCATGAGCGTCACGGCGCAGGTGCCGATGGCCACCCTGAACCTCGGCGGCATCGACATGCGCGGCGGCGGCAGCCCCCTCGCCCTCAACGGCGTCCCGGCCACGCTCACCGCGCAGGGCGCCGCGGCCTTCGCCGGCTACTACCCGGCCGGCACGCAGCTCGACCCCGTCAGCCTCACCGTCGACGTCCAGACCCCGAAGCAGGCCGCACCCACCACCGCACCCACCACCGTGCGGGCCGCCCCGCCGGCCACCGAGTCGACGGCGAAGCCCCCCACGAGTCCGTCGCCCACGGCGAGTTCCCCCAATGCGCCCGCGAGCACCAGCCCGATCAGGACCGCGGCGGTCGACTGGGGTGTCCGCCGCACCTTCCGCGAGTACGTCACCGGAGCCATCGCCCAGGGCAGGTGGACCCTCGCCGACGGCGCCCAGGACGGCGGCGCGCTCTTCCGCTTCCCGAGCGGCAAGGGCGCGTACGACGCGAGGAAGCAGACCCTCGACGCGGCCTTCGCGGGCAGCGTCCGCTTCACCGGCGCCCACCTCGACCTCACGCTCTCCGGGGTCACCGCGAAGGTGACCGGCGGCACGGGCACGCTCAGCGCCGACGTCACCAGCGCCGGGACGACCACGAAGGCCGTACCCCTGGTCACCTTCCCCGCCCGGGACTTCGCCCCGGAGAACGGCCTCGCCGCCGTCACCGAGGCACCCGCCACCCTCACCGAGGGCGGCGCCAAGGCCTTCGGCGGGATGTACAAGGCGGGGACCGCGATGGATCCGGTGTCGCTCGCCGTCACCGTCGACGCCACGGCGAAACTGCCGGCGCTCCCGGACCTCGGCAGTGGGGTCACGTCCTCCGCCGCCCCGACGAAGCCGGCCGCCCCCGCCGCTCCGTCCGTCGCGGCGGCCGGGACCTCCGACTCCTCCACCGGCACGTACGTCGCGATCGGCGCGGGTGTGCTCCTCGCCGCCGCGCTCGGGGTCTTCGTCGCCGTACGCCGCCGCCGCACCGGCACTCCCACGGACTGACCCCCATGGGCTTACCCCTGCCGCACACCGCCCCCTCACCCGTACCGCCCCGACGCGCCGCCCCGACGCGCCGCCCCGACGCGCCGCCCCGGCGCGCCGCCTCACGCCCCGCCCCCACGCCCCGCCTTACGCCACGCCCCCGCGCGCACCCCCCCCTGCGCCGCCCCCCGCGCACCACCTAGGAGAACCCCCGCCATGGCCACCCCCTTCCGCTTGCGCCGATCCGTCACCCTGGCCGCCGCCGTCGCCACGGCCGCCGCCCTCGGCACGGGCGCCGTCGCCCTCGCCCTGCCCGCCTCGGCCGCCGACGCCGCGCCCCCGATGGCGCTGAGCGACGGCACCCTGGACTGGGGCATCAAGCAGTCCTTCCGCTCGTACCTGGCGCAGCCCTTCGCCCACGGGAAGACCACCGTCGAGGGCGGCGCCCGGCAGGCCGCGAACAACGGCGTCTTCACCTTCGTCGAGGGCACCGGTACGTACGACACGGGCACCCACGCCACGGCCAACTCCTTCCGCGGCGGCGTCCACTTCGAGGCCCACTCGGGCGCCCTCGACATCCGCATCTCGGACGTCAGGCTGACGACGAAGGGAACGGCGGCGCCGACCGGCGAGATCGTCGCGGACGTCGTCACCAAGGAGAAGGACGGCAGCTTCAGCACGCGTGACGACATCGCCTTCGCCGCGCTCGACATGACGGGCGTCAGGCCGGGCCAGGGTGCGGGCGGCGCCATGGTGTTCAGGGACATACCGGCGAAGCTGACGAAGGACGGCGCCGCGGCGTTCGCGGGCTTCTACAAGGAGGGCGACCAGCTCGACGCGGCCACGCTCACCGTGAAGGCGGGCGCCCGGCCGACGACCGCGCCCCCGACCACGGAGCCGCCGACCACGCCGCCCGTGACCACCGAGCCCCCGACCACCCCGCCCGTCACGCCGACGACCACGGCCCCGACGTCCCCGGCGCCCACCACGACGGCCCCCACGTCCCCCGCGCCCACCACCACGGCCCCGACCTCCCCGACCTCCCCGACCTCTCCGGCCCCGACCACCACCGCCCCCACGACGCAGCCGCCGACCGACCCGTCCGGCGTCGTCGACGGCAGGCTCACCTGGGGCGTCAAGCAGAGCTGGCAGCGGTACGTCGGCGAGATGTGCGGCGGCTCCGTCACCGCCTCCGGCGGCGCCGTGAAGCGGGGCTCCGCCTACGACTTCGGCTTCGTCAAGGCCGACCTCGACGCCGACGCCCGCAAGGCCGAGGCCGCCTTCTCCGGCAAGCTCGCCTTCGTCTGCGCCGCGCACGGCATCGACTGGACCGTCACGGACCTGAAGGTGAAGGCGACGGGCACCACCGGCATCCTGACCGCCGACGTCGCGAGCGCCGCGGGCACGAAGAACGACGTGGCGCTGGTCGACCTGGACCTCTCCCGGGCCGACTGGACCGTGGACAAGGGGCTCGTCACCCTCGCCGACCTCCCGGCGAAGCTGACGGCGGCCGGCTCCGCGACGTTCCACGCCCCCGGCGGCCAGGGCGGCTACCCCGCGGGCACCGAGATGGACCCGGTGACCGTGACCCTCGCGGCCGACGAGGACGCCTCGCTCCCGTCGACCTCCGGCGGCGGCTCGTCCACCACGGGCGGCACAGGCACCACCGGCACCACCGGCGGCTCGTCCACCACGGGCGGCGCCGGGGCCGTCGGCGGTTCCGGCACCGTCGGCGGCACGGGCGCGGCCGGGGGAGCGGGCACGGTCGGCGGCTCCGGTTCCGTCGGCGGCTCCGGGGCCCTCGCCGCCACCGGCTCGGGCACCCCGACCGGCCTCCTCCTCGCCGCCTCCGGCCTGATCGCCGGCGCGGGCGCGGCCGTCGTCATCACCGTCCGCCGCCGCGCGACGGAGTCCTGACCGACACCCCCTCTACCGCCACCCCCCCAACAGGCAGGGCCGTCCCCGATCCCCGGGTGCGGCCCTGCCGCTTCGATCGCCGGTGAAGCGAGACCTCCTAGTGATTGAATTCCGCCATGAACACGACTGCCACTGACATCGACGTCCTCCGGGTCTTCTGTGCGGGCGACGGAGGCCACGGCAACGCTCTCGGGGTCGTACGGGACCCCCGGCACCAGCCCGACGAGGCCTCCCGGCAGGCGCTTGCCAAGGAGCTCGGCTTCAGCGAGACGGTGTTCGTGGACGACCCGGAGCGCGGGCACGTCGACATCTACACCCCCGGCGTGCGGCTGCCGTTCGCCGGGCACCCGCTCATAGGTGCCGCCTGGCTGCTCGACCTGGAGGTCGTCTGCCCGCCCGCCGGTGAGGTGTGGGTGCGTGGGGACGGGGAGTTCACCTGGATCGCGGCGCGCGCCGAGTGGGCCCCGCCGCGGACGCTGCGCCAGTACGGCTCCGTCGCCGAGGTGGAGGCCCTGGAGGTGCCCGAGCCCGGCGAGTGGATCTACGCCTGGGCCTGGCAGGAGGAGGCCGCGGGCCGGGTCAGGGCGCGCGGGTTCCCGGGGCGCGGCGACGGCATCGACGAGGACGAGGCGACCGGTGCGGCGGCGCTGCTCCTGACGGCACAGCTGGGACGGGCCCTGAACATCACGCAGGGCCGGGGTTCGCAGCTGCTCACTGCCCCCGGCCCTGACGGCATCGTGGAGTTGGGCGGACGCGTCCGCCTGGAGGGAACGCTCACGCGCTAGGTCCGGACAGGCTCACGCGCTGAGCGGGAACTCGCCTCCCAGCTGGTGGAAGACCGCGCTGTTGAAGGCGAAGGCGCGCTTGCACTCGTCGACGATCCGCTGCTTCTCCAGGTCGTCCGCGTTCACCGCGTCGAGCAGCTCCCGGTAGGTCCGCTTGAACGCGGCGGGGTTGCCGATCTCGTCGAAGACGTAGAACCGCACGCCGTCGCCCTTGCGCGCGAAGCCCCAGGTCCGCTCCGCCTTGTCGCGGATGATCTGGCCGCCCGACAGGTCGCCCAGGTAGCGCGTGTAGTGGTGGGCCACGTAACCGGCGGGCCAGTCACGGGCGCACTCCGCGACCCGCTCGGCGTACGCGACGGTGGCGGGCAGCGGGGAGACCCCGGCGCGCCAGTCGGAGCCGCGCAGATGGGCGAGGTCCTGCTCCAGGGCGGTCGTGCGGAACAGCTCGGTCTGTATGAAGGGCCTGGCGACCGGGTCCTCGCGCAGCGCCTCCGCCCCCTCCTCCAGGGCGCGGTAGACGAACCAGAGCTGCTCCGTGTAGCGGGCGTAGGCGTCGACGGCGAGGCGTCCGCCCAGGAGGTCGCCCATGAAGGACGACGTCTCCGCCTCCGTGTGCTGCTCGTGCGAGGCCGTACGGATGAGCGTGGAGAAGGGCGTGTCCAAGGCGTGCCTCCGGGACCGATGGGACGGGAACCAGTGCTGATCCTGCCAAGTTAGGCATACCTAAGTCAACTGGTTCCCGACGTCCTGTCGGTAAAAACGTACCCGTTCGAGAGGTCAGGGCAACGTAAGAATTTCGGCCCCGTTCTCGGTCACGACGAGCGTGTGCTCGAACTGCGCGGTCCGCTTCCGGTCCTTGGTGACCACGGTCCAGCCGTCGTCCCACATGTCGTAGTCGTGCGTGCCGAGCGTCAGCATCGGCTCGATCGTGAAGGTCATGCCGGTCTTGATCTCGGTGGTGTGGTGGGGGGAGTCGTAGTGCGGGACGATCAGGCCGGAGTGGAACGACGAGTTGATTCCGTGCCCGGTGAAGTCGCGGACGACTCCGTACCCGAAGCGCTTGGCGTACGACTCGATGACCCGCCCGATGATGTTGATCTGGCGGCCCGGCCGCACGGCCTTGATGGCCCGGTTCAGCGACTCCCGGGTCCGCTCCACGAGCAGCCGCGACTCCTCGTCGACGTCGCCGCAGAGGTAGGTGGCGTTGTTGTCGCCGTGGACGCCGTTGATGTACGCGGTGACGTCCAGGTTCACGATGTCGCCGTCCCGCAGCACCGTGGAGTCCGGGATGCCGTGGCAGATGACCTCGTTGACCGAGGCGCAGAGAGACTTCGGGAACCCGCGGTAGCCGAGGGTCGAGGGGTAGGCGCCGTGGTCGCACATGTACTCATGGGCGACCCGGTCGAGCTCGTCGGTGGTGACCCCCGGAGCGATGTGCTTGGCGGCCTCCTCCATCGCCTGCGCGGCGATGCGGCCGGCGATCCGCATCCGTTCGATGGTGTCGGAATCCTGCACCTCGGGCCCGCTGTACGGGGTCGGGGCGGGCTTCCCGACGTACTCGGGGCGGCGGATGGAGCCCGGGACGGAGCGGTGGGGGGAGAGCTCCCCCGGAACGAGAAGCGACTGGCCAGACATGTCAGCGAGTCTAACGACCGCGTCTGGGGCAGCATGGTCTCGGAGGAAGGAGCCGACGACGATGGCCCTGTTCAAGAAGAAGACCGTGGGCAAACCCGGCGAGTGGTACTACTGCCTGGAGCACAAGAAGGTCGAGGAGGGCCCGGAGTGCCCGGCGAAGAACCGATTCGGCCCGTACGCCAGCCGTGAGGAGGCCTCCCACGCGATGGAGACCGCCCGCGAGCGGAACCTGGAGTGGGAGACCGACCCGCGCTGGCACGAGGGCGGGCGGCCGGACGAGAACCCCCCGGCCTGACGGCTTGACCCGGGACGGGGGCCGGCCGGGACCGTTCACACGGCCCCGGCCGCCTCCCGGGCCGCGGCGGCCTCCTGCTGGGCCTTGCGGCGCAGCGAGTCCTCGTCCGTCTCGGAGTCGTACGTGAGCAGCTTCGGCAGCGCCAGGCAGAGCAGCCCCACCGAGGCGACACAGGCCACGCCGCCCGACCAGACGGCCGCCCTGGTGCCGGTCCAGCCGGCCATCACGCCCGCCCGGACCTGGCCCAGCTGCGGGCCGACGCTGTAGGACAGCACCTCGATGCCGGCCAGCCGCCCGCGCAGCTCCTCCGGGATCGTCTGGTTCCAGATCGTGGCCCGGCCGAGCCCGCTCAGCATGTCGCCGGCGCCCGCGAAGGCCAGGCAGAGCAGGACGAGCCAGATGTTCCCGAACCAGCCGGCCGCCGCGATCGCCAGACCCCAGCCGGCGGCGCCGCCCACCACGAGCAGCCCGTGCCGCCGCACCCTCGACGTCCAGCCGCTGGTCAGACCGAGCACCAGCGAGCCGACCGAGCCCGCCGCGTACATCAGGCCGAGGGACCAGTCCGCGTCCAGCTCGTCCGCGAGGAACGGGAAGATCGTGTTCGGGAAGGCGAAGAACATCGCCGCGAGGTCGATCGCGTACGTGCCGAGCAGCACCGGCCGCGACCAGGCGTACCGCGCGCCCTCCGCGATGCCCCGCAGCGAGGGCTTCTCCGCGTCGTGCGCGGGCGGCGCGGGGGAGAGCCGGCGGCACATGAGCACCGAGGCGGCGAAGCCGACGATCGTCACCGCGTACGCCGGGGCGTGCCCCGCCAGCGCGACGACGAGCCCCGCGACCGACGGTCCCGCGATGGAGCCGATCTGCCAGCGCAGGGAGTTGAGGGCCGCCGCGGCCGTCTGCTGCTCGTGCGGCACGATCCGGGCGAGCAGCGAGTCGAGCGCGGGACGCTGGAGCCCCGCGAGCGCGGAGACACCGGCCGCGACCACGTACAGCGGCCAGAGCATCGGCTCCGGCAGCAGCGCGTTGAGCAGCAGGAGCAGGGCGAGCACGCCGAGACCCGCCTCCGTCCCCACGATCACCTTCCGCCGGTCGACGGCGTCGGCGAGCGCGCCGCCGTACAGCCCGAAGACGACCAGCGGCACCAGCTCGACCGCGCCCATCGCACCGACCGCGAGCGGCGAGTTCGTCAGCTCCTTGATCTGGAGCGGCAGGGCGATCATCGCCATCGCGCTGGCGAAGTAGGTCACGAGCCCCTGGATCCACAGGAGCCGGAAGTCGCGGGACGCGCGCCAGGGAGCCAGATCGGGCAGGAGGGCGGAGAGCTTGGGGGAGCGTTTGGCGGAGGGTTCGGGGGAGGCAGAGGACACGAGGGGTCATGTTCCGGCCAGGAGAACGCCCGGGCAACCGAATATGCCGGCAGGCGAGCCGGTTCCCCTCTTCTCCCAGCGAACCGGTTCCCCTCGTCTACCAGCGAGCCGGGTCCCCTCGCCTACCAGCGGGCCGGTGGCGGTGCCGTCAGCCGGTCGGCGAGGTCCGAGAGCCGGTCTCGGAAGCGACGGCTCCCGCGCGGCGACGGCAGGCTGTTCTCCCCGGCCGCCGCGCTCACCAGGTGCTGCACCGTGTCCAGGTCGACCTCCGCGCCCTCCGCCACCGTGAGCGTCTCGTGGGCGAGGCCCCGCACCTCCGCGTCGCCGCCGTCGAGCGAGAGCACCGTCGCCCCCGCCCGCCGGGCGTCGTGCACCCGCTGGAGCAGCCCCGCGTCCGGCCGCTCCGGCGCCACCATCAGCAGCGTCGCCCCGCGCCCCGCCGCCTCCAGACGGCCGAGACCGACCGCCAGATGCGCCGGGTCACCCGGCCGCACCCGGTGCCGTACGAGCGTGGGCGCCAGCTCCGGCAGCCCCGACCAGGCCGCCTCGTCGACGAGGTGCGCCGCCAGGTGCCAGGGCTCGTACTCCTCCGTGCCGACGAGCAGCAGACCGCCCCGGTGCGGCACGACCGAGGAGCGGAGCGCCCCCGCGAAGCGGCGGGCCGCCCGAGGCCACTCCGTCCCGGCGAGCACTTCCCGCAGCAACGCGACCCGTACGGCATCCATGGGGTGGCATCCTGCCGCAGCGGCGCCCCGGGCGTGGCCGGTTGTGGTCGGTTCCACCCGTACGGGACGGGCCCCGGCGCCCCGACCGCTCGGTAATGTCGGCCCATGACTTCCTCGACTGCCTCCACCTCCACCGACTCCACCGCCACCCCCAAGCCCGCCCCCAAGGACCCGTGGGACCTCCCCGACGTCTCCGGGCTCGTCGTCGGCGTCCTCGGCGGCACCGGCGAGCAGGGCCGCGGCCTCGCCTACCGGCTCGCCAAGGCCGGCCAGAAGGTGATCATCGGCTCCCGGGCCGCCGACCGCGCGCAGGCCGTGGCCGAGGAGCTCGGCCACGGCGTCGAGGGCGCCGACAACGCCGAGTGCGCCCGGCGCAGCGACATCGTGATCGTCGCCGTGCCGTGGGACGGACACGCCAAGACCCTGGAGTCGCTGCGCGACGAGCTCGTCGGGAAGCTCGTCGTCGACTGCGTCAACCCGCTCGGCTTCGACAAGAAGGGCGCCTACGCCCTGAAGCCCGAGGAGGGCTCCGCCGCCGAGCAGGCCGCCGCGCTCCTCCCGGACTCGCGGGTGGCCGCCGCCTTCCACCACCTCTCCGCCGTCCTCCTCCAGGACGCCTCCCTGGAGGAGATCGACACGGACGTGATGGTCCTCGGCGAGGAGCGCGCCGACGTCGAGCTCGTCCAGGCGCTCGCCGGCCGCATTCCCGGCATGCGCGGCGTCTTCGCCGGCCGCCTGCGCAACGCCCACCAGGTCGAGTCGCTCGTCGCGAACCTGATCTCGGTGAACCGGCGCTACAAGGCCCACGCGGGCCTCCGGGTCACCGACATCTGAGCCGGTCCCGGCCGGGCGCGCGGCATGGGGGACACTGGACGGGCACCAGCAGCCGTACCCGGACAGGAGCCGTCCCCCATGCCCCGCCTCGCCCTCTACGCCCTCGTGGTCTGCGCCCTGGCCGTCGCCGCGGCCGTCGTCTCCTTCGTCCAGGGCAGCTTCCTGGGCGTGATCTGGGTCCTCCTCGCGGGCCTCTCCTCGAACATGGCGTGGTACTACGTCCGCCGAGCGAAGATCGAAAAGCAGGCCGCCGCCACCGCACCGCAGGTCTAGGGGGTGTCTTGCCGATCAGGCCGGGCTCGCGGCGTCTGGCACCGTGCCTCGCCGCGTTGTCGTCACTCGCCGACGCTCCGCGTCGACTCCCTCCTCCGCCTTGCGATCCACGGCACCAGACGCCGCTCCCTGATCCGGCCTGATCGACAAGACACCCCCTAGGGCCCGTCCGGCCCTAGACCCGGCAGAACTCCGGCGTCTCCTGCCAGAACCGGAACAGCTGCGCACCGCAGTACCGGCTGTCCTCCGACACCCCCAGGGTCTTCATCAGCGCGTCGATCGCGTCGAAGAAGGCGCCGTTGACCGCCGGCACGAACAGCAGCGCGATCACGATGAAGAAGCCGTACGGCGCGTACGGCTCGATCTGCCGCTTCACCTTGTACGACAGCCAGGGCTCCACGACGCCGTAGCCGTCGAGGCCCGGCACCGGCAGGAAGTTCAGGAGCGCGGCCGTCACCTGGAGGAACGCCAGGAACGCCAGCGCGTACCGGAAGGCGACGGGCACGCCGTCCAGCGCGTCCAGCCAGAACGGCGCGGTGCAGACCAGCGCGAAGAGGACGTTCGCCAGCGGGCCCGCCGCCGAGATCAGGCTGTGCTTCCAGCGCCCCTTGATCCGGCCCTGCTCGATGAAGACCGCCCCGCCCGGCAGACCGATCCCGCCCATGATCACGAACAGCACGGGCAGGATGATGCTCAGCCACGCGTGGGTGTACGCGAGCGGGTTCAGGGTCAGATAGCCCTTCGCCCCGACCGTGATGTCCCCGCCGTGCAGGGCGGTGCGGGCGTGCGCGTACTCGTGGAGACAGAGCGACACCACCCACGCCGAGGTCACGAAGAGGAACACCGCGAGCCCGGGCAAGGCGGCGAAGTCCGTCCACACCGCCCAGCCGGTGACGGCCATGACGGCGAGGATCGCCAGGAAGACGGGGCTGATCCGCCGCTCGTGACGCCGGGTGGTGGCCGTGCTCATCGCGGGAACTCCCAGGGGACGAAGGGCTGGTGTGCGGGAAACGTACCGGGTGGCGGACGAAGTTCCGGGGCGGGGGCGCCGCCGACGTACGGGCCGTCCCCCCTGCCCTGCGTCGCTCCCTCCCCGCATCGGATGCCCCCGTCCGCGCGCCCCGCTTCCGGGGATGGGCGGCTTCTCGCGGAGAATGGGGGCGTGCGTTACTCCCTGCTCGGCCCGACCCTCGCCCATGCGCCCGACGGCGCCGCCGTGAACGTCGGCGGTCCGCGCGTGCGGGCGCTGCTGACCGTGCTCGCCCTGCGGGCCGGCCGGACCGTGCCCGTACCGGCCCTCGTCGACGAGGTCTGGTACGGCGACGAGCCGCCCGCCGACGCGGTCGCCGCGCTCCAGGCCCTCGTCGGGCGGCTGCGCCGGGCCCTCGGGCGGACCGAGGTGATCTCGGCCGACGGCGGCTACCGGCTCGACGCCCGGCCCGAGGACGTCGACGCCCACCGCTTCGAACACCTCACCGCCGAGGGCGTCGCCGCACTCGCCGGCGGGGGCGCCGCGCGGGCCGCCGCCCTCCTCGACGAGGCCCTCGGGCTCTGGCGCGGGCCCGCCCTCGCCGACCTCCCGGACCGGGACACGGAGGCCGCCCGCTGGGAGGCCCGCCGCCTCGACGCCCGCCGCGCCAGACTCGACGCGGCCCTCGCGCTCGGCGAGGCCACCGCGGCCCTCCCCGAGCTGACCGCGCTCTGCGCCGCCCACCCCCTGGACGAGCCCCTCCAGGCCCTGCGGATCCGCGCCCTGCGGGACACCGGCCGCGCCGCCGAGGCGCTCGCCGCGTACGAGTCGGTCCGCCGCGCCCTCGCCAACCGCCTCGGCACGGACCCCTCCCCGGCCCTGCGCGCCCTCCACACGGAGCTGCTGGCCCCGGAGCCGAAGCCGCGGCCGAAGCCGGCGACGAGGCCGGAGCCGACGCCGGCCCCCGGCCGTCCCGGGAACCTCCGCGCCCGGCTGACGAGCTTCGTCGGGCGGGACGAGGAGATCGTCGCCCTCCAGGAGGACCTGCGGGGCGCGCGGCTCGTCACCCTGCTCGGGACCGGCGGGGCGGGCAAGACCCGGCTGTCGCAGGAGGCCGCCGAGCGGGGCGCCGGGGCATGGCCCGACGGCGTCTGGGTGGCCGAGCTCGCGTCCGTACGCGACCCGGAGGCCGTGCCCGAGGCCGTCCTCGCCGCCGTCGGCGCCCGCGAGACCGTGCTGCGCGGCGCAGGAGCCGAGGAGCTGCGCGCCGGGGACGACCCGCTCGCCCGGCTCGTCGAGCACTGCGCCGGGCGCCGGATGCTGCTGCTCCTCGACAACTGCGAGCACCTCGTGGCGGCCGCCGCCGACCTGGCCGAGACCCTGCTCGCCCGCTGCCCCGGGCTCCGGGTCCTCGCGACGAGCCGGGAGCCGCTGGGCGTGCCGGGCGAGGTGGTGCGCCCGCTGGGACCGCTGCCGACGGAGACCGCGCTGCGCCTCTTCGGGGAGCGGGGCACGGCGGTCCGCCCCGGTTTCCGCACCGCGGAGGACCCGGAGGCGGCGGCGGAGATCGTCCGCCGCCTGGACGGGCTGCCGCTGGCGATCGAACTGGCCGCGGCCCGGCTGAGGATGCTGACCCTGCGCCAGATCGCGGACCGGCTCGACGACCGCTTCCGGTTGCTGACCTCGGGCGCCCGGACCGTACTGCCCCGCCAGCAGACGCTGCGCGCGGTCGTCGACTGGTCCTGGGACCTCCTCGACGACCCCGAACGGGCCGTCCTGCGCCGTCTGTCGGTGTTCACCGGCGGCAGCGACCTGGAGGCGGCGGAGGCGGTGTGCGCGGGCACCGACACCCACGCCGACACCCGGGCCCACGCCGACGCCCGGGCCCACGCCGACGCCCGGGCCCACGCCGACACCCGGGCTCACGCCGACACCCGGGCTCACGCCGACGCCCCGGCCCACCCCGACGCCCCCGTCCACGCTCACGCCGACGTCCTCGAAGCGCTCGGCTCCCTCGTCGACAAGTCCCTCGTCGTCTCCGCACCCGGCGAGACCGGCATGCGCTACCGGCTCCTGGAGACCGTCGCCGAGTACGCGGGGGAGCGCCTCGACGAGGCCGGGGAGCGGCCGGCGACCGAGCGGCGGCATCTCGCGTACTACCGCGAGCTGGCCCGCCGCACCGACCCCGAGCTCCGCGGCTCCGGACAGGTCGCCGCCATCACCCGCTTCGGGACCGAGTACGGCAACCTCCGCACCGCCCTGCGCCGGGCCGTCGCCGCCCGCGACGAGGACGAGGCGCTCGTCCTCGTCCACTCCCTGCTCTGGTACTGGCAGATGCGCGACCTCCGCACCGACGCCCTGCACTGGGCCCGGGCCGCCGCCGCCCTCGGGCCCGACCCGTTCACGCCGCCCGCCGCCCCCGTCGTCCCCCTGCACGAGCCGTGCACGGCCGCCCCGCCGCCGCTCTCCGAGGAGCAGCGCTGGGAGGCCCGGCGCGGGGTGCGGCTGGTGGAGCTCCTCAACATGGACCACGAGACCGGGCGCTGGACCAGCCCCGAAGGCGTGCGCCGGCTCCGTGAGATGACCGCCGTCTACGAGCCCGGCCTGCCGCAGACCTGCCGGCTGCCCGGCTCCTTCGCCGTCTTCGCCGTCCTCCTCATCGGCGAGGCCGGCCGGCTCCGCGAGCTCCTCGACATGACGGTCGGGGCCTGCCGGCGCCACGGCTACGACTGGGAGCTCGCCAACGCCCTCCAGATGCGCGCCAACATGTCCGCGAACCGGGCCGACCTGGCCGTCGAGGCGATCGCCGACGCCGACGAGAGCCTGGAGCTCTTCCTCCGGCTCGGTGACGCCTGGGGTGCTGCCGAGGCGCTCTCCTCCCGCGCGGAGGCCCACGAGCGGCGGCTCGAGTTCGAGGAGGCGGCCGACGACTTCGCCGCCGCCATCGACTGCGCGGAGCGTATCGGCGCCCAGTCGCAGATGGCGCTCCTGCGGGCCCGGTACGCCGGGACGCTCGTCGAGACCGGGCGGGTCGACGAGGGGGAGGCGATCCTGCGCGAGATCGTGGCAGGCGGCCACGGCTGGGGCCACGAACCCCTGCTCGGCGCCCGCATCTTCCTCGCCCTGGCGCTCGGCCGCAGCGGTCGCACCGCCGAGGCCCGCGAGCACCTGCACGCGCTGCGGGGGGAGTTCGGCTCCGAGACCCTGTCCATCTTCGAGGGCTTCACGCTCGGCAGCCTGGCCTGGCTGGACGCCGTGGACGGGCGGTACGGCTCCGCGCTCGCCCTCGCGGGGGAGGCGTACGAGCGCTCCCTCGGCTCCCTGTCGATGATGGTCGCCCCGCAGATGCCGGCGGTCCACGTCGTCGTCGCCGCCTGGGCGCTCGCCGGCCTCGGCGGTCCCTCCGCGCGGTTCGCGGCGACGCTCCTCGGGGCCGGGGCGGGTCTCGTTCCGCCCGGGCACCTGCCGCCGCCGCTGGAGCGGGAGAACCTGGCCACGGCCACGGAGCTGACCCGGTCCGTCCTCGGCGAGGAGGAGTTCGCCGCGGCGTACGCCGAAGGCGGCGGCCTCTCCTTGGAAGAGACCGCCGCCCTGCTCGGCCGCGCCGCCGACGCGATCAGTGAGCGCGCCGAGTCCTGAACCCCGTCTTTCCGGTCAGGTCTTCTTGCGGAACTTGGTGACCGCGAGCGGCGCCGTGACGACCGTGATCACCAGCGCCCAGCCGAGGGTCATCCACACGGAGTGGGCGACCGGACCGCCGTTGATCAGGTTCCGGGCGGCGTCGGCGAGGTTCGACAGCGGGTTGTAGTCGGTGAAGGTCTCCAGCCAGCCCGGCATCGACGTCGTCGGGGCGAAGATCGAGGAGCCGAACTGGAGCGGCATCAGGACGAGCATCGCCATGCCCTGGACGGCCTGGGCCGTCTTGAGGGTGAGCCCGAGCAGGATGAAGATCCACATCAGCGAGGCGCCGAAGACCATCGACAGACCGATGGCGGCGAAGAGGTGGAGCACCGAGGTGTGGATCTCCAGGCCGAGCAGGAAGCCCATGCCGAGCAGGATCGCGGTGGCGATCAGCATCCGGCCGACCTCGACGACGATCTTCGCGATCAGGACGGAGGACCGGGCGATCGGCATCGTCCGGAACCGGTCCATGACCCCCTTCTTGAAGTCGTCGTTGATGCCCACGCCGACGGCCATGGCGATGTTCATGCCCATCATCGCCATCAGGCCGGGCGTCACGTAGTTGACGTAGACGTCGTTGTTGCCCTTGCCGGAGATCGCGCCGCCGAAGACGTACACGAACAGCAGGATGAAGATGATCGGCATCAGGACGGCGTCGAACATCGACTCCGGGTCCTGCTTGATCTGGAGGGCGTTGCGGCGGGCCAGGGCGCCGATGTGGCGGAGATTGGCCCGCAGCCCGATCCGGCCCTCGGCGGACGGCGCGGGGCGCGCCGGAGCCGTCCTCGGGGTGTCGCCGGGGGCCTTGGTGGCAGTGGTCGTGGTGGTCGTGGTCGTGCTCACGCGGCGACCTCCTCGCTGATCGCGTCGGACACGTCGGTCTTCTGGCCGGTGATCGCGAGGAACACCTCGTCCAGGCTGGGCAGATGGGTCCCGATGTGGGCGATGCCGAAGCCGCGCGCCCCGAGCAGCGCCACGACGGCGGTCAGCTGCTGGTCGGTGAGGATCGGCACGTACAGGGCGCCCTCGTCGGGCACGACGGTCGAGCCGGCGATGCCGTCGAGACCGGTCTCGCGGAGCGCGGCGGCCATCGCGGACAGCTGGTCCGGGTCGACCGGGCGGATCTTCAGGGTCCGGCCGCCGACCTTCGCCTTGAGCTCGTCGACGCCGCCCTTGGCGATGACCTTGCCCTTGTCGATGACGGTCAGCTCGCTCGCGAGCTGCTCCGCCTCCTCCATGTACTGGGTGGTGAGGAGGACGGTGACGCCCTCGGAGACCATCCGCTGGACCTCGTCCCACACCTCGTTGCGGGTGCGCGGGTCGAGACCGGTCGTCGGCTCGTCCAGGTAGAGGACGGAGGGCTGCCCGATCATCGAGGCGGCGAGGTCGAGCCGGCGGCGCATGCCGCCGGAGTAGGTCATCGCGGCGCGCTTGGCGGCGTCGGTGAGGGAGAAGCGCTCCAGCATCTCGTCGGACCGGCGTCGGGCGTCCTGCCGGGACAGGTCGAGCAGCCGCCCGATCATGTAGAGGTTCTCCCAGCCGGAGAGCTTCTCGTCGACGGAGGCGTACTGGCCGGTGAGGCCTATGGTGCGGCGCAGCTGGCGGGGGTGCTTCACCACGTCGTAGCCGGCGACGGTGGCGGTCCCGGAGTCCGGGACGAGGAGGGTGGACAGGCAGCGGACGAGGGTGGTCTTCCCGGCGCCGTTCGGCCCGAGGACCCCGAGGACGGTGCCCTCCCGGACGTCCAGGTCGACCCCGTCGAGGGCCTTCGTCGCGCCGAAGTGCTTCACGAGGCCCCGGACCTCGACGGCGTTGGTGTGTGATCGCGTCATGGCAGCCACTACACCAGCCGCCACCGACAATCCCCCGACAGACGACCGACAGCCCGCCGATGGGGGATGTCGGCGGGCTGTCGGAGGTGCCGCAGTGGCTTCGGGGGACTCTCCGTCGAACTAGTGGAAGGTGTGCTCCTCGGCGGGGAACGCCCCGCCGGAGACGTCCTCGGCGAAGGCGCGCGCGGCGTCGCCGAGCGTCTCGCGGAGGTTGGCGTACTGCTTGGTGAAGCGCGGGACCTTGCCGCCGGTCAGACCGGCCATGTCGGTCCAGACGAGGACCTGCGCGTCGGTGCCGGCGCCCGCGCCGATGCCGATGGTCGGGATGTGCAGCGAGCGGGTGACCTCGGCGGCCAGCTCGGCCGGTACGAGTTCGAGGACGACCGCGAAGGCGCCCGCGTCCTGCGCCGCCTTGGCGTCGCTGAGCAGCCGGTGGGCGGCCTCGTCGGTACGGCCCTGCACTCGGTAGCCCATCGTGTTGACGGACTGCGGGGTGAGGCCCAGGTGGGACATGACGGGGATGCCGGCCTGGACGAGCAGCTCGGTCTGGGCCAGGGAGCGCTCGCCGCCCTCCAGCTTGACCGCGTTGACCCCCGCGTCCTTGATCAGCCGGGTGGCGTTGCGCAGGGCCTGGACGGGCCCTTCCTGGTACGAGCCGAAGGGGAGGTCGCCGACGACGAGGGCGCGCTTGGTGCCCCGGACGACGGCGGCGGAGAGGATCGTCATCTCGTCCATCGTGACCGGCACGGTGGTCTCGTAGCCGAGGTGACAGTTACCCATCGAGTCGCCGACGAGGATCACGGGGATGCCGGCCTCGTCGAAGACGGACGCGGTCATCGCGTCGTAGGCGGTGAGCATGGGCCACTTCTCGCCGCGGGCCTTGGCGGCGGCGATGTCGTGGACGGTGATGCGGCGCGTGCCCTGGCCGCCGTACAGCGCCTTGCTGCTGTCGGCGGGTGATTTCTGGGCAGCCTGAAGCGTCATGGGGAACGGCTCCTTCGTCATCTCGAGGCGCCCTGACGGCGTCCCCGGACCACATCCATGGTGGCACTTCGCCGGGCGGGCGGGGAAGTGGGCCGGAGTGGCGCTGTTCACACCGGTGCAACGTCCCGCGTCGCGTAAAGACGTCGCGTAAGGACGTCGCGTAAAGACTCCGCCAGGTTTTTCGATACGAGACGGTCTCGTATCGAAATAGGGTTAGGGTGATCGGCATGTCGCAGCCGTCCCCTGCTCCCGCCCCTGCCCCTGCCCCGCCCCGGATACCCGAGGCCGTCCACCGGCGCCGCTGGGCCGTCCTCGGCGTCCTCATGCTCAGCCTGCTGATCGTCGTCCTCGACAACTCGATCCTGAACGTCGCGGTCAGGACGATCGCCGCCCCCGCGCCCACCGGCATCGGCGCCACCCAGAGCGAGCTGGAGTGGGCGATCAACTCCTACACGCTCGTCTTCGCCGGCCTCCTCTTCACCTCAGGCCTGCTCGGCGACCGCCTCGGCCGCAAGAAGGTGCTGCTCTTCGGCATCACCGTCTTCGGCATCGGCTCCGCCCTCGCCGCCCTCTCCGGCTCCCCGGACGAGCTCATCGCCTACCGGGCCGTCATGGGCCTCGGCGCCGCGTTCGTCATGCCCGCGACCCTCTCCGTCCTCATGAACGTCTTCGAGCGGGACGAGCAGCCCAAGGCCATCGGCATCTGGGCCGGCGGCGTCGGCATGGGCATCGCGATCGGACCGATCGCCGGCGGCATCCTGCTCGAACACTTCTGGTGGGGATCGATCTTCCTCGTCAACGTCCCCGTCGTGCTCCTCGCCCTCGCCCTGATGATCTGGCTGGTCCCCGACTCCCGTGACCCGAAGCCGGGCCGGATCGACGTACCCGGCGTACTGCTCTCCGTCCTCGGACTCGTCCTCCTCGTGTACGGGATCATCCGCGGCGGCGAGCTCGCGAGCTTCACCGACGTCACCGTCCTCGCCCCGGTCCTCGGCGGCCTCGCGGTCCTCGTCCTCTTCGTCCTGCACGAGCGGCGCAGCGACCACCCGGCCATCGACATGGCGTACTTCAGGAAGCCCGCGTTCTCGGCGGCCGTCGCCGCGATCGCCCTCGTCTTCTTCGCCCTCATGGGCGTGACCTTCTTCTCCGCCTTCTACCTCCAGAGCGTGCGCGGCTACAGCGCGCTCCAGTCCGGGCTGCTGATCCTGCCGCTCGCCGTCGCCCAGATGGTGTTCTCGCCCCGGGCGCGGCTCGTCGTCGACCGCTTCGGCGCGAAGGCCGTGTGCACCGTCGGCATGCTGCTCGTCGCCGCGGGCCTCGCCGCCTTCGCCTTCTTCGACGCCTCGACGCCGATCTGGGCGATGGAGGTCGTCTTCTTCGTCCAGGGCGCCGGAATGGCGCACATCATGCCGCCGGTCACGGTCTCGATCATGCAGGCGCTGCCCCGGGAGAAGGCGGGCTCCGGCTCGGCGGTCAACAACACCTTCCGGCAGGTCGGCGGCGCGATGGGCGTGGCCGTCCTCGGGTCGGTGCTGTCCTCCACGTACCGCGGGGAGATCGAGGGACACCTCGGCGGCGTCCCTGCGGCCCTGCGCGACACGGCGGGCGAGTCCATCGAGGCGACGCTCGCGGTCGCGGAGAAGCTCGGTCCGGCCGGCCGGGACCTCGTGGCCCCCGCGTACGACGCCTTCCTCGGCGCCATGCACGTCACGGCGGTCGCCTCCGCCGTGATCGCCCTGATCGGCGCGGCCGTGGTGGCCGGCTTCCTCCCGGGCCGTACGCCGCAGGGCGCCGGTCCCGACGCCACCGCTCCGGACGGTGCCACTCCGGACGGTGCCACTTCCGACGCCACCGCACCGGACGCCACCGCTCCGGACGGTGCCGCCCGGCGGGCCGCCGTACCCGGGCCCGGCGCCGAGGCGGGAGAATCGGCCCGTCGATAGGCCGACGGCCGGCCACCGGAGGAGAGGCGGAGCGCACGTGTCGCTGCAGGACGGCGGGACCCCGGAACCCCACGACGACGGGCCGCGGCCCGTGGGCTGCGGGGGTCCGGGCCCCGAGGCGGGCCCCGAGGCCGGGCCCGCCCGGCGGGGGCGGCCGCGGAGCGAGGCGGCCGAGCAGGCGATCTTCGACGCGGCCATCACGCTCCTGGAGGGCGGCACCCCGCTCGCCGAGCTGTCCATCGAGAAGCTCGCCCGCACCGCCGGCGTCGGCAAGGCCACCATCTACCGGCGCTGGCCCGGCAAGGAAGAGCTCTTCGTCGACCTGCTCCGCTCCGTGGAGCTCCCGGACCCGGTGCTGCCCGGCACCTCGGTCCGGGACGACCTCGTGACGCTCCTGGAGTCGATCCGGCAGCGTGGCCTCGCCAAGCGGACCTCCGCCCTCCTCCACAACGTGTTCTCGCAGATGCAGCTCTATCCCAAGCTGTGGGACACGTACCACCACACCGTGATCGAGCCGCGCCGCCGCCTCGGCCTGGACGCGGTGCGGCGCGGGATGGAGCGCGGCGAGCTCCGCGACGACCTCGACGTCGAGCTCGTCAACGACCTCTTCACCGGCCCCCTGCTCCTCCGTACCGTCATCCGCCCCGGCGGCACCCTGGAGCCCGGCCTCGCCGAGCGGATCGTCGACACCGTCATGGAAGGCCTCCGCCCCCGCACCTGATCCGCCCGCCGGCCCGGTCGGCGGCCCGGACGAATGTGCGCGTTCTGTCACAGGGCCCCCGCCCGCGCCACCTGCAGGAACCCGCCACGCGCGAGTGTCGTCCCTGGGGGAGTACGACGGACCCGGGATCGCCTAGTGTCGGCACCGGGTCACGCAAGACGGCAAGGCAGCAGTGAGGACAGTGCGATGGCGCGGGTGGACATGACGGAGACCGAGTACGGCGGCGACGGGAACGGGCCCACCGGTTCCGGATCCCGGTTCCGGACCGCCCTCGACGGCCTCCGCCGCGACCGCGGCATCTGGCGCCGGGGCATCCTGATCGCCGCCGCGGCGGTGGCACTGACCCTCCTGATGGTGTTCCACGCCGAGATCCCCAACAAGATCGGCAACCTCGGCAGCCTGACCGAGACCTTCCTGCCCTGGCTGGGCCTCTTCGTCCCCCTGCTGCTCGTACTCGCCCTGGTACGCCGCTCCGCCACCGCCCTGATCGCCCTGCTGCTGCCGTCCGTGGTCTGGCTCAACCTCTTCGGCGGCCTCGTCGCCGACAAGTCGGCCTCCGGCGGCGACCTGACCGTCGCCACCCACAACGTCAACGCCGACAACCCGGACCCCGAGGGCACCGCCCGCGGACTCGCCGCGTCCGGCGCCGACGTGCTGGCCCTGGAGGAGCTCAAGGGCGACATGGTCCCGACGTACGAGCGGGGCCTGGCCGAGGCGTACCCGTACCACTCCGTCCAGGGCACGGTCGGCCTCTGGAGCAAGCTGCCCCTGCGCGCCGCGCAGCCCGTCGACATCCGGATGGGCTGGACCCGCGCCATGCGCGCCACCGTGGTGACCCCCCAGGGCGAGGTCGCGGTGTACGTCGCCCACCTGCCGTCCGTCCGGGTCAAGCTCAACGCGGGCTTCACCGCCAACCAGCGCGACAACAGCGCCAACGCCCTCGGCGAGGCCATCTCCCACGACAAGCACGAGCGGATCGTCCTCCTCGGCGACCTCAACGGCACCATGAACGACCGCTCGCTCAACGCGGTCACCTCGCAGCTGCGCTCCACCCAGGGCGCGGCGGGCGACGGCTTCGGCTTCAGCTGGCCGGCCTCGTTCCCGATGGCCCGGATCGACCAGATCATGGTGAAGGGCGTCGAACCGATGTCGTCCTGGGCGCTGCCGGAGACGAAGAGCGACCACCTCCCGATCGCCGCCCGCGTGAAGCTCTGAGGGTCGGGGCGAAACCTTCCCTTCATCCCCCGGAAGCCGCGGGGAAGAATCCACCTGAGAGTCTTTGTTCCGACGAAGAACTATCTTCGGGACATTCCGGAAAGGCTCTCCCCATGCCCCTGGCGCTGCTCGCGCTCGCCGTCTCCGCCTTCGGCATCGGCACGACCGAGTTCGTGATGATGGGCCTCCTGCCCAACGTCGCCGACGACCTCGGCACCTCCGTCCCCACCGCCGGGTACCTCGTCTCCGCGTACGCGATCGGCGTGGTCGTCGGCGCCCCGCTGCTCACGGCCCTCGGCTCGCGGATCCCGCGCAAGCGGATGCTGCTCCTGCTGATGGCCCTGTTCGTCGTCGGCAACCTCGCCTCCGCGTTCGCCCCCGGCTTCGGCTGGCTCGTCGCCGGGCGGGTCCTCGCCGGACTCCCGCACGGGGCGTTCTTCGGCGTCGGCGCGGTCGTCGCCGCCCGGCTCGTGCCCGAGGACCGGCAGGCGCGGGCGGTGGCCACGATGTTCCTCGGCCTCACCGTCGCCAACATCCTCGGCGTACCGGCCGCGACCCTCCTCGGCCAGCACCTCGGCTGGCGGGCCACCTTCCTCGTCGTCACGGTCATCGGCCTCCTGGCCATGGTGGCGCTCGCCCGCCTCGTGCCGTACGTCCCCCTGGACGAGCGGCAGGGCCTGGGCCGCGAGATCCGGGCCCTCGGCCGCCCGCAGGTGCTCCTCGGCCTGCTCACCGCGGTCTTCGGCTTCGCGGGCGTCTTCGCCGTGTACTCCTACCTCGCCTCGATGACGACCGAGGTGATGGGCTTCGGCGAGTCCACCGTCACGATCGTCCTCGCCCTCTTCGGCCTCGGCATGACGGGCGGGGCGCTCGCCGCGGGCCCGCTGACCGACCGCGCGCTCCGCCCGACGCTGTACGGCTCCCTGGCGGCCCTCGTCCTCGCCCTGGTGGCCTTCCGCTTCACCGTCCACGTGCCGTGGCTGGCCCTCGTCACGGTCGTCGTGCTCGGCGCGGTCGGCTTCATGACCACCACCCCGCTCCAGATGCTGGTCATGCGCAAGGCCAAGGACGCCCCGACGCTCGCCTCCGCCTCCAACCACTCCGCCTTCAACCTCGCCAACGCCGGCGGCGCCTGGGCGGGCGGCGCCGCCGTCGCCGCCGGCTGGGGCTGGACCTCGCCGGCCCTCGTCGGCGCGGCCCTCACGGTCGTCGGCCTCGCGATCGCGGCGCTCGCGGGCCTGCTCGACCGGGCCCCCGCGACGGCGGAGGGGGCCTCCCGCGTCGTGGCGGGAAGCCCCCTCGACCCCGACGACAGGAGGGCCGGGACGGTCAGGAGGACGTCGTCGTCTCCCGCCAGCGGTTCGTGATCGGGAGCCGGCGGTCCTTGCCGAAGCCCTTCGCCGAGATCTTGGTGCCCGGCGGGTACTGCCGTCGCTTGTACTCCGCCGCGTCCACCATCCGCAGCGTCCGCGCGACGACCTCCTCGTCGAAGCCGGCCGCCACGATCTCGTCCTTGCCGCGGTCCGCGTCCACGTACAGCGCGAGGATCCCGTCGAGGACGTCGTAGTCCGGCAGCGAGTCCGTGTCCACCTGGCCCGGGCGCAGCTCGGCGCTGGGCGGCTTCGTGATCGAGTCCTCCGGGATCGGCGGGGTCATCCCGCGGTCCTCGGCGGCCCGGTTGCGCCAGCGCGCGAGCCGGAAGACGGTCGACTTGTAGACGTCCTTGATGGGCCCGAACGCGCCGACGGAGTCGCCGTACAGCGTCGAGTAGCCCACCGCCAGCTCGGACTTGTTGCCCGGCGCGAGGACGATGTGGCCCTCCTGGTTGGAGAGGGCCATCAGCGTCGTGCCGCGCAGCCGGGACTGGAGGTTCTCCTCGGCGAGGCCGGTGAGTCCCAGCGACGCCATGTACGCGTCGAACATCGGCTCGATCGACACCGTCCGGTAGTGGAGACCGGTGCGGCGGGCCAGCTCGGCCGCGTCGCCGCGCGAGTGGTCGGAGGAGTACTTGGAGGGCATCGACACCCCGTACACGTTCCCCGCGCCGACCGCGTCGCAGGCGATCGCCGCGACGAGCGCCGAGTCGATGCCGCCGGAGAGCCCGATCAGGACCGAGCGGAAACCGTTCTTCGCGACATACGCCCGCAGTCCCACGACCAGGGCCGAGTAGACCTCCTCGTCGTCGTCGAGCCGGTGCGCGTACCCGCCCGCGAGCTCCGGCTCGTACGCGGGCAGCGGCTTCCCGGAGAGCACCACTCGGTCGATCCGCAGCCCATCGCCGGTGCCCTCGCCCACGACCCCCTCCGGGGCCTCCGGGTCGGCCGCCGGCAGCTCCAGGTCGACGATCACGCTGCCCTCGACGAACTGCGGGGCGCGCGCGATCACTTCGCCCGCCGCGTCCACGACGATCGAGTCGCCGTCGAAGACCAGCTCGTCCTGACCGCCCGTCGACGCCAGGTACGCCGTGACGCAGCCGGCCTCCCGGGCCCGCCTGCGGACCAGTTCGAGCCGCGTGTCGTCCTTGTTCAGCTCGTACGGCGAGGCGTTGACCGACAGGAGCAGCCCCGCCCGCGCGGCGCGCGCCGCCGGGACCCGGCCGCCCTCCTGCCAGAGGTCCTCGCAGATCGCCAGGGCCACGTCGACGCCGTGGACGCGGACGACCGGCAGGGTGTCGCCCTGGACGAAGTAGCGGTACTCGTCGAAGACGCCGTAGTTGGGGAGGTGGTGCTTGGCGAAGCGCAGCGCCACCTCGCCGCGGTACAGCACGGCGGCGGCGTTCTCCGGTGAGCCGGCGGGCCTGCCGAGCCTCGGCGCGGCCCGCTCGGAACGGTCCAGGTAGCCGACGACGACCGGCAGCTCGCCGAAGCCCTCGTCCGCGAGCCGCCGGGCGAGCCCGCGCAGGGCCTCCCGGGACGCCTCGACGAAGGAGGGCCGCAGGGCCAGGTCCTCGACGGGGTAGCCGGTCAGCGCCATCTCGGGGAACGCGACGAGATGCGCGCCCTGTCCGGCGGCGTGCCGGGTCCAGTGGACGATCGCCTCGGCGTTCCCGGCGATGTCTCCGACGGTCGAGTCGATCTGATTCAGGGCGAGGCGTAGTTGAGGCACCCGGCCAGTGTAATCGTCACACCGACGCGATGTCCCGGAAAACGCCCCGGCAGGTCCCACGCCCGCCCCACGCCCGACCTGCGGTCCGCCCCACGCCCGACCTGCGGTCCGCCCGCGCTCTCGACATGCGGCCCGCCCCCGCCCCGCTGATCATGGGCCCATGACGACCACTGACGACCCGGCAGAGTCGGCACGTCCCACCGCCGGTGACGCGGCGACGGTCCAGGACGACGGCACGAAGAGGCAGGGGGTCCGGGGGCGTCCCCCGGGAATGAACAGCATCTCCTGGCTGACCCTCGCCTTCATGACCACCGCGTCCGTCGCGAGCCTGCGGCCCTCGCCGTCGATGGCCATCTACGGCCTCGCCGCGATCTTCCTCTACCTGCTCCCGGCCATCGTCTTCCTGCTCCCCACCGCCCTCGTCGGCGCCGAGCTCGCCTCCGGCTGGTCCGGCGGCATCTACCGCTGGGTCGGCGAGGCCCTCGGCAAGCCGCTGGGATTCCTCGCGGTCTGGTGCCAGTTCGCCATGACCATCGCGTACTACCCGAGCCTGCTCGCGTACGTCGCCTCGACCTTCGCGTACGTCATCGACCCCTCCCTCGCCGAGAACGGTCTCTACGTCGCGATCGTCATCGTCGTCGTCTACTGGAGCGGGGTCTGGATCTCCTCGCGCGGGACGAAGGCGATCGCCGGGCTCTCCTCCTTCGGCCTGATCATCGGCACCCTCATCCCCGGCGTCCTGCTCGTCGTCCTCGGCCTGGTCTTCCTCGGCCAGGGCAACCCCTCCGCGCAGCCCATGAGCGCCGACCACTGGCTCCCGCCGTGGACCGGCCTCGCCAGCCTGGTCCTCATCGTCAACAACTTCCTGTCCTACGCGGGCATGGAGATGAACGGCGTGCACGTCTCCTCGCTGCGCGAGCCCAAGCGCGAGTACCCGAAGTCGATGTTCCTGGCGACCGGCCTCGTCCTGATGATCTTCATCCTTCCGGCCCTCGCCATCGCCTGGGTCATGCCCTCGGCGCAGCTCAGCCTCACCGCCGGACTCATGCAGGCATTCCAGGCCTTCTTCGACCACTTCTCCATCGGCTGGATGACCAAGGTCGTCGGCCTCATGCTGGTCTGCGCCGCCCTCGGCGGCATGCTCACCTGGCTCGCCGGACCTGCGAAGGGCCTCGTCCTGCTCTCCCGGCAGGAGGGCTACCTGCCGCCCGCGCTCCAGAAGTTCAACAGGAACGGCGTCCCGCAGAACATCATGATCGCGCAGGGCGTCGTCACCACCCTGATCGGCGTCCTGTACGCCTTCAGCGACAACGTCTCCAGCGCCTACTGGATGTTCTCCGTCATCACCGTGCAGATCTACCTGATCGCGTACCTCCTGATGTTCGTCGCCGTCGTCAAGCTCCGCAGGAGCCGGCCGGAGGTCGAACGGGGCTTCCGCGTCCCCGCCGTCCAGTGGGTCGCCGGCATCGGCTTCGTCTCCTCCGTCGCCGCGCTCGTCATCGGCTTCGTCCCGCCCGACCAGTTCGGCGACCAGCCGCTCTGGCGCTACCTGCTCATCGTCGGCGGCGGACTGTTCGTCCTCGGCATCGCCATCCCGGCCGCGCTCCTCAAGTACCGCAAGCCCAGCTGGGTCCACCCCGACCACAGGGAACCTTCCGGTACGCCCTGACGTTCGAACCACCATGCCCGGAAAGGTGCCCGAGAAGGCGACGAGAGCGGCAGCGGTCCTGCTCGGCCTCGGCGCGCTCGCGTACACCGCCTGGCTCCTCGAAGTCCTCGTCCGGACCGGGCTCGACCCGGTCCGGACGTACGTCTCCGAGCTCGCCGCCGCCGACCAGCCCCTCGGCGGCCTCTTCCGCGCCACCGACCTCGCGGCCGGCCTCCTCGTCCTCGCCGGCGCGCTCGCCGGGCTCGCCGCGACCCGAGGACCCCGGCGGCACGGCCCCTGGGCGCTCGGCGGCTGGATCGCCCTCGCCGTCTTCGGGGCCGCCACCGTCGCCGACTCCCGGCTCCCGCTCAGCTGCACCCCCACCGCCGACCCGGAGTGCGCGGCGCGCGAGACCGCCGGTCTCGTGCCCGCCACCCATACGGCCCACGCCGTCAGTTCGAGCCTCGCCATGACCGGCGCCCTCGCCGCGATGGTCGCCCTGACCGTGGCCGCCCGCCGGTACGGCCACTGGCGCCCCCTCGCCCGTACCGGCCCGGCCCTCGTCGTCCTGGAGCTCGCCGCCACCGCCTGGACCCTGGCGGCCGTCGCCGCCTTCGAGGCCGGCAAGGGCACGTGGTCGCTGGGCGCGGGCCAGCGGCTCCAGGTCCTCCTGGTGGCCGTGTGGCTCGCCGTCCTCGCCGGCTCCCTCGTACGGAGGCGGGCGCGATGACCTTCGTACGGATCGGGGGAGTGGCCCACCACGTGGTCGTCGAGGGCTCGGGACCCGTCTGCGTCCTGAGCGCCGGTCTCGGCCTGAGCTGGTTCGACTGGGACCCGGTCGTGCCGCTGCTCGCCCCCTACCGCACCGTGGTCCGCTTCGACCGCCCCGGCCACGGCCTCTCCGCCCCCGCGTCCGCGCCGCCGACGGCGGCGGGCGAGGCGGCCCGGATCGCGTCGCTCCTCGACGCGCTGGACGCATGGGACGCGCCGGGCGGGCTGGACGCGCTGGGCGGCCACCAAATCCCCGTCACCGTCGTGGGCCACTCCCTCGCCGGGTTCCACGCGGAGGCCTTCGCCCGCCTCCACCCCACCCGTACCGCCGCACTCGTCCTCGTCGACTCCTCGGTGGAGGAGCACCCCCGCCCCTCCCGTACGACCGCCGTCTCCCGGGTCCTCGGCAGAGCGCTCTCCGCCGCCGGCGTCCCCGCCGCGCTCGGCCCGGCCCTCCGCCGGGCGTCCGTACGGCGGGACCCGGCGCCCACGGAGCTGATCCGCCGCGTCTACGGGACCTCACGGGTCCTGCGCGGCACCCTCCTGGAGAACGCCCACTACGGCGCCGTCGCCGCCGAACTCCTCGACCTGCGGGAGCGGTTCCCCCTCCCGCCCGGCCTGCCCGTCACCGTCCTCGCCGCCCCCGACGGCTCCGCCCGCTGGGAGCGCCGGCAACGCGCGCTGGCCCGACGGCTCGGCGCCTCCTACGAGGCGGCCGTGCCGTCGGGCCATCTGGTCATGCTGGACCGCCCGGACGCGGTGGCCCGAGCCGTGCTGCACCCGGGTCAGGTCGCGGCGTAGACGCTCGCGCAGAAGCCCTTGATCTGCTCGTCCGACAGATGCTGGGCCAGATCCGCCTCGCTGATCATGCCGACGAGCCGCTTGCCCTCGATGACGGGGAGCCGCCGGATCTGGTGGCTCTGCATCTCCTCCAGGACCGCGCCCACGTCGGCACCCGCCTCGACCCAGCGCGGGGTGCCCTTGGCCATCTCGCCACAGGTGATCTTGGCCGGATCGTGGCCCATGGCCACACAGCCGATCACGATGTCGCGGTCCGTGAGGATGCCGCAGAGCCGTTCGTTCTCGTCGGCGATGGGCAGCGCGCCCACGTTCAGGTTGCGCATCATCTGCGCGGCACGGTCGAGCGTCTCGTGTGCGGGGATCCACTGGGCCCCGGGATGCATGATGTCCTTCGCCGTGGTCATGAGCTGCGTACCTTTCGTCGACGTCGTCGCACGAACGTCCCCGAGCCCACCCATTGTCGGCGCGCGACACGGCCCCCGCGACCGCAAGGGGTCACGGGGGCCGTCAAGGCCTTGCGAGGTCGGTCCGCCGCGCGGCTCAGGCCCCGCGCGGCTCAGGCCCCGCGCTGCTTCAGCATGTCGGCCATCAGCAGGATCTCGGACCGCTGCGCGTCGACCATGCCCTGCGCGAGGTCGCGCTCGACGCCGGGGGCGCACTTGGCCACGCAGCCCTCGGCCATGTGGACCCCGCCCTTGTGGTGCTCGGTCATGAGCTTCAGGTACAGGACCTCGGCCTCCCGGCCGCTCGCCTTGCGCAAGGCGTCCATCTGCGCGTTGGTCGCCATGCCCGGCATCAGCGCGCCGTCCTGGTCACCGCTGCCGCCCATGCCGCCCATGCCCATCCAGGCCATCGGCTCGACACCGGACTGGAGCTTCGGCAGCCCCCACATGTCCAGCCAGCCGAGCATCATGCCCCGCTGGTTGGCCTGGGTGTTGGCGATGTCGTACGCGAGACGGCGCACCGCCTCGTCCCGGGTGCGGTCCCGGACGATGAACGACATCTCGACGGCCTGCTGGTGGTGGACGGACATGTCCCGGGCGAAGCCGGCGTCCGCGGAGTCGGTCGCGGGGGTGCGAGGCGCCTCGTCGCGCTCGGCGGAGGCGACGGTGACGGCGCCCCCGGCGAAGAGCAGCGCGAGCGCGACGGCGGTGACGGCCGCCCACTGCGTCCGTCCGCCCCGGCGCCGCGCGGCGGGCGCGAACTCCTCGTCCGCCCCGGTCCCCTCGCTCGCCGACCGGCTCACCGGCCTGCTCACTGGCCGACCCCGCCGGTGCAGGCGGCACCCGGCTCGGGGGTCTGCGGGCCCTGGACGTACTTCGTGAAGAAGGCGTCGATCCGCGGGTCGGTGGCGCTGTCCACGGTCACCTGCTTGCCCCAGGCGGACAGCATGATCGATCCGGTCTGGTCGTCCACCGGGCTCATCAGCGTGTACTTGGTCTTGCCGACCTTCTCGGCCAGCTTCTCGACGTCGGCCTTGTCGGCCTTCTTGCTGTACGTCACCCAGACGGCGCCGTGCTCCAGCGAGTGCACGGCGTTCACGTCGTTGATCGCCTTGTCGTAGACCACGCCGTCGCAGTTCATCCAGACCGGGTGGTGGTCACCGCCGACCGGCGGCTTCATGTCGTACTTGACCGGGGTCTCGACGTGGTTGCGGCCGAGCTTCTTCGCGTCCCAGGTCTGCTCGGCCTTGATGGGGGCCTTGGCGGCGGCCTCCTTCGCGTCCTGCTCGTCGGACTTCTTCAGCAGCACGAAGGTGCCGAAGCCGACGAGGCCGAGGACGACGACTCCGGAGACGCCGATGGTGATCAGACGGTTGCGGCGCTCGCGGGACTGCTCGGCGCGGCGCATCTCCTCTATTCGGGCGCGGCGGTCGGCGTTGGCGGAGCGGTTGGCGGCCATGGTGATGTCGTCCTTCTTCAGGGATGGGGTGGAGTTCGGAGCGGGACACGCGGGGAGCGGGCGGCAGGCCCGCCGCCGCTATGTCCGGAGAACTTGAAGGACGTGCAGGTCCGGCGCGCGCGGCCGGACGCCGGACCGGCGGGCCGGGCCGTCACCGGAGGGCGGGTCGAGGCGCGGGAGCCGGCCCTCCGCGTGGAGCGGGGGGTCGACCGGCGCCGCGCTGAGCACCGCGGGGGAGAGGGAGGGGACGAGGGAGCAGCCGTCGCGTTCGTACGGGCAGATGTACTCGGCCACGGCCACCGACGCGTGTGCGCCGTACGCCTCCGGGGCCGCCTCGTGATGGGGGTCGGGCCCGGGCCCGGTCCCCAGACAGACGAAGAGCGCGGCAAGGAGCGTCGCCACGGCACTCACCAGTGCCATGGGACGCGCGTGTCGGAACAGGCGTACGAGCCGCGTGGCCCCCATGGGCGCAGATCGTAGTGGGCGCGAGCCCTCCGTGGGCCGAACGGGGTACCACTCGGTACCGGCGAACGATCACGACACCCCCGAATCCGCCTCCTCCCGTTACCTGCGTCACACCCGAGCAGGCACTATGGGTGTGCAACGTGCGCGAAACCATGTGGTGGGATGCTCAGGTGCCCCCCGATGCATCGGAGGCGGTGGGAGCAGGCGGCCTGACCAGCGAGGATGGGTGTGGAAATGGACAAGCAGCAGGAATTCGTGCTCCGTACGCTCGAGGAGCGCGACATCCGCTTCGTGCGCCTGTGGTTCACCGATGTGCTGGGCTTCCTCAAGTCGGTGGCCGTGGCGCCCGCCGAGCTTGAGCAGGCCTTCGACGAGGGCATCGGCTTCGACGGCTCGGCGATCGAGGGTTTCGCCCGCGTATACGAATCGGACATGATCGCCAAGCCGGATCCGGGAACCTTCCAGATCCTGCCGTGGCGCGCCGAGGCCCCGGGCACGGCCCGGATGTTCTGCGACATCCTGATGCCGGACGGCTCGCCGTCCTTCGCGGACCCGCGGTACGTCCTCAAGCGGGCCCTGGCCAAGACCTCCGACCTCGGCTTCACCTTCTACACCCACCCCGAGATCGAGTTCTTCCTCCTGAAGGACAAGCCGCTCGACGGCACGCGGCCCACCCCGGCCGACAACTCGGGCTACTTCGACCACACTCCGCAGAACGTCGGCATGGACTTCCGCCGTCAGGCGATCACGATGCTCGAATCGATGGGCATCTCGGTGGAGTTCTCCCACCACGAGGGCGCGCCGGGCCAGCAGGAGATCGACCTCCGCTACGCGGACGCCCTCTCCACCGCGGACAACATCATGACGTTCCGCCTGGTCATGAAGCAGGTCGCGCTCGAACAGGGCGTCCAGGCCACCTTCATGCCGAAGCCTTTCTCCGACTACCCCGGCTCGGGCATGCACACCCACCTGTCGCTCTTCGAGGGTGACCGGAACGCCTTCTACGAGTCGGGCGCCGAGTACCAGCTCTCCAAGGTGGGCCGCTCCTTCATCGCGGGCCTCCTGAAGCACGCGGGCGAGATCTCCGCCGTCACCAACCAGTGGGTCAACTCGTACAAGCGCATCTGGGGCGGCTCCTCCCGCACGGCCGGCTCGGGCGGCGAGGCCCCCTCGTACATCTGCTGGGGCCACAACAACCGCTCGGCCCTCATCCGCGTCCCCATGTACAAGCCGGGCAAGACGGGCTCGTCCCGCGTCGAGGTCCGCTCCATCGACTCGGGCGCCAACCCCTACCTGACGTACGCGGTCCTCCTCGCGGCCGGCCTCAAGGGCATCGAAGAGGGCTACGAACTCCCGGCCGGCGCCGACGACGACGTCTGGGCCCTCTCCGACGCGGAACGCCGCGCGATGGGCATCGAGCCGCTCCCGCAGAACCTGGGCGAGGCGATCGCCCTCATGGAGAAGAGCGAACTGGTCGCGGAGACCCTCGGCGAGCACGTCTTCGACTTCTTCCTGCGCAACAAGAAGCAGGAGTGGGAGGAGTACCGGAGCGAGGTCACCGCCTTCGAGCTGCGGAAGAACCTGCCGGTCCTGTAGGGGACTTGACGATCCGGGCCGGTGGCGGGCAGCCACCGGCCCGGCCGTTGCCGGAGGAAATGCGTTGCCCGGCGGACGGGGAGCGGCTCACACTGCCCCGGTGAAGATCAGTGCTGTCGCCACCGAGCGGCTTCTTTTGCACCCGTTGAGCGTGGCCGAGGCCGAGCGCATCCTCGCTGGGGAGCCCGGGGACCAGGACCTGTGGGGCGACGGGTATCCCGGGGCCGGGGACGTCCGTGCGAACACCGGGTTCCTGCGCGGAGTCGCCGAGCGGGGGGACCCGGGGGCGTTCCGGCTCTACGAGATACGGCTCCGGGACAGCGGTGTCGCCGTCGGTGGCATCGGGTTCCACGGGCCGCCGGACGAGCTGGGGGTCGCCACCATCGGGTACGGGCTCACGCCCGGGGTACGCGGGAACGGGTACGCCTCCGAGGCCCTGCGGGCGGTCCTGGAGCTCGCCCGGCAGGCCGGCGCCGAGGGGGTCAAGGGCGACGCCGACGTCGACAACCCGCCCTCCCACCGGGTGATGGAGGCGGCCGGGATGGCACGCGTCGCCGCGGACGAGAAGCTCGTCCACTTCTACCTGGGCTTCTAGACCGGCTCTCCGTGGGGTTCCAGACCGGCTCCAGCCGCTACCGTCTGGCCGTATGCCGGAATCATCCCGTTCCCGCGTCTGGTACGCCGCCTACGGCTCCAACACGCATGCCGAGCGCCTCGGGTACTACCTCGCCGGCGGCCGTCCGCCCGGAGCCGCGCGGACGTTTCCGGGGTGCCGGGACCCGAGCCCGCCGGAGCGGTCGGTGGCGCTCCTGATGCCCGGGCGCGTCTACTTCGCGACCGAGTCGCCCGTGTGGGGAGGCGGCCGGGCCTTCTACGACCCGTCGGCGGACGGCACCGCCCGCGGCGTCGCCCACCTGCTCACCGTCGGACAGTTCTCCGACATCGCCGCGCAGGAGATGGACCGGCCGCCCGGGACCGACCTCGATCTCGCCGAGGTGCTCGCCACCGGGCGCCGGTCGTTCGGGCCGGGCCGGTACGAGACCCTCGTCTCTCCCGGCCTCCTCGACGGCCTGCCCGTCCTCACCTTCACCGCGCCGTGGCCGATGCCGGTGCCGGCGGACTCCGGCGAGCTGCGGCCGCCCTCCGCCGCGTACCTGCGGCAGCTGGCGGCCGGGCTGAACCTGGCCGGGGCCTGGAGCCCCGCCGACACCGCCGCCTATCTCGCCGGCTGCCCCGGCGCGGCCGGGCACTGGACCCCGGAGGCCGTGACCGCCCTCAGCGCTCCGACAGCTCCGACGGGGCCTCCTGGACCACCCAGCCGTTGCCGTCCGGATCCTCGAAGGTCATGAACGAGTTCCAGGTGTCGCCCTTCCCGTCCTCCCAGCCCTTCTCGCCGACGTGCATCACGGGCGAGACGTCGACGCCCCGCTCGACCAGCTCCGCCCGCGCCGCCTCGATGTCCGTGACGCAGAGCTGGAGGCCGTGCAGGCTGCCGGGGGCCATCTCCTTGGTACCCGGCATCGTCGGCATGCCGCTCAGCATCGCGATCGAACATCGCGAGCCCGGCGGCGTCGCCTGGACGATCCGCATGCCCGGCGCCACCTCGTCGTCCAGGTCGATCGTGAAGCCGCACTTGTCGCCGTAGAACTTCTTGGCCCGGTCCATGTCGGTCACGGGGACCGGGACGACCTCCAGGGTCCAGTTCACGTCTGCTCCTCTGCTCCTCGGAAACGCCAGCGGGTCTGGCCGAACGGCTCGCCCTTGGCGAAGCCGAAGACCGTACGAGGCGCGACCGCGAACACCAGGGCCGTACCACCGTCGCCCACGAACGCCCCGTCCCGCACGCCGAACCGCCAATCCGGGCCGTACTTCTCCACGTACGCCGCCGCCAGGGGCCGCAGCCGGTCCTCGTCCGTCACCCGGGCCGCCTCGCCCTCGACCACCAGGTCGAGGCCCTCGTCGAGCGCGCCGGAGCCGGTGGTGAGGACCACCGACGCGTTCTCGGCGAGATTGCGGGCCTTCCGCTCGTCCGGCCCGGTGCAGAAGTGCAGGGCCCCCGCCGACCAGACCGCGATGAGCGGGGTGACATGGGGGCGGCCCTCCGGGCGGACGGTCGTCAGCCAGAAGACCTCGGCCGCCGCGAGCCGGGCGGCCGCGTCGGACCAGGGCAGCGGGGCCGCCCGGGGATCGCTGTAGCGGGGGTCGAGGGAAGTACGCGGGTCCATGACCGGCCGTCCTTTCGTTCGCGGCTCCCGGGAAGTCGCTGCGCCCGGGAAGGGGCCACGAAAAGGAGACCGGTCCGCCCGCCCGAACTCATCGGTCGCCGGCCCGTACGCCCGTGGGGATCCCTCGGTCGGCCCACACACCCGCCCGAACTCAGTGGCCCGCGGGCGTCCAGTGCAGCCTGCCGTTCAGGCCGATCGCCGCGACTCCGTCCGTCCCCGCGTCGGGCGCCCCGGAGAACAGGAACCGCTCCAGCGTCCACGTCGGCCGGGTCGCGCCCCGCCCCAGCGGGGCCGTCGCCAGGACGCCCGTACGGGAGCGGACCGCGAGCATGCCCTCGCCGCTCACCGAGGCGCTGCCCCGGGACCCGCCCACCGAGCCGCCGGTGGAGCCGCCCACCGCCCCGCTCACCGGGCCGAAGCCCGCGACGCCGCCCACCAGCTCCCGCATGGGGGAGACCAGGCCGGCACCCGAGAAGTCGGCGGACCGCAGGTCGTTGGAGGACGGCTTGCGGAACCAGAGCCGTACGCCCTCGCCGCCCGGCATCGGGCTCGCGCTCAGCGCCAGCGTCGTCGCCGGCAGGCCCGTCCGGACCGGACCCGTCAGCGGGCCGCCGGGGCGCTGCGCCGCCCACGCCAGGACGGTGTTCGGGGTGCTCGCGAAGACGTACCCGCGGCCCGCCGAGTCGGTCGCCGCCACCGGGTCGCCGTGCACGTCGGCCCCGCCGAGCGTCCGCCACGGGCCCCAGCGGCCGTCCGCGCCCTGCTCGCGCGCCGCGAGCCGGTGACCGCTGTCCCGCAGGACCAGGGTCACCCGGCCGTCAAGGCCCACGGTCACGGCCGGCGCGCTGATGTCGGAGGTGCCGCTGACGTCGTCCAGCTCGGGCGTGCCGAGCGAGCGCCACGGGCCGAACGCGCCGCCCCTCGTCGTCTGCTCGGCCGTCACCACCTCGCGCCGGTAGTCCGCCGGTCCGGTGCCGAGCGTCGTCCGGGTGCCGAAGACGGCCAGGCGGCCGTCGGACAGCAGGGTGGAGGTGACGCCGCTGTCCAGGCCGCCGCCGGGCAGCAGCACCGGCCCCTGCCAGGCACTCGCGCCCGCCGCCTTCCGCCAGGTCGCGAGTCGCCCGTCGAGGACGGAGAAGGCGTGCAGCCCGCCGTCCCGGTCGCGCTGCACCCAGGAGGTGGAGGTGCCCCGGGCGTACCGGATGGTGTGCGTCCAGCCCCGGCCCGCGGGCCGCGCGGCCACCTTCAGGTCGCCGCAGCCCGAGACGGTCCCGCAGTCGTTGACCCCGTCCATCCACGCGTACGTCTTCAGGGTCTTCAGCTTCGCGTCCGCCGTCTCGGGGTCGAGCGTGTGCGGGAGGACGCTGGTCGGGTAGCCGAGGTAGTTCTGGACGCCGAGGTGCGGGTGCCCGGGGAGGTCCGCGTACCGGGCGAGCGCGGCCTGGACGAACCGCGCCCCGTACAGGTGGTCCTGGTGGTCCTGGTAGCGGTCCGTGCCGGGGACCTTGCCGGAGGTCGGGTCCTGCATCCGGACGAAGGTCGGCCGGAAGCGCTCCAGGACCCCGGTCACCGTCGCGACGACCTGCTCCTTGGTGTACGTGAAGTCCGCCGCGACCGGGGTGCCGGAGGCGCGCTGGGAGGCGAGCGCGGAGATCCGGCCGTGCCACAGGCCGTTCAGGCTCTCGGGGCGGTCGCCGTTGGTCGCCCCGGCCTCGCGCATCTGCAGCCAGACCAGCTTCACGTGCGGCTTCGCCCGCAGGGTGTCCAGCTCGGCGGTCGCGCCGCCGGCCGTGGGGATCGCGACCCGGTCCCAGGGGCTGATGCGGCTGCCGGTGGCCATCTCGGCGTACGCGGCGCGGATGCCGTTCTGCCGGGCCTCGGCGTATCCCGCCTTGTCGGGCTCGGTGCCGGCGGCGTCGCGCGGGCGGGCGTTGACGCCGTCCGACTCGCCGGAGGTGAGGTAGACGGAGGTCAGGGGGCTGCCGGAGCGGATGGACTGGGAGGTGTCCGGGTTCATGAAGAACAGGTCGTCGTCGGGGTGCGCCACGATCTGCACCACGGACGCGCCGTCGGACGCGGCGGTCGGCGCCTCGGCCGGGCGTGCCTTCCCGGGCGCCTCGACCGGGCGTATCTCCCCTCCCGCGGGTGTCCGCGGGGGAAGGGGAACCGCGGCCGCCGAGGAGTCCGGCGCCGTCGTCACCGACAGCAGACCGGCGAAGGTGCCGCCCACCAGGACGGCCGTCACGGCCGTCGTGACGACTCTGCGGCGGGGGACCCCGCGACGGGAGGCGGCGGCGGGACGGCGGGGGAGGCGGACGGGCATCGGTGAGGGCGCGCTTTCACAGGGAAGAGAAGGACGGGACATCGGTCGGTCGGGCGTGCGGGGGTGGTGCACGCACAACAAGACGGACTTTCAAGAAATACGGTTCATTGGGTCCGAAAAGCGATCGATGTGCGAGATGTCACGTGTGATCCGCTTCGATCCGAAGGCCTGGGCGCCCGCGCCCCCCACTCCGGATAGGCTCGATCTCCCGGGCCCGACCTTGTGGGAGAACCGGGACGGGCGTGCGTGGAGGGAGCGGTCGGATGACGGTGCCGGGGCGCAGGAGCAGTACGTTCTCACGTCTGCTGCGGCACGGGTTCACCGATCCCTCGGGGGCCGAACGGCTCCTCGACGTGCCCGAACTGTCCGCCCTCCGCGGCGACGCCGTCCTCCTCGACGCCCTCGGCGCCACCGCCGATCCGGACCTCGCCCTGCGCGGTCTGGTCCGGCTCGTCGAGGCCCAGCCCGAGACCGAGCGGCAGACCCTCACCTCCACCCTGCTCTCCGCCAAGCCCTTCCGGGACCGGCTCCTCGGGGTGCTCGGCGCCTCCGAGGCCCTCGCCGACCACCTGGCCCGCCACCCCCGCGACTGGGAGACCCTCGTCACGTACGAGGCGGCCGACCTGCACCCGGGGGTCGCCGAGTTCGAGCAGGGGCTCGCCGACGCCACCGACGCCGTCTCGCTGCGCGTCTCCTACCGCCGCTGCCTGCTCGCCATAGCGGCCCGAGACGTGTGCGGCACGACGGACGTCGCGCAGGCGGCCGCCGAGCTCGCCGACCTGGCGACGGCGACCCTGCGCGCCGCGCTCGCCATCGCCCGTACCGCCGCGCCCGCCGACGCCGCCCAGTGCCGCCTTGCCGTGATCGCGATGGGCAAGTGCGGCGGCCACGAGCTCAACTACGTCTCCGACGTGGACGTGATCTTCGTCGGCGAGCCGATGGAGGGCGCCGACGAGGGGAAGGCGCTCCAGGCGGCGACCCGGCTCGCCTCGCACCTCATGCGGATCTGCTCCGAGACCAACATCGAGGGCACGATCTGGCCGGTCGACGCCAACCTCCGCCCCGAGGGCCGCAACGGCCCCCTCGTCCGCACCCTCTCCTCCCACCTCGCCTACTACCAGCGCTGGGCGAAGACCTGGGAGTTCCAGGCGCTGCTCAAGGCGCGCGCGGTGGCGGGCGACCCGGAGCTCGGCGCCCAGTACATCGACGCCGTCTCCCCGCTCGTCTGGCAGGCCGCCGAGCGCGAGAACTTCGTCCCCGACGTGCAGAAGATGCGCCGCCGGGTCGTCGACAACATCCCCGTCGCCCAGGTCGAGCGCGAGCTCAAGCTGGGCCCCGGCGGTCTGCGGGACGTCGAGTTCGCCGTCCAGCTCCTCCAGCTCGTGCACGGCCGCAGCGACGCCGGCCTGCACAGCGGCACGACCCTGGACGCGCTCGCCGCGCTCGCCGCCGGCGGCTACGTCGGCCGCGCCGACGCGGCCCAGCTCGACGAGGCGTACCGCTTCCTGCGGGCCATGGAGCACCGCATCCAGCTCTACCGCCTGCGCCGCACCCACCTCGTCCCCGAGGACGAGGCCGACCTGCGCCGCCTCGGCCGCTCCCTCGGCCTGCGCACCGACCCGGTCACCGCGCTCAACAAGGAGTGGAAGCGGCACGCCGCCGTCGTCCGCAGGCTGCACGAGAAGCTCTTCTACCGGCCGCTGCTCGACGCCGTCGCCCAGCTCGCCCCCGGCGAGATCCGGCTCAGCCCGAAGGCGGCCGGGCAGCGCCTCGAAGCCCTCGGCTACCGGGACCCGGTAGCCGCCCTGCGCCACCTGGAGGCGCTCTCCGCCGGGGTGAGCCGCAAGGCCGCGATCCAGCGGACGCTGCTCCCGGTGCTGCTCGGCTGGTTCGCCGACTCGGCCGACCCGGACGCCGGCCTCCTCGGCTTCCGCAAGGTCTCCGACGCCCTCGGCAAGACCCCCTGGTACCTCCGGCTCCTCCGGGACGAGGGCGCCGCCGCCGAGAACCTCGCCCGGGTGCTGTCCGCCGGGCGCCTCGCCCCCGACCTGCTGCTCCGCGCCCCCGAGGCGGTCGCGATCCTCGGCGACCCGGAGGGCCTGAAGCCGCGCGGCCGGGACCACCTGGAGCAGGAGGTCCTGGCGGCGGTGGGCCGCGCGGACGACGCCGAGCAGGCGGTCGCGGCGGCCCGCGGGGTGCGCCGCAGGGAGCTGTTCCGTACCACCGCGGCCGACCTCATCGGCTCGTACGGCACCGAGGACAACCCTCGGGAGTCCGACCCCGGCGCGCTCGTCGACCGGGTGGGGGAGGCCGTCACCGACCTCAACGCGGCGACGATCGCGGGCGCCCTGCGGGCCGCCGTGCGCGCCGAGTGGGGCGAGACGCTCCCGACCCGGTTCGCCGTCATCGGCATGGGCCGCTTCGGCGGACACGAACTGGGATACGGCTCCGACGCCGACGTGCTGTTCGTGCACGAGCCGCGCGAGGGCGTCGACGAGCAGGAGGCGACGCGGGCCGCGAACAAGGTGGTCTCGGAGATGCGGCGACTGCTCCAGCTCCCCACCGCCGACCCGCCGTTGCTGATCGACGCGGACCTCAGGCCGGAGGGCAAGAGCGGCCCGCTGGTCCGCACCCTGAAGTCGTACGAGGCCTACTACCGCCGCTGGTCGCTCGTCTGGGAGAGCCAGGCCCTGCTGCGCGCCGAACCCATGGCGGGCGACCGGGAGCTGGCGGACCGGTTCATCGAGCTCGTCGACCCGCTGCGCTATCCCGCCGAGGGCCTCGGCGAGGACGCGGCCCGCGAGATCCGCCGCCTCAAGGCCCGGATGGAGTCCGAGCGGCTGCCGCGCGGCGCCGACCCGACGCTCCACGCCAAGCTGGGGCGCGGCGGCCTGAGCGACGTCGAGTGGACGGTCCAGCTGCTCCAGATGCGGCACGGCTGGGCGGAACCGGGGCTGCGGACGACCCGTACCCGCGAGGCCCTCTCCGCCGCGCACGCGGCGGGCCTGATCGGGACGGAGGAGGCGCAGACCCTCGACGAGGCCTGGGTCCTCGCGACCCGCGTCCGCAACGCGGTGATGCTGGTCCGCGGCCGCCCCGGCGACACCTTCCCCTCGGAGCCGCGCGAACTGGCGGCGGTCGGACGGTACTTGGGGTACGTCCCCGGCCATGTCGGGGAACTGGTCGACGACTACCGCCGCGTCACCCGCCGCGCGAGGGCCGTCGTCGAGGAGCTGTTCTACGGGGCGTAGGACCCCTCACTTCAGGTACGGGGCGAGCAGGGTGCTCCACGCCTCCTGCATCTGTGTGTACTCGCCGGGGCAGCGGACGGCGCGGGACTCCGGCAGGAAGCCTTCGGGGTTGGCCTCGGTGCGGACCACGAACTCGTAGGTCTTCGGGTCGGAGCCGTACAGCCAGCAGATGGCGTTGTAGTAGCGCTGTGAGTCCAGGGCGTGATCGTCGGCGACCTTGTCGCTGAGGTCGCCCTGCTCGGAGAGTTCGGCGAGGGCGCCCCACGCCTCGATGTCGCTGATCGCGTACCCCTGGTGGAGCGAGTCCTCGGAGAGCAGCAGCGTGGCGAGCTGGTCGGCCGAGTCCTCCTCCCGGCCCGTGGCGGGAAGGTCGTAGACATCGATGAGGGCGTGCGCGAGCTCATGGAAGACCGTGCTGTTGGAGACGCCGATGACGTCCTCGTCGGTGGCCCGGGCCTGCTCGGCGGGAGTGCCCTCGGTGTTGCGCTCCGAGAAGATCCCGCGGAACAGCGCGGCGTACTCGTAGCAGAAGAGGATGGCCTGGGACTCCGGATCCCAGTAGGCGTTGGGAGGGTCGCAGCTCACCGCCACCAGGGGGATGTCCCGGGGCAGGCCGATCTGGGCGTTCGCGTGGGCGGCGGCGCTCTCCAGGACCTCGTTCTCCTGGAGGAACTGCTGCTCGGTCAGGCCCGCCTCGGTCTGGGCGGGTTGGTAGCTCACGACGAGCCCTCCGGGACCGGGCGCGGCGGGTGCGGCGGGTGCGGCGGTCGTGGTGGACGCGCCGACGGTCAGGAGGGCGGTGGCGGCGAGGGCGGCGGCCCATCTGCGGTGGAAGCGCATTCTCTGCCTCCTGTCACGGGACCACCGCGGGCGGTGGACCGTGTCGGGGGAGTCGGAGCGGCCGGGACCCCGAGGGCCGTACACCCTCAGGATAGGGCCGCCGACATGCGCGAGCATGTGCGTCGCGGCGTCGCGGTGGTCGGCGATCCCCTGCCGTCCCCGCCCCCCGGTCCCTACGGGGCGTAGACCTCCCGGACGTGGGCCAGGTACCCCGTGAGCGCCAGCTCGAAGGCCTGGTCCGCGCGCCCCTCGGGCACCGCGCCGAGCGCGCGGGCCAGTCGGGGGGTCGCCGTCTCGTCGGCGAGCTCCCACATCGCCTCCGGGGCGGCGAGGTCGAGTGCCGAGCCGAGGACCAGGTTCTCCAGGGCGATGATCACCGGCATGACGTCCGGCAGTGCGAACCCGGCGTCGAGGAGGAGGCCGACGGCCTGCTCGTACTGGGCGAGGACCTTGGGCGCGCGCACCGGTGAGGTCATGAGCAGCGGGATCGCGCGCGGGTGGGCGGCGAAGGCGGCGCGGTAGGAGCGGGCCCAGGCGGCCATGCCCTCGTCCCAGGGGGTCAGCTCCAGCGTCCCGCCGTCGATCGCCGCGGCCACCCGCTCGCGGAGCAGTTCCACGATCCCGTCCCGGCCGTCCACGTGGTGGTAGACGGACGCGGTCTGCACGCCGAGCCGTCGCGCGATCTGCGGGACGCTGAACTCGCCCTGCTCGTCGACGATTTCGAGCGCCGTGGTGGTGATCCGCTCCCGGTCGAGGAGAGGTCTGCGCGGCCGGCCCATGAATCGTCACTCCCTGTTCAGGTCCACTTGGGGTCCACGTCGGGTCTTCCCGAATCGTCGGAGCCGAGGTTACATTGCGAAAACCGAAAGCCTATAGGTTTCCTGCCGTGGAAGGGCTTCCCCACCCATGTCCTCACCCATGCCCAAGGGCACCCCCGACGAGCCACCGGGGCTGAGAACCGGCACGCTCAGCACCGCCGACATCTCCTTCTTCGTCGTCTCCGCCGCCGCCCCGCTGACCGTCATGGCCGGCGTCGCCCCTGTCGCCATCCTGCTCGGCGGCATCGGCGCCCCCGTCGGCTACCTCCTGGCCGGCCTCACCCTCACCGTCTTCGCCGTCGGCTTCACCACCATGAGCCGCCACGTCCGCAGCGCCGGCGCCTTCTACGCGTACATCACCCGCGGCCTCGGCCGACCGATCGGCATCGCCGCCGCCCTCGTCGCCATGCTCGGCTACAACGGCATGGAGATCGGCGTGTACGGGCTCCTCGGCTCCGCCACCTCGGACACCGCCACCGCCCTGACCGGCCACCACGTCCCCTGGCTGCCCGTCTCCCTCGCCGGCCTCCTGCTGATCTGGTACGGCGGCTACCGCTCGATCGACTTCGGCGCCAAGCTCCTCGGCGTCCTCCTCGTCGCCGAGACCGGCATCCTCGTCCTCCTCGCCGGCGGCGTCCTCCTCGCCGGCGGCGCCCACGGCCTCTCCCTCGGCGGCCTCGCCCCCGCCCACGTCCTCACCGGCGGCACCGCCGCCGTCCTGGCCTGCGCCTTCGCCGCCTTCACCGGCTTCGAGTCCACCGTCATCTACCGGCGCGAGGCCAAGGACCCGGAGCGCACCATCCCCCGCGCCACCTACCTCGCGGTCGCCTTCCTCGGCCTCTTCTACGCCTTCGTCGTCTGGACCGTGATCCAGGCCTTCGGCGAGGACAAGGTCGTCCAGGCCGCCGCCGACGACCCCGGCGGCCTCTTCTTCGCCGCGATCACCACCTACGTCGGAGCCTGGGCCGCCGACCTGATGCACGTGCTCATCGTCACCAGCGTCCTCGCGTCCCTCCTCGCCTTCCACAACGCCATCAACCGCTACACCCTCTCCCTCGCCGAGGAGGGCGTGCTGCCGAAGACCCTCGGCCGGATCCACTCCCGCCACCGCTCCCCGTACGTCGCGGGGGCCGCGCAGACCGTGCTCGGCGCCGTCGTCGTCCTCGCCTTCGCGCTCGCCGGGGCCGACCCGTACCAACAGCTCCTGCTCTGGGTGAACACCCCCGGCATGCTCGGCCTGATGGTCCTCCAGCTGCTCGCCGCGCTCGCCGTGCCCTTCTTCTTCCGGCGGATCGACCACCGCGAGGGCCTCCTCCGCACGGTCGTCGCCCCCGTCACCGCCTTCGTCCTGCTCGCCGGGGCGATCGGGCTCGTCGCCGCCAACATCGAGCTCTTCACCGCGGCCTCGACGACCGTCAACACCGTGCTCGTCTCGCTCGTCCCCGCCGTCTTCCTCCTCGGGCTCCTCCTCGCGTACCGGCTCCGCCGCACGCGCCCCGAGGTCTACGCGAACTTCGCCACCGAACCCCCTACCGAAGGGACCGACCCCTCGTGTCCGCACCCGACCTCGTCCTCGTCAACGCCCGAGTCCGCGACCCCGAACTCACCGGCGCGACCGCCGTCGCCGTCCATGGCGGACTGATCACCGCCCTCGGCGACGCCGCCGACGCCCGCTCCTGGGCCGGACCCGGCACCGAGACCGTCGACCTGGCCGGCGCCACCCTCACGCCCGGCCTCACCGACGCCCACAGCCACCCCGTCTGGGGACTGGAGATGTACACCGGCACCGACCTCTCGGGCGTCACCGACCTCGAAGGACTCCGCGCCGCCCTCAGGACCGCCGAGCGCCGCGACGGCTGGGTCCTCGGCTTCGGCCTCGACCACAACGCCTTCGGCGGCCGGCCCGTCCACCGTGACCTGATCGAGGACGTCCTCGACGGCGCCCCCGCCCACCTGCGCCTCTACGACGGACACTCCGCCCTCGTCAGCGCGACCGCCCTCAGGGCCGCGGGCATCGACGGGCCGCGCGCCTTCACCCAGCGCTCCGAGATCGTCATCGGCGCCGACGGCCGCCCCACCGGGCACCTCGTCGAGCACGCCGCCATGGACCTGCTGACCCCGGTCCTGCCCGCCCAGCCGTACGCCGAGCGCCGCGACCGGCTCGTCGAGCTCCTCACCGGCATGGCCGCCACCGGCCTCACCGGCGCCCACGTCATGGACCTCGGCGGACACGACGTGCCCGGGCTCCTCGCCGCCCTGGAGGAGGACGGCGACCTGCCGCTGCGCCTGCGCCTCGCGCCCTGGTGCATGCCGGGCGCCACCGAGGAGGAGCTGGACGGCTTCGTACGCCTCCAGGAGCGGGCCGGCCGGCTGTGGCGGATCGGCGGCGTGAAGTTCTTCATGGACGGCACCGTCGAGGGCGGCACCGCCTGGCTGGACCACGCCGACTGCCACGGCCAGGGCACCGCCGCCTTCTGGCCCGACCCGGCCGCGTACTCCGCCGCCGTGGCGCACCTCCACCGCGCCGGGGTCGGCACCGCCACCCACGCGATCGGGGACGCCGCCGTCCGGCACGTCCTCGACACCGTGGAAGCCCTCGGTACGGGCGGTCCCCGCCACCGCGTCGAGCACATCGAGACGGTCCCCGACGACCAGCTCGGCCGCTTCGCCGCGCTCGGGGTCGTCGCCTCCATGCAGCCGCCGCACACCGCGTACACCCGCGCCGACCACACCGACGAGTGGTCCAAGCGGCTCGGCGAGGAGCGGGCCGCCCGCGCCTGGCGCTGCCGCGACCTGCGCGAGGCCGGGGCGCACCTCGCCCTCGGCTCCGACTGGCCCATCGCCCACCACGACGCCCGTCAGGTCCTCGCCACCGCCCGGGCCCCGCGCGGCGCGGCCTCGGCCCGGCACGGGCTGACCGGTCTGATGGCCCTGGAGGGCATGACGACGCACGCGGCGGTCGCGGCGGGGGAGGAGTCGGTCGCCGGCCGGGTCGCCCCGGGCTTCCGGGCCGACCTCACGGCCTTCGCCGCGGACCCCGTGGAGGCCCCGGCGGCCGAGGTCGCAAAGACAGCGATCCGGCTCACCGTCACCGGTGGCCGGATCGCGTACAGGCAGGACTGAGCGGCGGGACCCGCTACCTCCGGGAACCGACCGGGCGCTCCGCCTCCTGGTCCGCGTCCTCCGTGCTCTCCGGCGGGCGCGGACCACCCTGGGCGACGGGGACGGCCGGCTCCACCAGCTTCGGGAGCCGGTGCGGCCGGGAGCCGTACCAGAAGTACGAGACGAGGAAGCCGAAGGCCAGGCAGATCATGCCGCCGACCGCGTCCAGCCAGAAGTGGTTGGCGGTCGCGACGATCACGACGAGCGTCACCGTCGGGTAGAGCAGGCCCAGGATCCTCGCCCAGGGCGCCTTGGCCAGCAGGAAGATCGTCAGCCCGCACCACAGCGACCAGCCGATGTGCATCGACGGCATCGCCGCGTACTGGTTCGACACGTGCTTGAGGTTGCCCGAGGCCATCGAGCCCCACGTCTCGTGGACGAGGACCGTGTCGATGAAGTTCTGGCCGGTCATGAGCCGCGGCGGCGCGAGCGGGTACAGGTAGTAACCGACCAGTGCCACACCGGTGGTGGCGAACAGGACCGTACGGAACGCCGCGTAACGGCCCGGCTGCCATCGGTACAGCCACACGAGCACACCGATGGTCACGACGAAGTGCAGCGTCGCGTAGTAGTAGTTCATCGACACGATCAGCCAGGTCACCGAGTTCACGGCGTGGTTGACGGCGTGCTCGAAGGCGAGGCCGAGGGAATCCTCGGTCCGCCAGATCCAGTCCGCGTTCTTGAGCGCCTGCGTCTTCTGCTCCGGCACCGCGTTGCGGATCAGCGAGTACGTCCAGTAACTGATCGCGATGAGCGCGATCTCGAACCAGATCGTGGGTCGGCGCGGTACGCGCCCACGCATGCGGGACCACCTGCCGTCGGCCACGATGGGTGACGACGGGGTCGTCCGGTCGTCCAAACTCTTCACGGTCGTTTCACCCATAGGCAGAGAGTTTGCCAGATCCCGTCCCTCCGACCGATCATCCCCCGGTCGGGTTCCGAGCGCACCCGCTCCCTCTCAAGAAGGAGGGGTTCTCCCCCAGGAGACCCTCAGCCGGAGGACGGGGCCGACGCCGTCGAACCGCGAACGACCAGCTCAGGCATGAAGACGAACTCGGAGTGCGGTGCCGGGGTGCCCCCGACCTCTTCGAGCAGCGCGCGGACCGCGGCCTGGCCCATCGCCTGCACGGGCTGGCGGATGGTCGTCAGCGGCGGATCCGTGAAGGCTATGAGCGGAGAGTCGTCGAAGCCGACGACGGAGACGTCCCGGGGCACGTCGAGCCCCTGCTGCCGGGCCGCCCGGATCGCACCGAGCGCCATCATGTCGCTCGCGCACACGACCGCCGTGCAGCCGCGGGAGATCAGCGCACCGGCCGCAGCCTGGCCGCCCTCCAGGGTGTACAGGGAGTGCTGGATCAACTCCTCGGACTCCTCGGGGCCGAGGCCGAGCCGCTCCTCCATGCCCTTCTGGAAGCCCTCGATCTTGCGCAGCACCGGAACGAACCGCTTGGGGCCGACCGCGAGCCCGATCCGGGTGTGGCCGAGCGCCGCCAGGTGCGTCACCGCGAGCCGCATCGCCGCCCGGTCGTCTGGCGACACGAAGGGCGCCTGGACCTTGGGGGAGAAGCCGTTGAGGAGGACGTACGGGACGCCCTTGCCGCGCAGCTGGTCGTAGCGCGTCATGTCGGCGGTGGTGTCGGCGTGCAGCCCGGAGACGAAGATGATGCCGGCGACGCCCCGCTCCACCAGCATGTCGGTGAGCTCGTCCTCGGTGGATCCGCCGGGGGTCTGGGTGGCGAGGACCGGCGTGTACCCCTGCCGGGTCAGGGCCTGCCCGATGACCTGCGCGAGCGCGGGGAAGATCGGGTTGTCCAGCTCGGGGGTGATGAGGCCGACGAGCCCGGCGCTGCGCTGACGCAGTCGTACGGGCCGCTCGTAGCCGAGCACGTCGAGTGCGGCAAGCACGGATTCACGGGTGGCGGTGGCCACACCGGGCTTGCCGTTGAGCACGCGGCTGACTGTGGCTTCACTGACCCCCGCCTGGGCTGCGATGTCGGCAAGCCGCGCGGTCATGAGGATGGACTGTACCGGTCACAGCGCGTATTGCCCACCGAACGCCCGTCGGGGTGGATTCGGGGCGGATGTCGCGAGATTGCGCAAGGTCTTGCAAGGCTTGCGGCGCGAACCGCCGGAGGCCGGTGCGCCGCCATGAGGGCGTTCTGTCCGGAAGTGGGCTGCTCCGGCCCCTGTCAACCGACCCTTCGGCAACCTTCGGGACACGCGGATGTAACGATCCCCGGGTCTTGCAGAAATTTCACGCAAGGTCTTTCGGCGCGTTTTCATCCCTGTTACGTTCCTGCCAACCCGGAGCGCCGCGAGGGAGCGGTCGCAATGAGGAAGGTTCGACCCCCTCGTCTCCCCGGGATCACTGAAGGAGTTCACATGCGGCGTGGCATAGCGGCCACCGCGCTGGTCGCGGCCCTGGGCGTTTCCCTGGCGGCGTGCGGGAGTGGCAGCGGTTCGGACGGCGGCGGCTCGAAGGGCTCCGGCGAGCTCTCCGGCACCGTGACCTGGTGGGACACGTCCACGGTCGGCTCCGAGGACAAGGTCTTCAAGAAGGTCGCCGAGGACTTCAAGAAGAAGCACCCCAAGGTCACCGTCAAGTATGTGAACGTGCCCTTCGGTGAGGCGCAGAACAAGTTCAAGAACGCGGCCCAGTCCGGCTCCGGCGCCCCCGACGTCATCCGCTCCGAGGTCGCCTGGACCCCCGAGTTCGCGGACCTCGGCTACCTGGCCCCGCTGGACGGCACCACGGCCCTGAAGGACGCGGACGACTTCCTGGAGCAGGCCGCCGCCTCCACCAAGTACAACGGCAAGACCTACGGCGTCCCGCAGGTCATCGACTCCATGGGCATCTTCTACAACAAGAAGATCTTCAAGGACGCCGGCGTCGAGGTCCCCAAGACCGTCGCCGATCTCAAGACCGTCTCCGCCAAGATCAAGGAGAAGACCGGCAAGACCGGCCTGTACCTCCGCGGCGACGACGCGTACTGGTTCCTCTCCTTCCTGTACGGCGAGGGCGGCAACCTCGTCGACGCCGAGAAGAAGACGGTCACCGTCGACAACGAGGCCGGCGTGAAGGGCTTCAAGGTCGTCAAGGACCTCGTCGACTCGGGCGCGGCCAAGACCGACGCGACCGACGGCTGGAACAACATGCAGACGGCCTTCAAGGACGGCAAGGTCGCCATGATGATCAACGGCCCGTGGGCCGTCGCCGACACCTACGCCGGCAAGGAGTTCAAGGACAAGGCCAACCTGGGCATCGCCCCGGTCCCGGCCGGCTCCGCCGGTCAGGGCGCCCCGCAGGGCGGTCACAACCTCGCCGTCTACGCGGGCTCCAAGAACCTCGACGCCTCCTACGCCTTCGCCGAGTACATGACCTCGGCCGAGACGCAGGCCACGGTCGCGAAGGAGCTCAGCCTCCTCCCGACCCGCCAGTCCGTCTACCTCAAGTCGGACGTCGCCACCAACGAGATGATCACGTTCTTCAAGCCGGTCGTCGACAAGGCCGTCGAGCGCCCCTGGATCCCGGAGACCGGCAGCCTCTTCGCGCCGCTCGTCACCGAGTACACCAAGGTCCTCACCGGCCAGACCTCCCCGGACGCGGGCGCCAAGGCGACGGGTGACGCCTACCGCAAGCTCCTGAAGGACTGGAAGTAGCGGGAAAGACGCAGGCGAAGCCGCAGGCGCAGCAGTAGCGAAGACGCAGGAAGAAGAAGGAAGGCAGGCCGGCTGATGGCTGTGGACACCCCCAGCCAGTCGGTGGCGAAGGCCGCGGGCGACAGTGTCGCCCGCGGCCGGGGCCGCGGGACGGGCAAGTCCCCGCGCGCGGCGAAGCGCTCAATCTACACCCACAGGTTCGCCTGGGCGATTGTG